>JBCCVW010000001.1:0-57301 GCA_039194665.1 Actinomycetota bacterium
CATCGTCATCGAACCCCGCGAACCCGACTGTATCGACGCTCCCGGCGTCGACGCCGGGAGCACGGCACCAGCGGCCCGATGCGCCGACGGGAACGGCACGCTCACCGCGCTGTTCTTCTCCGACGACGTGATCGACATCGCTCGCGCCAAGGCGATGTGCCGCCGGTGCCCACTTCAGGCGTCGTGTCTCGCCGAAGCCCTCGAACGCGCCGAACCATGGGGCGTCTGGGGTGGCGAGCTGATCTCCGGCGGCCGGATCGTCGCTAACAAGCGCCCGTGCGGTCGCCCGCCCAAGCGGCCCCGTCCGGCGCTGATCGTCGACGAGCTCGGCCCAGTCAACGCCGACGAGGTCGACGCGGCAGGCGCCGTGTCGGTGAACGTCGCATGATCCCCCCGACGGCCGTGGTGCCCTGGTCTCCCCCCACCGGGGCACCGCGGCCGTAAGGGAACGTTTCGTGCTCGTGGAGCGACCTGTTCTCATGTGCTCAGTACCCTGCAACGGGTGAACATCCGGCCGCGGCTGCTGGCGATCTCCCTCGTGGTCGCCGTCGTGATCAGCGTCGGCGCGGGGTTCCTCATCGCCCGCTCCGGCGACGACGAGCCCGATGCCGTGCTCGACAATCCGCAGACGGTTGAAACCTTCCCCAACAACGGATTGGGCAACGACCTCGTCGAAGGCGACCTCCTCCCGGTGACCACCCTGTTCGATCGAGACGACAACGAAATCGTCACGGCGTCGCTGTTGGGCCAGCCGACGGTGATGAACTTCTGGTTCTCCACATGCCCGCCGTGCGCCAAGGAGCTCCCCGATTTCGCCGAAGTGCACAGCGAGGTCGGTGACGAGGTGCGCTTCATCGGGGTCAACACCATCGATTCGGTAGAAACGATGGAGCGTTTCGCCGGTGAACGCGGCGTGACATACGAACAACTGCGTGATCCTCTCGCCGAGCTCACCGATGCCATCGGCGCGGTCGCGTTCCCGATCACGCTGTTCGTCACCTCCGACGGCACGATCATCGAACAAACCGGCGTGCTCGACGCCGACCAGCTTCGCGACCGGGTCGCCGAGCTACAGACCGTCGACGCCCAGATTCAGGAAGCCACCTCGTAGAGCACATGATGGAGCACACATGAGCCTGTCGTTCATCCGCGGTTTGGTCGCTGCGGTCAACCCCTGCGGGTTCATCCTGCTACCGACCTACTTGATGTACTTCCTCGGGATGCAAGGCCAGCTACCCGGGTCGCAGCGAGCATCGATCCGACGCGCGCTGCTGGTGAGCGCTGCAGTATCTGCCGGCTTCTTGTCGGTGTTCCTCGTCGTTGGGGTGATCTCCTACAACTTCACCAACTGGATCGACCAGAACGCCAAGTACGCCACCGGCATCATCGGCGTGGCCCTCGTTGTGCTCGGGATCGCCATGCTGTTCGGTTACAAGCTGCCGTTCATGACGCCGCAGATCAACACGGGTGGCCAGCCGAAGAACACCACGAAAGCGATGTTCGTGTTCGGTGTGGCCTACGCCGTTGCGTCCATTGGCTGCACGATCGGGTTGTTCATCGCCACCGTGTTCTCCACTACCTCGCGCGACGGTGTGGTCGCCGGTGTGGGCAACGTGCTCGCCTACGGGGCCGGCATGGCGCTGTTGGTGTCGGCGCTCACCGTGGCGCTGGCATTCGCCAATACGAGCTTGCTGAAGGTGCTGCGCAACGGCATGCAGTACGTCGACAAGATCGCCGCCGCCTTCGTCGTGATTTCCGGTGCCTACCTGCTGTGGTACTTCTACTGGGTCGACATTCGCGAAGAGGGCGACCCGATCACCGACTGGGCCCTGGAACAGCAGGCCGAGGCGACGATCTTCTTGAACGACCACTGGCGGACGGTGGCCATCGTGCTCACCGCCGTGGTGGGTGCCGCGGCGGCGTTCGTGTTCCTGCGCCGTGGGCCGAGCGACGATCCCGCAGCTGTGGAGGCGGCGGAGGGCCTGGTCGACGGTGGCGTCCACGCCGCTGCCGACACGAACGGCACCGCCACTGCAGAGGCCGCCGCCGATGCGCCGGGCGACGTGCCGGCCGACGCCAGCGACGAAGCACCCGCCGACGCCGTGTGACCCGGCTGTGACCCCGGTCACCGCCTGACCCCCGCAAATCAGTCACCTGCCCGATGTGACGGCCTACCTGAGGTCGCCACACTCGGACACATGACACCCCTCGATGGACTCCACCCCGAGCTGCTGCTCGGCGAGCACCGTCGCCGACTGGCCGACGGCGAACAGCAGGCCTCGTTCCTGCGGTCGTTGACCCGCTGGCGACGCTCGTGGACGCAGCAACGATAACAATCACTACATGACCACCCGCGGCGATCTGGCCTTTGTTGGCCGTTCAGACGAACTGGACGTGCTGGCGGAGGTGATCGGTCGTAATCGCGGCGACGTCGTGCTCGTGTCCGGCGAGTCTGGCCTCGGCAAGTCGCGGCTCGTGCGCGAGGCGCTGAGTCGTACCAATCTCTCGGTACTCGTCGGCACGAGCTCGCCGACGTCGTACGGACGACCGTTCGACGTGTTCCGATCGGCAATCGAACCGGCGGTCAGCTGGTGGACGACAATCCCCGATGACCTCATCGGTTCGGCCGAGATGCTTGCGGCGATCCTCGGGCCCACCGCACCCCGGTTGAGTGGACTCGACCCTGCCGCGCCCGACGCAATGGCGGGCGACCCGATCGCGGCCGGCGTCGCCCTGATCAGCCACCTCGAACCCGATGTGCTGATTATTGAGGACCTGCACTGGGCTGATGTCGAAACGCTGCAGATCGTCGAGCGCCTGCTGACCGCTCCCGACCGGCCGACGGTTGTCGTCACGTACCGTCCTGAAGACCTCCCGCCGGGCCATCCGGCGATCGAGTTGCTGCGCCATGTGGAACGCCGTCAGCCAGCGCGGCTGCGTCTCGAACCGCTCACCGGCGACGAGATCAGCGCCATGGTCGCCGCCGCCATTGGCGACGAGCCCGACGAGCGCCTCGTCGACACCTTGGCGGCACGCACCGGTGGGAATCCGCTGTATCTCGAAGAGTTCCTCATCGCCAATCGCAGCGACCCACAGTCGTTGCTCGAGTCGGCGATCCCCTGGAACTTGAGCGAGGCGATCGGTCACCGCCTCGGCGAACTGAGCGACGACGAGCGGTCGGTGCTGTCGATGGCCGCAGTGCTCGGGTCGTCGGCCGACTACGAAGTGCTGCGGTCGGCCAGCGGTTTCGGCGACGACGAGCTGATCGCTCGCCTGCGTCTGCTCGTCTCCAGAGGCCTGCTCGAAGAACGCACGGTCGACCGCTTTCACTTCCGCCACGAGCTGGTGCGCGAGGCCATCCTCGAATCACTGCTCGGTCGCGAGAAGCGCTATCTCCACAGCCGGGCGTTCGAAGCCACGATCGAACTGTGCCCGGCCGATCACGCGTCCATCGCCCGCCATGCGATCAAAGCCGCACGCGACGACGACGTGGAGCGCCTCGCCCCGGCCGGAATCCGTGACTACCTCGAGTCGGGTTCACCCTTTCAGGCGCTGCTCGTCGCCGAGGAAGCCCTCGATGCCTTTCCCGACCACCCTGAACTGCTCGAGCTGGCGGCACGCGCCGCATGGTTGCTCGGCCGCCTCGACGTGGCCCGCCGCCACGCCGACCGTTGGCGGCGGATCGAGGAGCGGAGCGGATCGCCGAGACTGTCGGAGGCCCTCGCCCTCGTCGGGCGCGTCGCCTTCGAGGCTGGCGACACCGAAGGCGAGCGCGACGCGTTCGACCAGCTGCGAGTGGGTACGGACGAGGACACTCCCGTGGAACAGCGCGCCCGGGCGTTGGTCGCCGTAGCGCAGCACCACATGTTGCATCGCGAGACCGAGCTGGCGGTGGAGTACGCCGACCGGGCCATCGAACTCGCCGATGCAATCGGGTCCGACGACATCCGTCGGCTCGCGAGGGTCGAACGAGCGAGCTCGCAGATGAAGGGGGAATCGGCCGGGGATGCGGCCCCGGTGTTACGCGAACTCGCCGAACAGAGCACGGCGGTTGGCGACCATCTCACGGCAGCTCGGGCGCTGTTCAACCTCAGCGCGTGTCAACCTCCAGACGACGCCGAGAACACATTGCTCGAGATGCGGCGGGCCGCGATTCGGAGCGGATCCGATGTGATGGCGGTGCATAGCTTCGCCGAGCGTCGCGCTCAGCTGGCGATCGGACGTGGCGACCTCGGAGCAGCACTGACCGCCGTTCGCAGGTCGCGTGTGTTGGGCGGCAACAGCCGTTGGAATGACGCGCTCGTCGGACTCGATGCACTGCTGACGTTCGAGACCGGCGACGTCGACGAGGCGGCCTGCTTGATCGCGAACGACGTCGACTCCAGCGGTGGGCAACGCGATCCGTGGCTACGTGCCGTGCGTGTGGCGATCGGCGAACCCGATCTCGATGCGCTCGCCTTGGCGCTCGCCGACATGGGCGAAATGCACCACTCTCCGGAGCTGCTCACGTTGACGTTCCGATCGATGCTGCGCAACGGCGTCGATGCGAACGACCTCGTCGAGCTGGTCAAGCGCTTCGGCGATGGCACGCGTGGCAGCGAGGTCGCGCTCGCAGTTCTCGCCGATCGTGCCGAACTCGATGATGCTCGCTCCAAGATCGAGACGGCGCTGGCCATCGTCGATGGGCCGACGGCGACCATGGCGTCGCACGTTCCCCAGCCCATTCAGGCCGAGTTGTGGATTGCGCTCGCTCGGGTCCAGCGCCGCGAGGGGGAGGTCGACGCATCTCACGAGAGTGCCCAGCGCGCCCTCGACCTCCTCGAGAATTGGCCAGGCGAACGCCGAGACGAAGCTGCCCAGCTCGCTGCGACCCGTCGGTCGAACCACTCGGGCGGTGAGCTCACGGGCCGCGAGCACGACGTGGCGAGCCTCGTCGCGAAAGGCATGACCAACGGGCAGATCGCCGAGGCGTTGTTCATCTCGCGCAAGACCGTGTCGACGCACGTCAGCAACATCTTGGCCAAGCTCGACATGTCGACGCGCACCCAGATCGCCCGCTGGTTCCTCGAGCAGTAGCTGGGGCTACTCGTCCAGGGGGAGTGCGGTGGTCGACTTGAGCTCCTCCATCACGAAGATCGTGCGCACGTCGTAGAGGTCGATCGCCTCGATCAGCCGGCGATAGAACTCGTCGTAGGCCGGGATGCTGGCCACGCGCACCTTCAACGTGTAATCGATGTCACCGCTCGTGCGGTACGCCTCGAGCACCTCGGGGAAGTCCGCCAGCGCCGCCCGAAAGCGTCGAATCCACTCCGAACTGTGGTCGTTGGTGCGGATGTTGACCAGGGCCAACACGTCGAGGCCCACGGCATGTGGGTTGACGATGGCCACCTGCCGGGCGATCGTGCCGTCGTCTTCAAGGGCCCGGATGCGGCGCCAGCACGGCGTGGCGGTGAGGCCCACCGCGTCGCCGAGCTCACGGGCGCTACGACTGGCGTCGTCCTGGAGAAGACGCACGATTTCCCGATCGATTGAGTCCACATTCGAAGAATACTGCGCACATATGACGACAAGCGTGTTAATCATGTGCAAGAGAACTGATTATGCGCGAACTTCGCAACACCTTCGATCCTGGACTTCCGTACGGTTGAGCTATGGACCTGCGACGCCACTTCACCGAGCATCCGGCATCGGTCGACGAGACCTATGGCGAGCACGCCCGGGTCGCCCTCGGCTTCGCTGCGTCCTTGGCTGCCGCGTCGGTCGCCGCTGCTGTGCATGCGATGGTGCCCTCGTTGTGTGAACGCACCGCCAGCCGGCGGGTGTGTGCGCTCTATGAGAAGATGACCACCGGCAAGCGGGCGGCGAACGCCCCGCAGCGCCTCGCTGCCTGACTCGAACGGCTGCGCCTTGCGGGCAGCGTCGTGCGCGTCGCAGGCGACACGGCCACCAACGTGCTGACGGCACCAACGATGGCTGCTGCGGCGATACCGCCCCATCGGCGACCGACCGATCGGTCGGGGGTGGAGATCGTCGGCGCGGTTCGATCCCGGTTGCGGCCGGCCGGCCAGAATGGCGAACGTGCGCTATCGGCTCGACGGCTTCGAGATCGACCTCTCGACCAGGACCATCAGCGGTCCCGATGGCGTCATCCACGTCGAGCCCCAGGTGTACGACGTCACGGTCTACCTGCTGGAACACCGCGATGTCGCCGTCAGCAAGATCGAGCTGATGGAGGCGATCTGGGGCGACCAGTTCATCTCCGAATCGGCCCTGACGTCACGTATCAAGTCGGCGCGCGCCGCCCTCGGCGACAACGGTCGCGACCAGCGGGTGATCCGCACGGTCCACGGGTTCGGGTACCAGTTCGTCGCGCCCGCACAACCAGTTGGCGCATCGGATGCAGGCGCCGGCGAACCCCGCGCCCGGCGGACCTCGCTCCCCAGGTTCGCCGATCCGTTGCGCGGACGGTCTGCCGAACTCGGCGAGATCGCTGCGCTGATCGAGCGGCACCCGTTGGTCACGCTGGTCGGTACTGGTGGTACCGGCAAGACCAGGTTGGCCGTCGAGGTCGTCGGCGCAGCGACCGCACCGGAGCGCCCGCCGGTGTTCGTCGACCTCGCGGCATCGCGCGACGCTTCTGCGCTGCCCCTGGCGATCGCTGCCGCGGTGGGGATCGAGACCGGCGACCGGCCGGACGTGCTCGCAGCGGTCGGCGAGTACCTTGCCGCAGTTCCGCACACGTTGATCGTCGACAACTGTGAGCACGTGCTCGATGCGGCCGCCGCGGCGATCACCGAGCTGCTCGCTGCGTCGGACCACAGCCGCATTCTGGCCACCAGTCGTGAGCCGCTCGGTGTGGCCGGCGAGCGGCTGTACCGGCTCGGCCCGCTCGGCACCGTCGACCCATCAGCAGCGGCAGCAGTCGACGTCGAGGTCCTCGAGCAAAGCCCCGCAGCCCAGCTGTTCGTGGATCGCGCCCGTCTCGCCGACGACGAATGGCAACTCGATGCCTCCACAGCCGAGCGAATCGCCGAACTGTGCCGCGCGCTCGACGGGCTGCCGCTGGCGATCGAGCTCGCTGCCGGTCGCGTGTCGGCGTTCGGTCTCGACGATCTCGTCGGCGTGCTCGACCGGCGGCTCGACGTGCTCGGTGATCGTTCGTCGGTGCGCGAACACCGGCACCGCACGTTGCGGGCCACGGTCGAGTGGTCGTACGACCTCCTCGATGAGCCCGAACGCCGACTGTTTCGCGCGCTCTCGGTCCTGCCCGGTGGCGTCTCGCTCGATGCCGTCGAGTGGTTGTCGGCCCAACTCGAGCTGGATGTCGACGGGCTCGCTGCTCTCGCCCGTCTCGTCGACGCGTCATTCCTCACTCGCGCTTCTGGGCCTGCGGGTTCGCGGTATGTGCAACTCGAGACGCTGCGCGCGTTCGGAGTCGACCAGCTCGACGAACACGATGAGGCTCCTGCTGTCCGGCGAGTCGCCGCCGAGTACGTCGTCGCCGCGCTCGAACGCATCCGCAACGGGATGAACACTGCCGACGAAGTGCACTGGACCAACCGCCTACGAGCGGAGATGCCGAACATTCGATTCGCTCGGCAGTACTTCGATGGCGCCGACGACGTCGACCAGTTGCTCGCCATGAGTCGCCTCCTCGCAGGATGGGCGAGACTGCGTGATGCCACCGAAGTGTGGTCGTGGTCGGATGACTTGGTCGACCGTCTTCCCGCCGATGATCCCCGTGCTTCGACCGCATTGGCGATGCAGGCACAGGCGACGTGGCGCCGGGGCGACTTCGTCGCGGCGCAACAGATCGCCACTCGTGCGCTCGAGAGCGCCGTCGACGATTGGACCGTCAGTCAGGCGAAGTGGGAGTTGGGCGCCGCGCTGCTGTTCGCCGGCGACCTCGCCGGCGCAACAACTGCCTGGGTCGAGGCTGACCGGATCGATCGAGATGGGCTGGCGCTGGGTGCGGCGGCGGTCGCGACGGGATACACCGGCGACCTCGCGGCGGCCCGCCAGCTACTCGAGCGGGCAGCGAACGCAACGACCACGCCGCAGTCGGCGGCCGCATGGCTGAACTACTGCCGGGCGGAGGTCGACAACGTCGCCGGTGAGGCGAACACGACCGCCCTCGAGCAGGCGATCGAGTCGGCGCGCGCACTCGACGCCCCGTTCATCGAGGGAGTTGCCACGGTCACCCTCGCGTCGCAGTACACAGCAATGGGCGACACCGAGCGGGCCGCGGCGAAATACTCGGACCTGATTGGGCTGTGGCTGCGATCGGGGAGCTGGACACAGCTGTGGACCACGCTGCGACAGGCGAGCGAACTGCTCGCCGACCGCCACCCTCGCACCGCGCTGGCGATCCTGCGTGCCGCGGAAGCAGATCACACCAGCTCGGCGGCACTCGACCCCGACTCGGCCGCGCGTCTCGGCGAGCTCACCGAGCGGCTCGAGGCGGCCGTGGACGAGTCGGTGCCGCCGCTCCCGCGGCTCACCGTTGCCGAGCACACACGCTCGGCGCTGGCTGACCTCGTCGGCTGACCCACCGTCACACCGGTATGGAGACGATCTCGACAGATCTCCACGTCACCTCCAAGCACCCCACACAGGCCATCCGTACGTTCGCTCGTATCAGCAGTTCCCAAGGGGAACCACCGACGCAGAGGACAAACGATGACCACTCGACGACCAACCAAATCGCACCAGATTCCCCGCCGTTTGCTCGGGGTGTGGGCCCACCCCGACGACGAGGCGTACCTCTCGGCAGGTTTGATGGGGCGAGTCGTCGATCAGGGTGGCCGCGTGACCGTTGTCGCCGCCACGAATGGCGAGCTCGGCACAGGCGACACGGAACTGGCCGGCACCGAGCGGTTCGCGCAGCTTCGTCAGCGTGAGCTCAGGGGTTGCCTGGGAGAGCTCGGCGTCACCGACGTCCGATTCCTCGACATCCCCGATGGTGGATGCGCGATTGAGTCGGCCGATCGTCCCGTCGCTCAACTGGTCGACATCATCAGCGAGGTCCGCCCCGATGCAATCGTCACTTTCGGGCCCGACGGCATCACCGGACACCCCGACCACCGTGCGGTGTCGAGCTGGGCGACGGCCGCCTGGCTCGACTCCGATCAGCGCGCTGACGTGCTCTATGCATCCATGACGCGGACGTTCCTCGCCGAGTACGCCGAGCTACACGATCAGCTCGGGCTGTTCGACGAGTACGGCGACGGCCCGGCCGGCATCGACGATGGCGACGTCGTGCTGCGCTGCCCCCTGACGCCCTGCGAGCTCGAACGCAAACGTGCGGCACTGGCGCAGCACGCCAGTCAAACGACGGGGTTGGCTGAAGCGGTCGGCGAGGCGACGTTCCGCCGGTGGTGGCGCGACGAGACCTTCCGAGTGCCGACATCGCACGAGCTGGCCACCGCAGCGTGGGCCGCCGCCGGGCGTGGACTGGTCGGGTCATGAGCCAGGTCGACGACCCACCGACCACGTCGGCCCCGGGCGGCGAACACGGGCTGCGTCACGCAGTACGCGACGGCGTGGTCGACGTGACGCCGATGGTGATCGGCGTCGTGCCCTTCGCCTTGGCCATCGGCACGGCCATCGGTGCATCGACGTTGTCGACTGCGCAAGGTTTGGTCAGCGCGCCGACGATCATGGCTGGGTCGGCGCAGTTGACGATGGTCGAGATGACCACCGCCGAGGTGGCGCCGCTCGTGATCATCGCGTCGGCGATCATCATCAACGCCCGCCTGCTGCTGTACAGCGCGTCACTCGCCCCGTGGTTCGCCAACCGTCCGCGATGGATGCGCTTCGCACTTGCCGTCCCGGTGGTGGACCAGCTGTACTTCACCGCGGCGCCTCGGTTCGCCCGCGGCGACCTCGACGAAGCAGGCCGAACCGCGTACTTCTGTGGCGCTGCAGCGTGGCTGGTCGGCGCGTGGGTGGTTGCCCAAGCCGTGGCCATCCTCGTCGGCGCCACCGTTCCGGAGTGGGTCGGTCTCGATCTCGCCGCCCCGTTGGCGCTCGTTGGACTCGTCGCCAAATCGGTCGACACCACACCGGCGCGCATCGCCGCGGCCGTCGCCGGGGTGACCGCTGTAGCGGCGGTCGGCCTGCCGTTGAACACCGCGATGCTGCTGGCGATCATCGTCGGAATTGCCGTCGGCACGTGGCTGCAACCGAATCCGGCTCGCGCAACGACAGCGAAGGAGGCAGCGCAATGACCACGTGGATCGTGATCGCCGTGATCGGTGCAGTGAGCTACTGCTTTCGCGTCAGCATGTTCGTGATCCTCGCGGGTCGCACCGTGCCCGCATCGTGGGAGCGACCGATGTCGGTCGTCGGACCAGCAGCGATCACGGCGCTGCTCGCCACGATGCTCTTCACCACGCGAGGCCAGTTCGATCCGGTCGACATCGGGCGATTGGCCGCAGTGGCGGTCGGATTCCTCGTCGTGCGCCGGACCGGCAACGTGATGCACGCGTTCGCCGCTGGGTTTCCGGTGTTCTGGGCGATCGACCTGCTGGTCTAGAACGTGGCCGCATCGCTGCTGCTGCGGCGACCGGAAGTTGTCGCCGCGCGAGATACTCGTGCCGTGCGGTATCGCTTCGACGAGGTCGAGCTCGACACGGCTGCCTACGAGCTACGCGTCGACGGCACGCGCGGCGCCGTCGAGCCGCAGGTGTTCGAGGTGCTCGCCTATCTGCTCGAGCACCGAGATCGCGTCGTCCCGCGCACCGAGATCCTCGACGCCGTCTGGGGCGATCGGTTCGTTTCGGACAGCGCGCTCGCATCTCGCATCGCCGCCGCACGTGCCGCGATCGGTGACGACGGCACGGCGCAGCGTTACATCCGCACCGTCCACGGCCGCGGGGTGCAGGTGGTCGCCGACGTCGAGGTGGTGGCGGCAGTTGCGTCGCCGATCGTCAGTCGTGAGGTTCCCGATCGTCAGCAGACGGTGCGCTTCGTGCGTTCTCGCGACGGGACCGAACTCGCCGTCGCCTCGGTCGGCACGGGAATGCCGATGATCAAGGTGGCGAACTGGATGACCCACGTCGACAAGGACTGGGACAGTCCAGTATGGCGGCACTGGATCGGCGCCCTCGGCGATCGGTTCCGCTTCATCCGCTACGACTCGCGTGGCTGCGGCTTGTCCGAACGCGACCTCGGTGACAGTGACCTGACCGACATCGACCTGTGGATCGACGACCTCGATGCGGTTGTCGCCGACCACCAGGTCGACCGCTTCGCGCTGTTCGGCATGTCACAGGGCGCGATTCCCGCGGTGGCGTACGCCGCGCGACATCCCGACCGCATCTCGCACCTGGTGATCTATGGTGGCTATCGACGCGGAATGCGGCGGCGTGGCGACGCGGCGATGGCCGAAGCCAGCACGATCCTCGATCTGATCCGTGTCGGCTGGGGTGGGACCAACCCGGCCTTCCGTTCCTTCTTCACGATGATGTTCCTCCCCGAGGCCACGTCGGAACAGATCCGGTGGTTCAACCAGCTCCAGGCCGACACGTCGACAGCGGCCAATGCGGCACGGCTCGAAGAAGCGTTCTACGACGTCGACATTGGCGATCTCGCGGCGCAGGTTGCGGTGCCCACCCTGGTGCTGCACTGCCGTGACGACGCTGCGACCCCCTACGACGAGGGTCGGCGGCTGGCGGCAGCAATTCCTGGCGCCGAGTTCGTCACCCTCGACAGTCCGAATCACATCCTCCTCGACGACGAGGTGGGATGGCCGGACTTCCTCGCTCACGTCGACGAGTTCGTCGCGCGTGATCAGGCGTAGTGCAGCTTGGCAGCCGCCTTCGTGAGTTCCTCGCGATGATCCGGGTGGGCGATGTCGATCAGCGTCCGGGCCCGTTCGCGGATCGACTTGCCGCGTAGCTCGGCCACCCCGAACTCGGTGACCACCTTGTCGACGGTGTTCTTCGGGGTGGTCACGACGTCGCCGGCCGCAAGTCGGGGGACGATGCGTGACGCGCCATTCGAGGTGGTGGCGTGTAGGACCACGAAGCCCTGCCCGCCGTCGGAGTACATCGCGCCGCGGGCGAAGTCGTTCTGCCCGCCAGACGACGAGAAGTACTTGCCCCCGATGGTTTCCGACGCGCACTGACCGAGCAGGTCGACGGTGAGCGTGGCGTTGATCGACACGAAGTCGGGTTCATTGGCGATGATTCGGGGATCGTTGACGTAGCGCACTGCATGCAGCTCGACTGCGGTGTTCTCGTGAAGGAAGTCGTGGAGACGCTGGGTACCGAGAGCGAACGTGCCAACCGTCTTCGTGCGGTTCAGTCGTTTCTTCACGCCATTGACCACACCGGACTCCAGCAGGTCGATCACCCCGTCGGACAACAGCTCGGTGTGCACACCGAGATCGCGATGATCGGCGAGGGCGGCCATGATCGCGTTCGGAATTGCGCCGATTCCGGTCTGAATCGTCGAACCGTTGGCGATGCGCTCGGCGACGAACTCGGCGATTCGTCGGTCGGTGTCGCCGGGCTGCACCGGCGGCACCTCGACGAGCGGCCGGTCGCTGCGGCACCAGCCCTCGACCTGTGACATGTGCACCTGATTGCGGCCGAACGTGCGCGGCATGGCGTCCGTGACCTCGAGAAAGATCCGGCTGCGGCCGATGAAGCTGGCGGTGTAGTCCGCCGACACGCCGAGCGAGAAGTAGCCGTGCCGGTCGGGTGGCGCCGCGGCCGCCACCACCAACGGGTCCTCGGTGCGCATCCGCATGAGGGCGTACACCTCGCTGAAGTGTGCCGGCACCAACCCGACGCTGTCGTTGGCGAAGTACGGCCGCGTGACGTGTGACAAGAAGTACGAGATGTGTTTCAGGTTGGGCAGGAACTCGCCTTTGAGGTAGCGCCGATCGTGCAGCGCATGCATCTGGTGGACGCGCACGTCGTCGAAGCGGTTCGGGTCGGCGGCAGCGGCGTCTTCGATCGCGTCGAGGATCGCCGTCGGCTCGCCATTGGCCAGGGGAACGATGATCTGGGTGCCTGGCCCGATGTGCGCGAGCACATCGGCGGCTGCGTTCGGGGCCTCGGAGCGGTCCATGCGCACACCGTAGGAGTTCCATCGATCCGATACGTTCCGCAGCATGAGCGCAATTCGCACCGTCACGACCACGGACGACGACGTTCCGATTCGCCCGGCGTCAACGGTGATGCTGGTGCGCGACGCCTCCGACGGTGCCGAGGTGTTGATGCTGCAGCGCACTGCCGGCGCCGCATTCGGCGCTGGCATGTACGTCTTTCCCGGCGGGCGCGTCGATCCGGCCGACAGCGGGCCCGATGTGGAGGTCTGCTGCCACGGCCACGACGACCGTTCGGCATCCGCCCGCCTGGGCATCGAGCGCGGCGGGCTGGCGTATTGGATCGCTGCCGTGCGCGAGTGCTTCGAGGAGGCAGGAGTGCTGCTCGCCGAGCGATCCGACGGTGGTCGCCACGAGCCACATCCGGACGACCGTCACGCCGTGCACGACGGCAACGTTTCGATGGCGGAGCTGTGTCGCCGCGACGACCTCCGCATTCAACTCGCCGACATCCACTACGTCGACCATTGGGTGACGCCGCGCGGCGAAGCGCGCCGATTCGATACCCGCTTCTTCGTGGCCGCAGCCCCTGCCGAGCAAACCGCCGCGCACGACAACAGCGAGACCGTCGACAGCCGGTGGGTGACCCCGGCTGCGGCGCTGGCGCTCCAGGAAGCGGGCGAGCTGGTGATGATGCCGCCGACGATTGCCAATCTGCGTTTCCTCGACGATCACCGATCGGTTGGCGACATCCTGTCTGCGGCGGCGGAGAAGGATCGCCCCCCGCGCACCGAACCGAAGTTGCGGCGAGACGCCGGAGGCGCGGTGGTCGGCGTCGCAATGCCCGGCGACGACGACTACGACGCGCTCGACTGAGCGGCCTGCGCGTCGATCTCGGCGAATGCCGCGTTGACCGTGTCGAACAGCCGCGCCGAGCAGCCGGCCATGTCGACGTCGGGGTCGCTTGGCGGCGCCACCGTGTCGACGATCGTCGCCGCGATTGCGCGAAACGCATCAGCGGCCGGGCCGACCCCGTCGAGGGCCACCGGTGCCCCAGCGTCGCCGCCGGCAGCAACGCTGGGTTCGAGCGGCACTTGGCCGAGCAGCGGCGCATCGATGGCCTCGGCGAGCGCCGCTCCGCCACCCTCGCCGAACAGGGCGTAGGTCGAACCGTGTTCACAGGTGAACGAGCTCATGTTCTCGACCACGCCGATGACGTCGAGAAAGCTCCGTCGGGCCATGTCGGCCGCACGCTGGGCGACCTTCTGTGCGGCGAGTGCTGGTGTGGTGACCACCACGAGGTCGGTGCTGGGCAAGAGCCGGGCGAGGCCCATCTGCACGTCGCCGGTGCCCGGCGGCATGTCGATCAGCAAGTAGTCGAGCTCGCCCCAACGGACGTCGCGCAGGAACTGCTCGACCGCCTTGGTCAACATCAGTCCGCGCCACATCAACGCCGTGTCTTCGTCGACGAGGAAACCGGTGGACACCACCTTGAGCAGGCCGTCGCCGACCCGCCGCTCGTTCGGCATGATCTTCGGCTTGTCCGAGTCGTCGACCGGCTTGGCTTCCATTCGGTCGTCGATGCCGAGCAGACGGGGCACGCTGAAGCCCCAAATGTCGGCGTCGAGCACGCCCACCGTGTGGCCTCTGGCGGCGATCGCCGCGGCGAGGTTGACCGTGACCGAACTCTTGCCGACGCCACCCTTGCCGCTGGCAATCGCCAGCACGTTGCACGACAACGGCACCTCGGTGTCGGGGGCGTTCTCGCGGGCGTTCCACCGCGCCTTGGTCATCACCGCGCTGCGCTCGTCGGCGTCCATCTCACCCCAGCTGATCTTCACCTCGCGCACGCCGGGGTGACGAGCGACGCGGGACTCCACGTCGCGCTTGATCTCGGCGCGCAGCGGACATCCACGAATGGTCAGCTTGATCCCGACGGTGACGACGCCATCGCCTGACACGTCGACGCCCGGGACCATTCCCAACGTGACGATGTCGGCGCCTAGTTCCGGATCGATCACGGTGCGTAACACGTCGGTCACCGCGTCGACCGTCGGCGGCTCAACCGAAGGCGATGTCGTTGGCTCGGCGGAACCGGCGTCGGCCATGAGGGTATTTTACCGGCCAGTTCCGTGTAATCTCACCCTGTGGATCGGGCCGTTGATCGCGCTGACGAACGCGCTGGGCAAGCAGCACTCCGACCTGAGCGCAACACCGTCGCAACCGATCGCCAGCCGCCTCCGCTCGACCTGTTGAAGACGCTTGGTGACAACACCCGTTACGCGATCTACCTCGAGCTCGCTCGCTCGTCGCGGCCCTTGACCACGGCGGAGATCGCCGACGCGCTCGGACTCCACGCCAACACCGTGCGCCCGCACCTCGAGCGGATGCGCGAGCTCGCATTGCTCGACGTCGAGGTGGCCGGACGCGGTGATGTCGGGCGTCCCCAGCACCGATACTCGGTGGCCGCCGACTCGCCGTCGCTCGGCCTCGAACCGCCGACGATCCCCGTGCTGGCCCGCATGGTGCTCACGCTGGCACGGCGTCTGGACGCCAGCGGCGACGACGCCGAAGCGGTCGGCCTCGATGAGGGGGCACGGCGGGCAGTGCCCTACGCCAAGGCGCCGTCCGCTCTCGAAGCGGTAGTCGACGACCTCGACCGGCTCGGCTTCGATCCCGTCGTCACCGCCGCTCCCGATGATGAAGGCGCGATCGTGGCGTTCGCCAACTGCCCGTTCGCCGACCTGGCCGCTGAGCACCCTGAGGTGGTGTGCGGGTTGCACCGGGGGCTCGTCGCCGGGTTCGTCGCCGAGATGGGCGACGCCGAAACGTATGAGTTCTGCACCCTCACCAGCCGTACTCCGTGTCGTGTCACCGTCAGCCCGCGCTCACTGTCGCAGTGAACGTGGCGTGCACAAGCGGCGGACCGGAGAGGGCGCGACGCACCACGCCCCGATATCCTGAGATCACCGACTTGGAGGTTCCATGATCACGCTGACCGACTCCGCCGCCGTCAAGGTTCGCCAACTCCTCACCGAGGAGGGTGCCGACGAACTCGCCCTGCGTGTGGCAGTGCGCCCGGGTGGGTGCAGCGGGTTCTCCTACGAAATGTTCTTCGACGGTGACATCGCCGACGACGACAATCGGGCCAGCTACGAAGAGGGTTCGGTCACCGTCGTCGTCGATCCCGCATCGGCGCAGCTCCTCGAAGGCGCCACGCTCGACTACAAAGATGGTCTCGAGCAGTCCGGGTTTGCCATCACGAACCCAAATGCCAGCCGCACCTGCGGTTGCGGCCAGAGTTTCTCCTGACCGCCGGCCCGTTGGGGCCCTCTCAACGTTGACGCCGTCTCAGGCCGTCGCGCGGTCGAGCGTGTCGACCAGTTCGGTTTCGTCCCACACCGCGTCGAGCCGCTCGAGGATGATCCCGTTGACGTCGGTCACGAACAGCGCGGGCTCGTAGAACATGCCGAGCGCTTCCACGGCGGGAGCGATGGTGGTCGCCGTGTCGTCGGTGTACACCTCGGCGTGCACGAAGGCGACCTGGCCGTCGTAGGCAGGCGCTGCCGACACCATGGCGTCGAGCGCCGGCGCGCATGTTCCAGTGGCGCAGAACGCCGGTGTGCCGACGAGGTAGGCCACGGGCATGCCGAGCCCGAGTGCCTCGGTCAGGGTCACTTCGTGGAACGGGCACGGCTCCGGCTCGCGCGTGCAGATCGGGTCGACGCCGCGGTCGTCGTCGAAGGTCGGGGTGTCGAACGGCGGCAGCGGTTGGCCCGGGATCGGGACGGGCACGTTGGCCGGGTCGGCGACATCGAAGTTGGCGCCACCCTCTGGCCCACCGTCGACCACGAGCGCATAGAAGCCGGGCTCGTCGATCACGGGCCGAAAGTCGTAGTACGGGGCCGGTGCGATGTCGCGGCGGACAGCGGTAACCGGATCGCCCAGCGCATTGCCACCGAGATCGGTGACCTGCGCGGTGAGCGTGTCGGGTCCGTCTTGGATGAGCTGCGCTGCGCCGGTCGACAGGCTCAGCGGAAGACGCAGCTCGCCGGGCACCTGAACGCCCTGCGGGAACCGCTGGACCAGCGTGAAGCCGTCGGCGCCGGGCTCGTTGAACGGCTCGAAGTCGCCAGTGGTCGCCGCAATGTCGCTGCTGTCACTGTCGGATCCACCGCATGCGGCAACGAAGCCGCCAGCGACGGCACCCATGATGAGGGTGCGCCGGCTGAGGCGGGCTTGTTCGTACAGCCGCCGCTTGTGGAGTGGTGAGGACTGAATTTGTGGCCGTGTCATGAGGAGGGTGCGTTGCCTCGGGGGTCGCGGCGTGGGATCGTGTGAGCGCCATGACCAACGGGCGGGCGACTGAGCGCGTGGATCTCCGACGATACCGGCGGCGGATCATCGGATGGGGCGCGGGCCTGGCAATCGTCGTGCTGGTAATCGGGGCCATCGTCACGCTCGTACGGGTCGAGAACGACCTCGAATCGCGTACAGAAGATGTGCTCACCGAGCTGGGGTACGTCGGGTTGGCGGCGACATTCGACGGCCAAGACGGGACCATCGCCTGCGCCGCGCCGGTCTCGTCATCCGATGTCGACGTGATCGAGACCGAGGTGGCGTCGCTGCGCGGGGTGCGCTCGATCAGCGTCGAGCCGGCGTGCGTCGTCGAGTCGGCCCTCGTCGAAGCCCCGGAGGGGACCACCGAGATCGCCAGCGACGCCGACGACCTCGCCACGAGGGCCGCGCCGACCGACGGTGTCGAGCCCGGCGCAAGCGTGGCGACCGATGCCGACGCCGAGGACGCCGCCGAGTCGGCCGCCGACACCGGCCCCACGACCGCTGACGACGCCGGCACCGCGACCATCGGCGAGCTGATCGCCGCCGACCCGCAGTTCTCTGCGCTGCGCAACGCAGCCTCCATCGCCGGCCTCGACGAGTTCGACGCGCCGGGGGCGTTCACGATCTTTGCCCCGACGAACGAGGCGTTCGGCGCGCTCGACGCCGCCGTGGCCGGTGAACTCAATGCCGACCCGCAGCTGATGGAGGCCGTACTGGCTCATCACGCGATCGATGAAGTGCTCCTTGCAGACGAGCTGCCCGCTGGCGAGCTGACGATGGCCGATGGCACCACGGTGGATGTCGCGCGCAGCGGGGATGGCACGGTCACGGTGTCCAGCGGCGACGTCGTAGCGACGGTGACCAGCGCCGACCTCACCGCCTCCAACGGGGTGCTGCACGTGATCGACCAGGTGTTGTTGCCCGCTGATCTCGACCTCGGTCTCGACTCGACCACCGCCACCGAGCCGACCACTCCGGCCACCGACGTTGCCGAAGTCACCACGGCCACGTACCGCGATGGCCAGCTCGTACTCGACGGAACGGTCGCCGACGAGAGTCAGCGCGCCGGTCTCGTCGGCGTGGCGACGGGTCGGCTCGATTCCGACAACATCGTCGAGCAGCTCACCGTCGACGCCCAGTCGGGTATCGAGCCAGGCGTCGCATTTGGGTTGGCGGTGCTGATCGATGCGCTCGTGGTCGACTTCGCAGAGGGCACGGCCGCCATCGTCGACGACGGACTCGTGTTGCGCGGGACCGTGGTCGACGCCGCAGCGCGCGCTCGTGTCGAAGCGGCCACCGCCGACCTCGATGGCGTAGAGCTCGCCATCGTCGACCGCCCCGTCGCCTCGACCGAGTCGGCCGCTGCGCTCGCCGCCGACATGAGCGCCACACTGGCCGCAACGCCGATCGAGTTCGCGCCGGGGAGCGATCAGCCCTTGGAGTCGGCAGCTCCAGTGTTCGACCGTTTGGCGGCCGACGCCAAGCGCGTGGGCGGAGTGGTCGTCACCATCGAGGGGCACACAGATACCGCTGGCGACGAGGCGACGAACCTGGTGTTGTCGCAGCTGCGCGCCGACGCGGTCGTCGCGGCGCTGGTCGACCGTGGCGTGCCAACAGCCGATCTGGTGGCCATCGGCCGTGGCGAAACGTCGCCGATCGTGGTCGACGGCGAAGAGGACGCTGCCGCCAGCCGCCGAGTGACCGTGGTCGTCGAACTACGCTGAGGGCTGCGTGCCGTACACACTTGCGATGTTCTTCGCGTGGGGTCTGGCGATGGCGCTGATCGGCGTCGGCGTCGGCTGGCTGCTGCGCTCGCTTGGAACGCGCGCCCGCTCGGGCGTAGCAACGCGCGAGGCCGCCGAGGCCGCGGCGGCCGACCGATGGCGCGATCAAGAAGCCGAGCTGCATGCCGCGCTGCGTGAGCGGGACCGATTACGCGTCGAAGTGGCCGAGCTGCGCGGCGACGAGTTGGCGCACACCGACGACGAGCCCACGGCGAGCCACGGCTGATCCGATCGGCTCGCCGCGCCGATCGCGCTCAGTCGCCGGCGGGGTCACGGCGACGGCGATGTGCCACCATGGCGTCATGACCACGCCGCTCGGTCCGTACTCGCCCATCGTTCGTGCCGGCGACTTTCTGATCGTGTCCGGACAAGGCGGGCTGCTCGATGGCGTGAAGGTCGATGGCGGTGTGCGCGGCGAAACCACCCAGGCGATCGCCAACCTGGCGACGCTGCTCGAATCGGCGCGGGCCACGCTCAACGACGTGGTCAAAACCACGTGCTTCCTCACCGACATGGAGAACTTCGTGGCATTCAACGAGGCCTACATCGAGGGCTTTGGCAAACATCGTCCCGCGCGCTCGACGGTGGCCGCAGCCGGGCTCCCGGGCAAGTTCCTCGTCGAGATCGAGGCCTGGGCGTACAAGCCCGTCTGAACACCCAGCAGCCCGACCGGATACGCTCACGTCATGCCCGGTGCCATCGCCATCGTCATCGTGTTGTTGATCATCCCGGTGCTCGTGTTGATGACCGGAGGGATCGCCTCGGCCATCCTCGGCGAGGTGTTCTACCGCGACGGCCGTGCCCGCAACGAGGGCAGCGAGCTGCTCGATCTCCCCGACTGAGTCGGCGACCGATGGTCGCCACACCCGCCACCGTCGACCTACTGGTGCACAACGCGCGGCTGGTCGCCACGCTTGACGCCGACGATCGTGAACTCGTTCACGGCTGGGTGGCGATCGACAATGGAGTAATCGCTGCGGTCGGTACCGGCCCGGCGCCGGCCGCCGCCGCCCTGCTCGACGCCACCGACTGTCTGGTCACCCCGGGGCTGATCAACACCCACCACCACCTCTATCAGAACCTCACGCGGGCGCATCCGGTGATGACCGGCCAGCCACTGTTCGGCTGGTTGACGGCGCTGTACCCGGTATGGCGCCATCTCGACGCCGAGGCAGCGTATCTCTCAGCCTGGGTCGGGCTGGCCGAGCTGGCCCTGTCGGGGTGCACCACGTCGAGTGACCACCTGTATCTACACCCACGTGACGGTGGCGACCTCCTCGGCGCGTCGATCGATGCGGCAACCGACATCGGTATGCGCTTCCACCCGACGCACGGGTCGATGTCGCTGTCACGCAAAGACGGAGGACTGCCGCCCGACGACGTGGTGCTCGAGGACGACGAGGTGCTGGCCGCCGCGGAAGCAGCGGTGACCCAGCACCACGATCGCTCACCGGGAGCGATGACGAGGGTGGCGATCGCTCCCTGCTCGCCATTCAGCGTGACCGAGCGACTGATGCGCGAATCCGCAGAGCTGGCCGAGCGGCTCGACGTGCGCTTGCACACGCACTTCGCCGAGAATGTCGAGGACGACGACTTCAGCCTGGCAACTTTTGGTTGCCGACCGATCGAGTACCTCGAGCGCACTGGCTGGTGCACCGACCGGACCTGGGTGGCGCACTGCGTGACGCCGACGGCCGCCGAGATCGTGCGGCTCGGCGCAGCTGGCGTCGGCGTGTCCCACTGTCCGTCGAGCAACCTGATCCTCTCGTCGGGGATCGCGGCGATCAACGACCTGCGCGCTGCGGGCTGTCCGGTCAGCTTGGGTGTCGACGGGTCGTCGTCTGCCGATGCAGCGTCGTTGTGGCTCGAGGCACGCCAGGCGATGCTGCTGGCCAAGCTCCGCGACGGCGCCCACGCCAGCGATGCGCGCGCGGTGCTCGACGTCGCCACGCGTGGTGGTGCTGCGTGCCTCGGCCGCTCGGGCGAACTCGGGACGCTGACGCCCGGCGCCGTCGGCGATGTGACGGTGTGGTCGCAGACCGGACCGGTGTTCGCCGGCGCGGCCGATCCCATCGAGGCCTGGGTGCGCTGTGGACCATCGACCGCCCATCACACCGTGGTCGCCGGCCGACCGATCGTGCGCGACGGCGAGCTGGTCCATGCCGGCGCCGCCGAGGTGCTTGCGGCGCACGACGCCGCAGCTCGGGCGATGCACCGCCACGCCGATGCCCAATGAAGCCCCGTTTACAGGGATTGCTGTCCGCTGCGGCGAGTTTCCGACCAGACTGAGGGCCGTGTTGTCCCCTCGACACATCCCTGCATTGGCTGTTGCGGCTGCCGCACTGATCGCCGCTGGCTGCGGCGGCGACGAGAGCAGCGCATCGGACGTCGGCGTTCCCGCCACGATCGGCCTCGGCTCGAACATCGACGGCTCCGTCGGCGGTATCGACGGATCGGCCGCCAATGCCGACGACGTCGACACGATCGTGATGATCGGTGACTCGATCACGTTTGGCGCGACGCCCGAGATCGAATCGCGGTTCACCAACCTCGGTTTCGACGACGTCACGATCGACGCGGTGCCCGGCAAGCGCATCGCCCGCGACATCGCCGACAACCCCGCGGGGTCGTCGGTGGCGCAGTTCATCGCCGGTGCCGAGACCGACCGCGACGACGAATTGTGGATTGTGGCGCTCGGCACCAACGACGTCGGTCAATACGGAAGCGCTGAGGAGGTTGCTGGCGCGGTCAACGAAGTACTCGACGCCGTTCCCGACGATGTGCCGCTCGTGTGGGTCGACGTGTACTTCCGCGACAAGCCGGAGGAAGCGGCACAGGTCAACGCCATCATCCGCGAGCGCATCAGTCGACGTGGCAACGCAGTCGTGGCGCCATGGACCGAGTTCGCCGAAGCTGAAGGTGTGCTCGTCGCCGACGGTGTGCACACCACCGATGCCGGTGCCGACACGTTCGCCTTCGTGGTCACCGACTCGACCCGCGCGTTCCTGGGCCGCTGACGACCGCACACCGCGGAAATTCTGCCGATTCGCCGCGCCTCGCGCCGGAATTGAGCAGAGTTTCGGGAGACCCCACAGGAATCCTGGCGAATCGCCGCGCCTCGCGCCGGAATTCGGCAGAAATTCGGTGAGGGAGGGTCAGCCTTCCCAGCGGGACTGACCGAAGCGGTAGCCCACCGAGCGCACGGTTTGGATCAGGCTGGCGTGCTCTTCTCCGAGCTTGGCCCGCAGCCGCCTCACGTGCACGTCGACCGTGCGCGCCCCGCCGTAGTACTCGTATCCCCACACACGGCTGAGGAGGATCTCACGGGTGAACACCTTGCCCGGGTTTTGGGCCAGGAACTTGAGGAGCTCGTACTCCATGTAGGTCATGTCGAGCGGTCGGCCGCCGATCGACGCCTGGTACGTCTCGAGGTTCAGCGACAGCTCGCCGTACTCGACCAGATCCGCTCGGTGCACCTCGATGTGCGCAGTCAGTAAGTGACGTAGCCGGGCTTCGAGTTCGGCCGGATGGAACGGCGTGAGACAGAAGTCGTCGAACAGATCGTCGCGGTGCTCGAGTTCGCCGATCTGGCCGCCGCTGATCAGCACCAGTGCCGGCGTCGGTGGCTCGTTGCGACGCAGCGCGCGCAGAAAGGCCCACCCGGTCTCGGCATCGTCGCCGAGCTCCACGATCGCGCCGGCCCAGCCGGCGTCGGGCGCGTGCTCGTCGGGCTGTTCGCCGGCCGGAAGGGCCTTCCACGCGAATCCGGCGAGGTCGAGCGTGCGCGCCAATTCGGGACTGGCCGGATCAGGGGCGACCAGCAGCATGTCGGTCGGGTCCTTCACGCCTTGCTATCACCACGCCTACAGCGCGGTGAGGTACCTCTCGAGTTCGAACCCACTGACGTGTGTTTTGTATCCCCGCCACTCGCTGCGCTTGTTGCGCAGAAACCATTCGAAGATGTGCTCACCGAGCGCCTCGTGGACGAGCTCGGACTGTTCCATCGTGGCGAGCGCCTCGGCCAACGACTGCGGGAGCTGAGCGATGCCGAGCTTGGCGAGCACGTCGTCGCCGATCTCGAACAGGTTGGCGTCGGCCTCATCGGGGAGCTCGTAGCCCTCGCGTACACCGCGCATTCCGGCGGCGAGCATCAGGGCGAAGGCGAGATAGGGATTGCACGCCGGGTCCGACGATCGGTACTCGATGCGCGTGGCGAACGGATTGCCGCGTTTGGCGATCGGCACGCGGATCAGACCGCTGCGGTTGTTACGTGCCCAGCTGACATGGACCGGCGCCTCGAAGCCGGGAACAAGCCGCTTGTAGCTGTTGACCGTTTGGTTGGTGACGGCGGTGATTTCTGCAGCATGCCGGAGGAGCCCGGCCGTAAACGACTTGGCCAGCCCGGACAGGTTGTATTCGTCGTCGCCGTCGTAGAAGGCGTTGCGGTCGTCTGCGAACAGCGACATGTGGACATGCATCCCCGAACCCTGGACGCCCTCGAGGGGCTTGGGCATGAACGTGGCGTACACACCCTCACGGGCGGCGACCTCACGGACGGCCACACGGAACGTCATGATCCCGTCGGCCATCGTGAGCGCGTCGGTGTGGCGCAAGTCGATTTCCTGCTGGCCGGGAGCGTCCTCGTGGAAGCTGTACTCGACGGGCAAGCCCATCGACTCGAGTGTGCGGATCGTCCGCTTGCGCAACTGACTGGTGACGTCGCTATTGGTCAGGTCGAAGTAGCCGCCACTATCGATCGGCGTCGGCGGCTTTCCGGGTTCGGGAGGTTCGAAGTAGAAGAACTCCACGTCGGGAGCGACGTAGAAGGTGAACCCCGCATCGTGCGCGTCACGTACGTGGCGACGCAGCACCTGCCGCGGGTCGCCCTCGAACGGCGTGCCGTCGAGGTTGTGGATGTCACAGAAGATGCGCGCCTCGGGGGTCTTTGAACCGCCCCAGGGCAACAGCTCGAACGTGTCGGGGTCGGGCATCGCCAACACGTCGGCTTCCTGCACGCGGGAGAACCCATCGATCGACGAACCGTCGAAGGTCATCCCGTCGTCGAGGGCATTCTCCAGCTCCGCTGGCGTGATGGCCAAGCTCTTCAACGTGCCGAGCACGTCGGTGAACCACAGCCGGACGAGTCGCACACCGCGCTCTTCGACGCTGCGCAACACATAGTCGCGCTGGTGCTCGCGCATTTCCGTCACCTCATGAGTCTGTCGTGGGGGTACCGCGTAGAGCAACGCGGACGGGAACGAAGCAGGGCGGGAGGCCGTAGCCCCCCGCCCTGTACGGATTGATCGAACGGCGATCGATTCAGATCGCCGGCATGCTCACTTGATCGCTGAGCAGACCGTGTCGACCATCAGACGGGTGACCACGTAGGGGTCCATGTTGGCGTTCGGCCGACGGTCCTCGAGGTAGCCCTTCTTGTCGACAGCGACCTGCCACGGGATGCGGATCGACGCTCCGCGGTCGGACACGCCGTAGCTGAACTGGTCGAAGCGCTGGGTCTCGTGGGCGCCGGTGAGGCGGTCTTCGACACCGACGCCGTAGTTCTCGATGTGCAGCTGCGCCTTCTTGCCGAGCGCCTTGGCGCCGGCCTCGATGTACTTGTAGCCGCCGTCCTCACGCATCTCCACGGTCGAGAAGTTGGTGTGCGCGCCCGCACCGTTCCAGTCGCCCTTGGCGGGCTTGGCGTCGATGGTGACGGCGACGCCGTAGTCCTCGGCGACGCGGTAGAGCAGCCAGCGGGCGACCCACAGTTGGTCGGCGACCTCGACGGGGCCGAGGGGGCCCACCTGGAACTCCCACTGCCCGGGCATCACTTCGGCGTTGATGCCGGACACGCCGATGCCGGCCGCGATGCACGCGTCGAGGTGATCCTCGACGATTGCACGACCGTGGATTTCGTCTTCGCCGACGCCGCAGTAGTAGCCACCCTGCGGCTCGGGGTAGCCGGCCGGCGGGAAGCCGTACGGCCGGCCGTCCTTCATGAACGTGTACTCCTGCTCGATACCGAACAGCGACTCGTGCTTTTTGTACTTGCGTGCGGTACGGGCGGCGGCGGCGCGGGTGTTGCTCGGGTGCGGCTTGCCCGACACCAGCATCACCTCGCACATCACGAGCTTGTTGTCGCCCCCGCGGATCGGGTCGGGGTACGAGGCGACCGGCTTGAGCACGCAGTCGCTCTTGTCGCCGGTGGCCTGGTTGGTGCTCGAGCCGTCGAAGCCCCAGATCGGGAGTTCGGCGCCGTCGGGCAGGATCTTCGTCTTCGAGCGCAGCTTGGCGGTGGGCTCGGTGCCGTCGATCCAGATGTACTCAGCCTTGTAGACCACAGGTGTCCTCTCTTGCAGGGGTATTGCAGGGGTGGTGGAGGGCGGTGCCGGCGTGCTCGCACGCAGGGTCGATGTCCGCCCGGTAAACGATGCGGAATCCTCACAATAGGCCGTGTCGATGCGGTTGCCCGATTGTGAACGCTGTGTGAAATCAGCGGGCGATGGCTCGTTCGGTCAGGTCGGGGTCGTCGGCGATCTGCGTTTCGGTGAAGGCCACCTGGCGCCAGTTCTTTTCGCTGAACCGCACCATCTGCTGGTCGTACAACGGCGACCCACGATCCCCGGTCTCGCCGTAGGTCAGAAGCGCCCACGCTGTCACGTCGCCGCTGGACTCGCTCTCGTCGCCGCTGGACTCGCTCTCGTCAGCGCTGCCACCAAACGCGACAGCCATCACGAAGCTGGTGCCGAAGTTGATCGGGTAGCCCTCGCCGCGGATGGGGCTGTCGGGCACGATTGGGTCGCCGCGCACCGGCGCCGGTTCCGTCGACGTCAACAGCGCTGCGGCCAGCGACGACCACTCGACGATGTTGGTCACGCCGTCGTCGTCGGTGCCGCCGTGCAGCGGGATGCGTTGTTCGGTCCGTTCGGTGAACTGCGCGGAACCGAGGGTGGAGTCGAGGCTGAAGCCCGCCGCCTCGATCGTCTGCACCGCCCGACCGAGGGCAATGAGGATCGCCGTGGCATCCGGGTTCGGCTGCGCCGGCGTCGCCGTCGCAGCGAGCGGATCGAACGGGGGCGCAAACAGCGGGCCGGGCGCGGTCCGCTCGGCGTCGGTGAACTGCGCCATCGTTTCGCGCCACACGATCGGACCGGTGCGATCGAGGTCGTAGCGTCCGTCCCACGAGGCGAGCACGTTGCAGGCCGCCGTGAGATCGACGAACGCCGCTGGCAGGATCTCGCCGCCGAACCCGTCGAGCAACTCCGGCACGGCGACGACAGGGGTGGCCCGACACGCTTGGACGGTCGAGGCGCGCAGCAGTCGAGCCGTGCCAGCGGTGTTGTCGAACGTGGCGTCGCGTAGCTCGATGCCGGTGAACCGATCGTCGTCGCCGGCCAAGCCGAGGGCGTTGTCGTTGCCGAGTACCGCGGCGCTCTGACGGGCCCGCATCGACTGCGGCACATCGCGTTCACCCTGCAGCACCGACGACCCGTCGAGGGTGAACTCGGCGCTCGGCACCCAGTAGCTCTCGTTCGAGTTGAACACGTAGTCGCTGCGCTCGACCATCGGGAACCCCGACCACGGGATCAGCCCGGGGTCGCGCGCGCCCGCGACGTCTTGCCACTCGTTACCGGACACCGAGCCGTCGAGCAGCACCATGCCACGGTCGAACGCTGCACCGACGAACGGGTTCTGCTCGCGTTCGGTCACCCACTGGGCCTGTGCGGTCGCCGTCAGGTTCGGTGTCGCTGACGTGTCTGCGTACCACACGGTTCCATCGGATCCGGTGGCCACCACGTTGAACATCGGGTTGCCCTGGAACTCCTCGTGCACGCCGATCAGTTCGTCGAGGGACTCCACCGACAGCAACGCCTGGTACTGCTCGATGAACTCATCGTTGTCGAGGTTGGCGTCGCGGTAGCTGACCGCCACCTCGTCGTTCCAGCCGATTCCGGGCAGATCGATCAGCGGTCCGTACTGGCTGCGCCAGAGCGTGCGCGTCTCGGTGTCGACGGTGCCGTCCGGGCGCAGGATTTCGATGGTGTGATCGATCGAGTCCATCGGCGTCGACACGCCATCGACGAGGTAGGCCGTCGGATCTGCAGGGTCGAGGGTGAGCGAGTAGGCGGTGAATCGGTGCCCGGCCGAGACCGTGTGTGCCCACGCCACGCCGGAGGTGAATCCGAGCCCGATGCCTGGCACGCCGACGAGGTTCGCTCCGTACACGTTGTACGACCCGGGCACCGTCAGCTGGATCTCGTGCAGCCGCAGCTCGCCCTCCCACGGCAGATGAGGGTTGGCCACGAGCAGCCCCGATGCGTCGGCGGTGCGATCGCGCCCGACCGCCCAACCGTTGCTCCCGAGGTCGAACTGCCCGAATTCGGGGAGTCGTTCGGCGATCTCGGCGCGGTCGAACAGCGCCGGCTCGGGGGGAGCTTCCTCGCCCAGCACCGGTTCGGGGGGTTGCGCATCGGCCACGTAGGGCGCAAGTTGGCCGCTCGACATCAACAGCGAGACCGATCGCGCGTAGGTGTAGATCTCGACGGGTTCGAGCGGTCGTACCCAATCGGTGTCTCCACACCAACCGATCAGGCCGCGTCGACCGGTGGCATCGAGATGATCGTTCCAGCCGGCGGCGAACGCCGTGAACGCGTCCACCAGCGGATCGGGGGCATCGGCGAAGTCGGATTCGGCGATCTCGGCGATCCCGATCGCGCGCCAGGCAAAGTCGCTCTCGATGTTCTCGCCTTCGGGCCCCGGACCGAGGTTGGCCGACCGCTCGCCGTACACCTTGAGGACCTGGTCGATCAGCGTGCAGCCGTGGTCTTCGGCGCTCACCCACCCTTGGCCATACATCGCCCCGTCGCGATCGGGGGCGAGCACGTGGGCGACGCCGTCGGTGGTTCGGCGGATCGTCGCTTCGTATGTCGGCGGGACGGCCGTGGTGGTCGTTGTGGTGGTGGTGGTCGTTGTGGTGGTGGTGGTCGACGTCGTGGTCGTGTCCGGCGACGTCGGCAACGGGATCGACTCTGGACCTTCCCCTGGCGTACACGCCGCAGCGACGACGGCGAAGGTGGTCGCGGTGGTGATCGCCACCATCACCCTCCGCGTCCGTCGCACCTGGTCATAGTGCCAGATCGCCGTGTGTGGACCGAGTCGGATCGCGTCGGGATCGCGGATCGATGGCGGAGCGCAACGCGGCGGTGCCGACCCCAGCTCAGTAGCCTGATCCACATGGCGGTCGTGCGTGTTGCTCTGGCCCAGATCAATCCAACTGTGGGTGACCTTGCGGCCAACGTTGCCCGCATCGTCGACGTCTACGATCGGGCCGACGCTGCAGGGTGTGACATCGTCGCGTTCCCCGAGTTGGCGGTGACCGGATACCCGCCTGAAGACCTCGTGCTGAAGCCCGGGTTCGTCGACGACAACCTCGACGCGCTGTCGAAGATCGCCGCGCACACGCGGCGGTGCGCCGCCGTGGTCGGATTCGTCGACCGCGGGCGCGACTTGTACAACGCAGCTGCGGTGTGCGTCGGCGGTGACATCGTCGGTCGCTACCACAAGCGACTGCTGCCCAATTCGTCGGTGTTCGACGAGGCCCGCTACTTCGTGCCCGGTCACGGCTCCGATCCGCTCGAGAGTTTCAACGTGGCCGGCGTGCCGGTCGGCGTCTCGGTCTGTGAAGACGTGTGGAGTCCCACCGGTGCGGTCGCCGAGCAGGCCGCGGCCGGGGTGGAGCTGAACATCAACATCAACGCGTCCCCGTTCAGCATCGGCAAGCAAGCGCGGCGCGAACGGATGTTGGCCACGCGGGCCACCGACGCGCACTGCGCCATCGTCTACGTCAACCAGGTCGGCGGCCAGGACGAGCTCGTGTTCGACGGTGGGTCCGTGGTGTTCGATCACGACGGCACGCTGCTCGCCCGGGCACCCTCGTTCGTCGAGGATCTGTCGATCGTCGACGTTCCGGTGCCACCGGTGTATCGCAAGCGACTGCTCGACCCGCGCGGCCGGATTACCGAGCCGCTGTTGCCCGCAGTGCACGTATCGGACGTCTCGTTGGCGACCGACGCTACGGCGGTGGGCGACATCGCTGCACCACTCGACGCCGACCGCGAGTTGTACGACGCACTCGTATTGGGGACCCGCGACTACTGCGCGAAGAATGGCTTCGACGATGTGGTGATCGGTCTGTCCGGCGGCATCGACTCCACGCTCGTCGCATGCATCGCAGTCGACGCGCTCGGCCCCGAGCATGTGCACGGCGTGTCGATGCCGTCGCGCTACTCGAGCGATCACTCCAAGTCGGACGCCGAGGCGTTAGGGACCAACCTCGGCGTCGACTACCGCACCATCTCGATCGAACCAGCCTTCGCCGCGTACCTCGACATGCTGGCACCGTCGTTTGCTGACCGCGAGCCGGGACTGACGCTCGAGAACGTGCAGAGCCGCTGTCGCGGCCAGATCCTGATGGCGCTGTCCAACGAGTTCGGCTGGATGGTGCTGACCACCGGCAACAAGAGCGAGATGGCCGTTGGCTACTTCACGATCTACGGCGACTCCGTCGGCGGGTACGCGGTGATCAAGGACGTACTCAAGCTGCGCGTGTACGACCTCTGTCGTTACGTCAATGCCGAGGCGGTGCGGCGCGGCGGTGTCGCTCCGATCCCCGAGTCGGTGATCACCAAGCCGCCGTCGGCCGAGCTGCGCCCGGATCAGCGCGACGACCAAAGCTTGCCGTCGTACGAGCAGCTCGATCCGATTCTCGAGCAGTACGTCGAAGACGACCGCACGGCAGCCGAGATCATCGAGATGGGCTACGACGCCGAACTGGTGCAACGTATCGCCCGACTGGTCGACGTCGCCGAATACAAGCGCCGCCAGTCACCTCCCGGTGTGCGCGTCAGCCGCAAGGCGTTCGGCAAGGATCGCCGTTTGCCGATCACCAACGGCTACCGCTCGCTCTAGTCCAGCCGGCCACCCGTTGGGCGACTCGCCCGCGTCACGAACCGGGTCCAGCGGTGAGTGAAACCCGCACATGGGGCGGTTTGGCTCATCGGTGGGTGACCGCGGTCGGTTTGTGATGGGGATTGACGCGAACCTCCGCGCGCTGCGCACCACACTCGTGTCATGGGCCAAGGACACAGCCATGGTGTGCACGACCATGGGGCCATCGACGATGCCGTCGACCCTCAGGTGCGTCGCGCGTTGTGGTGGACCGTCGGTGCGTGCGCCGTCGTCGTAGTGCTCGGGCTCATCGTGTTGTGGCCCCGCGGCGATGAGGGCCGCATCGACCCGCTCGGTCTCGACAGCGACCCGATTCCTGCCACCGTGCTGTCGGTCGAAGAGGTGCCGTGTGACTTCGATCCGCTACTCGCCTGCAAGCTCATCGAGATGCGCATCGACGGCGGCGAGCTCGATGGCGAGACGCGCACGATCGAGCAGGCCTTGTCGAGCACGTTCAGCAGCGGCGACGGAATCCTCGTCACGATCGAGCCGCTGCCCGACGGCAGCGAACTGATCACGTTCTTCGACTTCCAACGATCCACCCCGATGTTGCTGCTGCTCGTGCTGTTCGTTGCGGCGATCCTGGTGCTCGGCCGCTGGCGCGGATTGGGTGCGCTCGCTGGCCTGGCGATGAGTCTGATCGTCATCCTGGTGTTTGCGCTTCCGGCGCTCCTCGACGGCCGCAACCCGGTGGCCATCGCCTTGGTCGCAGCAGGAGCGATCGCCTTCGTGGCGTTGTTCCTCGCCCATGGCGTCACGCTGGCGACCTCGGTGGCCCTGCTGTCGACGTTCGCCAGCCTGGCTATCACAGGGGCATTGGCATGGATCTTCTTGACGGTGTCGAACTTCACCGGTTTGTCCGACGACTCGGTCGGCTTCCTCGCCGCGTTGGGCAGCGACATCGACCCGCGCGGTCTGCTACTCGCCGGCGTGGTGATCGGTGCGCTCGGCGTGCTCGACGACGTGACCGTGACGCAGGTGTCGGCAGTGTGGGAGCTCAAGCGGGCCACCCCCGAGGCGCAGTTCCGGGAGCTCATCCAGCCCGCGCTGCGCATCGGACGCGATCACATCTCCTCCACGGTGAACACCCTGTTTCTCGCGTACGCCGGCGCCGCGTTGCCGCTGCTGCTGCTGTTCAGCGAAGCCGACCAATCGATCAGCTCGGTAGCCACTCGCGAGATCGTGGCCGTGGAGATCGTGCGCGCCCTCGTCGGCTCGATCGGGTTGGTCGCTTCGGTACCGATCGCCACCACGCTGGCTGCGAAGGTGGTGTCATCGACGAGCACCGAACCTCCAGCCAGCGCGACGACCGACCACACTTCGACGACGACCGGACACCCGACGACGCCGACTCCGCCGCCTCCGCCGGAGCCACCGACGGGGTACTCCCCCCGCCGGTCGAGCTGACCGACGCGCTGCGCGCGCGAGTCGCGATCAACCTCTCCACACATCGGCGCGTGGCGACTTCGCTCGACGGTCGCAAGCACGCCGCGGTGGCGATCGTGTTGGTCGACTCACTCGTCGGCGACGACCTCCACGACCCATACGGCGCGACGGCTGAGGAGATGGAAGTTGTCCCGTCCGACACGTCGGACCTCGATGGACAGATGACCGGCGTCGCCGGAGGAGCTGCGTTCATCCTGTGTCGGCGCAGCGCCGGACTGAACCGTCACGCGTCGCAGTGGGCGCTGCCCGGCGGGCGGCTCGAACCCGGCGAGTCGCCGATCGACGCGGCGCTGCGTGAGACCGACGAGGAAGTCGGTCTGCAGCTCGGTGCCGGCGACGTGCTCGGCGTGCTCGACGACTACCCGACCCGCTCCGGCTACGTGATTACACCGGTCGTCGTGTGGGGTGGTGCCGGCGTCGAGCTCCGTCCCGACCCCGGCGAGGTCCTCGCCGCGTATCGCATCGGTGTGCACCACCTGCAGCGCACCGACTCGCCGCGTTTCGTGTCGATTCCCGAGAGCGACCGCCCCGTGGTGCAGGTGCCGCTCGGTGGCGACCTGATCCATGCGCCGACCGGTGCGCTCCTCGTGCAGTTCCGTTGGGTCGGTCTCGACGGTCGAGCGCACGAACGCGTCGACCACTTCGAGCAGCCCGTGTTCGCCTGGGGTTGAGCATCGGCGAGTCACTGCACAACGCCGACGCCTGATCACCGGGCGTCGACGGGATCAGCGATGCCCGGCGCCGTTGCTTCGTGCGCGTTGACACCCCGGTGGTCCTCGACGCCGAACACGTTTGGGTCCCGTTCCGCAACGTACTCGGCGCCCGACTCGGGATGATCGTCGTCGCCGAAGCGCCACTGGTGATACTTGGCCCACAACACGAGCATCGCCGGGACGACCACGATGGAGGCGATGAGAGAGTAGAGGATGGTCAGTCCGGTCACGATGCCGAATTGCTGGAACGGGCTCAGCGGGCTGAGCGTCAGCGCCGCGAAGGCCAATGCGGTCGTGAGTGCTGAGCCGAACAGCGCTGAACCGGTCGTGGCGAGCGTGGCGGCAGTTGCGTCATCGACGGACTTGCCATCGTGGTGTTCCTCGGTGAACCGATGGATCACGTGGATCGTGTAGTCGACACCGATCCCGATTGCCAGCGCCGTGATCAGCGCGGTGATCACGTTGTACGGGATGCCGATCAGGGCCATCGAGCCCAGCACCCAGATCAGTACGAGGACGATCGGCAGCACGGCGATCACCGCGAGCATTGGCTTGAACTCGGTCACCCAGAAGAACAGGACGAGGACGAACAGCGCAGCAGAGATCGTGATCACGATGGCCAGCGTCTGGCTCTCGGTCATCGCCGTGGTGATCTCGAGCCCGACGATGCTCGTTGAGGTCACCGTGATCTGGTCGCTGTCGCCGAACCACAACGCCTCGATGTCGTCGACCATCGCCTGGGTGGAGTTGATGTCTCCCGCCAACGCGGTGTACTGCAACATCGTCGTGTCGGGCCCGTCGGGGTCGTTCACAGCGACGAGCGCGAACGCGGCCGGGTCGAGCGACTCGAGACGATCGAGCACCGTCTGTGCCTGCTCGCTGTCGACGTCGAGGCCGTCGAGCGCGCTGTCTGCCATCATCGCCAGTTCGGCGTCGTAGCGGGCATCCGCTTCGCCGTCGTCGGTGGTCCAGTCGACGAGGAGGCCAGGCAGCGACAGCTCGATGTCGGTGACGGCGTCGGTCGGCCGTGTGCGTTCCTCGGCGAACGCATCGGTCAGCACGAAGAGGTCGTACAGCGTGCGGTCGTCGGTCAACTCGGCTTCGATGAGAATCGTCGCGATCTGCACTTCGCCGCCGACCGCTTCGAGATCATCGCCGTCGGACACGGTCTGGCCATCGGGCGGGAGGAAATCATCCGCGTCGAACTCGGTGCTGATCTGCGTTGCAGCTGCTCCGAGGCCGACGGTCAGTGCTGCGGTGATCCCGAGGACGACGAGCGGCGCCTTCGACGCAAACCCGCCGAGACGACTGGCGACCACGTCGGCGCCGGGGACCGCATCGGTCATCGTCGCGCGCACTGGCGCATCACCCTTGGCAGCGCGTCGGTGATCCAGGAGGAGTCGTGCATTCGGCATCAACGTCAACATCGTGATCAGCCCGAAGCCGATGCCGAACGCCGCGACGATGCCGAAGTCGCCGTTGGCCGGGATCGGCGAGGACAGGTTGGTGAGGAAGCTGATCATCGTCGTCGCGCCCGCCAGACCGAGCGGCAGCATGACGAGCGAAAGGCCGCGCGACGCCGCGCAGCGCACGGCGACACCGTCGGCGCGCAGCTCTCGGTAGCGGCCAACGGACTGGATCGAATAGTCGACGACGAGGCCGATGAGCATGATTGGTACCTGCGTGGTCGTGCGGTTCGGTGGGCCGATCACGTCGAGGCCGTTCGGCCCGATGAGGCCCTGAAACCCGAGGGTCCCCACGATGGTCACCGCCAGGCCCAGCATCGATAGCACCACGTCCGACACAGTCCGATAGAACACGCCGAGCAGCGCGGCGATGACGAGCAGCGAGAGCGCCACCAGGAACAGCGTCGACGATGCGATCGAGTCGTCCGCTTCCTGGTCTCGTGTGGCCTTCGACAGGCTGCGCACCTCCAGCGGCCCCTCGACCTCCTCGACCACGTCGGCCACGAGCAGCTCGGCATCCTCCGGCGCGTCCTCGCCTTCGAGTGTCCGCAGCTGGATCCTCGTTACGGCGATCGTTCCGTCGGCGGTCTCACCGCTGAGCCGGTCGACGAACGGGGACACGCGCGGGTCGGCGGCAGCCGCGTCGATCTCGGCCTGCGAGACCCGGCTCAGGTCGTCGGTCTGCAGGGCGTCGGAGAACACGGCACCGAGCGAGACGACCGGCGACGAGGCGGCGAGGCGTTCTGCGACATCTGGTTCTGCGACGGCGGCGTCGGCGACGGCGTCGATGTGCGCCAGTCCGTCGGGCGTGAGGACCTCGCCGCGGTGAATCACGGTCACGTTTGAGAGTCCGGCGGAGTCGGGGAAGGACGCCGCTAGGACCTCGTCTGCTTCGGCGATGTCGCTGCTCGGCGGAAGAAAGGCGAAGTCGTCTGCTTGCTCCGCCGTGAGTGGGAGGCCGGCCGCCAACACGAGGAACACGACGAGCAGCGTTGCCAGCGAGACGTAGGGCCGACGCGTAAGGAGGTCGGCGAGTCGGTCGGTCATGTCGGGGCTCCTGCCTTCACGTGTTGTCAGAGTGACAATCCCACATTATGCAGAAAAGTGGGAGTTGAACTACCACAAGTTTGTGACGTCCGCTACGGTGTTGGCATGAACGACGCCGCAACCGAGCGCATCGACGGGCGAACGGCCCGCCGGGAGCGCGGCCGACGCGCAGTACTCGAGGCCGGGCTACGGCTGCTCAGCGCAGACGGAGTCGCGACGACGGAGATGCTGGCGAGCGAGGCCGGCATCTCGACCTCGTCGCTGTTCCGCTACTTCGATGGCATGGACGAGCTGTACCGGCAGATGGCGGACTACTTCGCCGAGCGTCACGCCGACCTGTTCGACGCTGTTCCGGCGCCCGGCGCGGATCGCACCGACCGGATCTCGGAGTTCGTCGCGCTCCGGCTGCGCAACTGGGAGACCATCGCCCCATTGGCCCAGCGGGTCGAGGCGTATGCGTTGGTCAATCCCGAAGCCACACCGGCGACAACGAGCCTGCGGCGCCGTACGGCCGAACACGTCGAGCGATTCTTCGCACCCGAGCTCGATCAGCTGACCCCCGCCAGACGCATCGACCTGGCCTCGACGATCGACACGCTGACGTCCGCCGAGGCCGGCAGGATTCTGGCCGAGGTGCACCACCGAACGCAGCACCAGATTCGGCGGTCCTGGATGTCGGCCCTGACCATTCTGCTCGCCGCCGAACACTGATCGTCCGCTGATGCAGCCTGAACAGACGGCACCTGCACCCGAGCAGAGGAACTTTCTCGACTTCATCGGGCACAGTCCTGACGAAGAGATGGCGGTGCGTGGAGCCGACGTCCCCGCCGCCGCCAACCTCGAGCTGGCCGACCTCAATCCGCTGAATCCGCACCTCTTCGCTGAGCACCGCTGGCACGAACACTTCGCTCGACTGCGCGCCGAGGACCCAGTGCATTTGAACGAGATCGAGTCGGCCGGCCGGTATTGGTCGGTGACGCGGTACGACGACATTCGCACCGTCGACCGCAACTGGGAGACGTTTTCCTCGGCCCATGGTTTCGTTATCGGCCCGCCACCGCCAGACGACGTGCCGGCGGTGACACCGGTGACGCCGTTCATCGCGATGGATCCGCCGAATCACACGCCGATTCGCAACACGGTCAAGCCCATCGGTACGCCGCGCAACGTGGGCCTGCTCGAGGCGCAAGTCCGACAGCGGACGAGTGACGTACTCGATCGCGTGCCGATCGGTGAGGAGTTCGACTGGGTCGACCGGGTGTCGGTCGAGTTGACAACCGCTCTGCTGGCGACGCTGTTCGACTTCCCGTTCGCGGATCGACGGAAGTTGACCCGATGGTCTGACGTGTTGTTCACGATCCCTGGCCCTGGTGAGTTGGTCGAGACCGCGGACGACAAGCGCGACGAGATGCTCGAGGCAGTCGCCTACTTCGAACGGCTGTGGGACGTGCGACTGGAGACACCGGGTGACGACCTGCTGTCGATGTTCGTCCACGGCGAGGCCACCGGCGGGACGCGGGCGATCGACCACATCGGATCGCTCATGCTGTTGATCGTCGGCGGCAACGACACGACGCGCAACACGATGAGTGGCAGCGTGCTCGCCCTCAACGAGTGTCCTGACCAGTACGACCAACTCGTGGCTCGTCCGGAGCTCATCGCTGGCCTCGTGCCCGAGATCTTGCGCTGGCAGTCGCCACTCGCCTACATGCGTCGCACTGCGACGTCCGAGTACGAGCTGGGTGGAAAGCACATCCGCCGGGGGGACCAGGTGCTGATGTGGTACGTGTCGGGCAACCGCGACGATGCGATGTTCTCCGAACCTGATCGGATCGATCTCGCGCGCTCCAACGCGGGACGTCACCTCGCGTTCGGCAATGGCATCCACTACTGCGTCGGCAGCCACATCGCCGAACTCCAGCTTCGCGTGCTCTGGGAGGAGCTACTGCCGCGGTTGTCTCGCATCGAGGTCACCGGGCGCCCTCAACGTCCGCTCTCGGCGTTCGTCAACGGCTACACATCACTCCCCGTCGTCGCCCACCGCTCGTGACGATGCGGTGCGACGGGGCGATCACTGGGCTTCTCGGCGTCGAGCGTTGCGGGTTGCGCTATTGGGCGCACCGAGAAGCCGCACGCGGCTGGTGACGCCGAGAACCGGGCGCTTCTCGGGGCCCGTGGTTGTGGGCTGCACAACCGTGGACACCGAGAAGCGGCGCGCACTGGGTGACGCCGAGAACGCGCAGGGCTAGCGGCCAGAGTGGCCGAACCCGCCGCCGCGGTCGGCGCCGTCGAGTTCATCGGCAACCTGCCAGGCGATGCGATCGACTGGCATGATCACCAACTGGGCAATGCGATCGCCGCGGGAGACCGCGTAGGTGGCACTCGGGTCGGTGTTGACCAGCGCCACCTTGATTTCGCCGCGGTAGCCGCTGTCGATGAGCCCCGGTGCGTTGACGATGCTGATCCCGTGCTTGGCCGCCATGCCAGACCGCGGGAGCACGAACCCGCCGTGACCGTCTGGGACGGCAATCGAGATGCCGGTCGGCACGAGCGCTCGACCACCGCCGGCAGCCAACTGCGCTGGCCCACGTGCCACGAGGTCGATTCCGGCGTCGCCGTCGCGGGCGTACTCCGGCAAGGGCAGGTCGGGATCGAGGCGAACGATGGGCACCGAGATCGACACGCCCGAGATCGTACGACCTCGACGACGTCTGCTACGCCGTGGGCGATGGGGTCGATCACGGCGGGACCGGCGACGGGACCGTTCCGCTTCCCGCTCACCTACGACGAGTGCCGCGCCCGCTTCCGGCGCAGCACGCAGGCCGCCGGCCTTCCGTGGAGCGCGCATCCGATCGCGGCGCGTGGTCCACACGGTCAACAGCTCACGATCGAGGCCGCGACGTTGGGCGCCCCGAGCGCCGCGCGCGCCGTGCTCGTGCTCGCTGGCGTGCACGGCGACGAGGGCTTCTCCAGCTCGGCGATCATGTGTGCTGCTGTCGGCCGCTGGTCTGTCGCACCACCCACCGACGTGCGCGTGGTGTTCGTCCACGGCGTCAACCCGTGGGGCATGGCCAATTGGCGCCGCCAGAACGAGTCGAACGTCGATCTCAATCGCAATTGGGATCGCGACGGCCGAGACCCCGAGCCGAATCGTGGGTACGCCGAGCTGCATCATGCGCTGTGTCCCGATGGCGTAGAGCCACCCGATGCCGACTCGTTGTTGGCGGTGACCCGTCGACTGATCGACGAGCACGGGTACGGCTGGGTGAAAGCTGCGGTGACCGAGGGCCAGTACACCCATCCAGACGGGCTGTACTACGGGGGTGCGCGCACCGAGGAGTCGACGCGCGTCGTCGCCGACATCGTGACTGAGCGCCTCGCTGGCGTGCGCGAGGTCCTCGTCGTTGATCTGCACACCGGCCACGGCGAGTTCGGCACGTACACGCTCCTCTCGGTGGCCCCACCGGAGAGCGCCGACGATGCGTGGATCCGCGCCAACTTCGATGCGTCGCGCATCGAGAACACCACCGAGCCGGACACGACGTCGCCGCCCAAGCGCGGGCAGATCGCGCTGGGACTACACGACGTGGTGCCGACGGCCACAACATGGCGCACCCTGACCTTCGAGTTGGGAACCGTTTCGGACACACGAATGATCCTCAACGAGCGCGCCGAGCACTGGGTGTGGCACCACGGCGATCCCGCCGACCCGGCCTACGCCGACATCCTGTGGGAGCATCGCTGCGGCTCGACCCCTGACGATCCCGCGTGGGAGCAGGCCGCGCTCGCCCATGGCGAGCGCACACTCGACGATGCGCTCGCAGCAATGGGCAGTGTGCGCTGATCGCCGGCACGCCGTACGATTCGCTGACGCGGTCGAGTTCGTCGGCTGCCCAAAGAAAGGAACTCCCCCGTGAGCATGTTCGACAAGGCCAAGGATCTCGCTTCGTCCAACAAGGACAAGATCAAGGACGGGATCGACAAGGGCAAGGGCGTGATCAAGGGCAAGGTCGGGGGTCACGACGACAAGGTCGACCAGGGCGCTGAGATGGCCAAGGATGCCCTCGACAAGCTCGACGACGGCGACGCCGAGTCGTCGAAGAGCTGACCTCGCTGAGTACCAGCACCCCGACCGTGCGGGCCTGGCGATGACCTCGTCGCACCAGCGCCCGCCGTCGGTGAACTCACTGGCGACGCGCTACGCCAACTCTGGGGTTCCGCACCCCGTGCTCGTCGACCTGGCCCGTCAGGCGATCGCCGACGGTGCCGTCGACGACCTCGGCGACCGCGTGAGCGCGTTCGCTCGCTCGTTGCTCACACCGGTGATCAACGCCACCGGGGTGTTGCTGCACACCAACCTGGGACGGGCGCCGATCTCGTTCGAGTCGCCGGCGGAGCCGCTGACCGTCGAGTTCGACCTCGCAACTGGCGAGCGCGGCTCGCGCCAGGACGCTGTCGGTTCGTTGTTCGCCCGGCTGTGTGAGACCGAGGCAGCGATGGTGGTCAACAACAATGCCGCCGCTGTGTTGCTCGTGCTCGCTGCGCTCGCAGAGGGACGTGACGTACCCGTCAGCCGCGGTGAGAGCGTCGAGATTGGCGGCTCGTTCCGCGTCCCGGACGTGATGGAGCAGAGCGGCGCCCGTCTGATCGATGTGGGTACCACCAATCGCACCCGGCTCGACGACTATCGCCGGGCCGTCGAGCGCACCGAAGTCGACGCCGCGCTGGTGCTCAAAGTGCACCCGAGCAACTATCGCATCGACGGCTTCGTCGAGGACACGTCGGTGGCCGAACTCGCCACACTCGACGTGCCGGTCGTCGCCGACATCGGCAGCGGCCTCATCGATGCCGATTGTCCTTGGCTGCCCGGCCCTCCTCCGCCATGGCTCGCCGACGAGCCTGCTGCGGTGCAGAGTCTCCGCGACGGCGCGTCGCTCGTCACGTTCAGCGGCGACAAGTTGTTCGGTGGCCCACAGGCCGGGGTGATCGCTGGACGCCGCGACCTCGTGGAGCGGTGCATGCGCCATCCGCTTGCCCGTGCGTTGCGCCCGGGGAGCCTGGTGCTCTTGGCGATGCAGGCCACCGCGCTCGCCTATCTCGAACGCGCTGTCGCCGAGCGCGTTCCGTTCTGGACGATGGCCGCCGCACCCCAGGCTGGGCTCGAGGCGCGGGCGTCGGCGATCGTCGATGCCGTGAGTGCCCCCTCCACCCGTGCCCTCGTCACCGAAGCGCTGCCCGGAGCGGGGTCGGCACCGGGGGTGACGATGCCGTCCTGGGGGGTCGAGTTGGCGGGCGATCACGTCGACGCACTACGGGCTCAAAAGTCGCCGGTGATCGCTCGGCGAGTCGACGACACGACCGTGCTCGACCTGCGCGCGGTGCGACCCGCCGACGACCCGCTGCTGATCCGGGCGATCGACGACGTCGCGTCGTGAGCGTCATCGCCACCGCCGGTCATGTCGATCACGGTAAGTCGACGCTCGTGCAGGCGTTGACCGGCACCGACCCGGACCGACTCGAAGAAGAACAGCGTCGGGGATTGACGATCGATCTCGGGTTCGCCCACACCACGCTGCCGTCGGGGCGGGCGTTGAGCATCGTCGATGTACCGGGACACGTGCGATTCCTCGGCAACATGCTCGCCGGTGTCGGCGGGGTCAGCGCAACGTTGTTCGTCGTCTCCGCGGTAGAAGGCTGGAAGCCACAGTCCGAAGAGCATCTGCGAATCCTGCAGCTTCTCGGCATCGAGGCGGGCGTGATCGCGCTGACAATGATCGACCTCGTCGACGACGATCTCCTCGAACTGGCGCAGCTTGACGTGGCCGAACATGTCGCTGGAACCATGCTCGCCGACGCCCCAGTCGTCGCCGTTGCTGCGCCCGTCGGCGAGGGCATCGACGAGCTGCGCACCGCGATCGATCGAGTGGTCGCCGACGCATCGCCGGCGGCAGACCGCGACCGCCCGCGGCTGTGGGTCGATCGGGCGTTCGCGGCCACCGGGTCCGGCACGGTCGTCACCGGCACGCTCGCCGGCGGCCCACTGCGCGCCGAACAGAGCGTGGCGGTGGCGCCTGCTGGGCACACCGCGCGGATCCGTGGGCTGCAGAGTGCGGGTCGCCAGCTCGACTCCGTCGAACCGGGGGAGCGAGTTGCCGTGAATCTCACCGGAGTCGGCGTCGCCGAGGTGGGCCGCGGCGACGCACTCGGGGAACCCGATCGAGGGTTACTCAGCGACCGGTTCGACGCCTCGATGCACGTGCTCGCCTCGCTCGATCACGAAGTGTCGCGCCGCGGCGCCTACGTCGCCTACGTGGGGAGCGGCTCGTTCCCGGCATCGGTGCGTGTGCTGGGCACCGATGCGCTGGCCCCCGGTACCACCGGCGCATTGCGTGTGTACCTCGACGTGGCGGTCCCGCTGCTGCCTGGCGATCGGTACATCCTGCGCGAGACCGGCCGCTCCGAAACCATCGGTGGCGGTGAGGTGCTGGACATCGCCCCGGTCACGCGGGCTGCCGACGCCGTGCCCGATCGTTCGATCGAGCGGGTCGTTCGCGAGCGCGGTTGGGTCGACGTCGACGAACTGGAGTTGCTCACCGGTGAGCGTGTGGAGGCCGTGCTGGGCCGGTGGGTGGTGACCGATGACGAGCTCGAACAGGTGCGCCGCGAGGTTGACGCGCTCGTCGATGACGCTGGCGCAATCGGCGTCGACCTCGCGGCGCTCGACGAGCGGCAGCGAGCCACCGCGGAAGCCCGCGACGACATCGTGATCGACGGCGGTCGCGTTCGCCGCGCCGGCGCCGTCGACCCGTTCGACGATCATCCGCTGCTGGCCGTTCTCGCTGCGGGCGGTCTGCAACCACCCGCACCCGACGGTGTGTCGCGCGACGAGCTGCGTGAGTTGATTCGTCGCGGATCGGTGTTCGAGCGCGACGGCGTGTACTTCCACGCCTCAGCCATCGACCGCGCCGCCGATGTTGCCCGCCAGTTGCTCACCGAGCACACCGACGGATTCACCGTCGCCCAGTTCCGCGATGCGACGGGGACGAGCCGCAAGTACGCGCTGCCGATCCTCGGTCAACTCGACGCCGACGGCCGCACTCGCCGCCGCGACGACCTGCGCATCGCTGGGCCGCGCTTGGGTTGAACCCGTCGCGGGGCCGCTCAGGCGCGATAGAGGTGGCGGCGTTCGGTGTCGGTGAGCCCGCCCCACACGCCGTAGCGCTCGCCGTGCCGTACGGCATGGTCGAGGCAATCGGTGCGTACTGGGCATCCCGCACACACCGCTTTGGCTCGTTGTTCGCGTGCCGACTTGGCCGACTTCTTCTCGGCTCGCATCGGGGGATAGAAGAGCGAACCGAACTCGCCCTGGCACGCCGCGCTGGCTCGCCAGTACTCGCCGTCGATCCGTTCAACACTGCTCATCGTCAACCTCCAGCGACGGCGAACGTAGGGACGCCGTGCGGTGGTGGTCAAGCAGTCGTGATCGGTGTTCTTCTGCCGTTTACCCGCCGTTTTCAAAGACGACCAATGAACGACCGCCCGTTCGCGATCAGTACGTGCGGAATCCGCGCTTGGTCTTGCGGCCGAGGTGTCCGGCAGCAACCATCCGCCGTAGCGCTGGTTCAGCGGCATAGTTCGGATCGCGGAACTCGTCGTACAGCGCATCGAGGATGGCCAGCGACGTATCGAGGCCGACGAGATCGAGCAACTCGAACGGCCCCATCGGGAAGTTGCAGCCGCCCTTCATCGCCGTATCGATGTCGTCCATCGAGGCCGTGCCTGCCTCCCACATGCGGATTGCATTGTTGAGGTAGGGGAACAGCAAGGCATTCACCACGAACCCGGCGCGGTCCTCGACGAGCACAGCGTCCTTTCCGCAGTTCTCAGCAAACGCGACGGCGGCGTCGATCGTCGCCTCGGAGGCCGTGATCGGGCGGATCACCTCGACCAACGACATCATCGGCGCCGGGTTGAAGAAGTGAATGCCACACACCTGCTCGGGCCGTTCGGTGACCATCGCCAGTTCGACCACGGGCAGCGTCGACGTGTTGGTGGCGATGATCGCTTCTGGCTTGGCGATCCGGTCGAGGCGCTCGAACAGCTCCTTCTTCACGTCGAGGTCCTCGACCACACTCTCGATCAGCAGGTCGCAGTCGTCGAGGGCGTGGAGATCGTCGGTGACCGTGATCCGCGACATGATCTCGGCCTTCTCGTCCTCGGTCATTCGCTCCTTGGCGACGTGGCGCGACAACCCCTTGTCGATGCCGACCAGCACTGCGTCGGCGCCGTGCTGGGTGCGCGACCGCACGACGGCGTCGGCGCCAGCGCGCGCGACCACCTCGGCCAGGCCCGCTCCCATGATTCCCGAACCGAGCACTCCGACACGCCGAATCATCGTCATGCCGAGACCATAACTACCGCCCGGTAACTGTGCCAAAGGTCCGCACGCGGGTGGGCCAACGGGGGGCTACTGGCCGCCGAGTGGGTCGGCGAATCCCGACAGCCACGCGGGCGCGCATAGATTCGTCGCCGAGCCGGCGCCCGACGGGCACGGTGGTGCCCATCCATGTTCGTCCTGCTCGCGCTTCATCTCGTCGTCGGCGTTTCGATCATCGCTGCCGGTCGCGTCCTGGGGCGACGTGCGTTCCTCGTCGCGGCGATTCCGGCTGTCGCGATGTGTGGGTATGCCATCGTCCACGCGGGTGGGGTGCTCGACGGCACACCGGTGACCGAGTCGTACACCTGGATCTCCGGCCTCGACTTGGCGATCGACCTCCGGCTCGACGCGTTTGCGTTGGCGATGGTCGCGCTCGTGTCGGGGATCGGGGTGCTCATCTGCGTGTACTCGCTCGGCTACTTCGCCGAACATCACGACGAGCGCGCCGATCACGATGACGATCACGACGATCCACCGCCGGCGATCGGCCGACTTGCGGGTGTGATGGTGTTGTTTGCCGGCTCGATGCTCGGCGTCGTGCTCACCGACCACCTGATCGCGCTGTTCATCTTCTGGGAGCTCACCTCGGTGACGTCGTTCCTACTGATCGGCAACGACGACCGGCAGCCCCGAGCGCGCGTCGCGGCCAACCAAGCGATCTTCATCACGGGCGCCGGCGGACTGGTGCTCCTGGCCGGGTTGATCTTGATCGGGCAGGCGGGCGGTACGTTCCGCTTGTCGGAGTTGGCCGCCAACCCGCCGACAGGCGGCCTGGTCAATGCGGGGTTGGTGTGTGTGCTGATCGGCGCGTTCACCAAGTCGGCGCAGGCGCCGTTCAGCAGCTGGCTGCCGATGGCCATGGTCGCGCCGACCCCGATCAGCGCGTACCTGCACTCCGCAACGATGGTCAAGGCGGGGGTGTACCTGGTCGCCCGCCTGGCGCCGCTGTTTGCGTTGGACGGGGCATGGCGTCCCCTGGTGTTGACCGTCGGTGCCGTCACGATGGTGATCGGCGGGTTGCGGTCGATGCGTCAGCACGATCTCAAGCTGCTGTTGGCGTATGGCACCGTCAGCCAGCTCGGATTCATGATGCTGCTGTTCGGCGCCGGCGAGTATCACATCGCCGAGGCCGGCATCGTGTTGTTGCTGGCCCATGCCGCGTTCAAGGCGGCACTGTTCATGGTGGTCGGGATCATCGACCACACCTTGGGCACGCGCGACATTCGCCATATCGGCCGTCTCGGCCCCGGCTGGCGACCCGTGTTGATCGTCGGTGTGATCAGCGCGGCGTCGATGGCCGGTGTGCCCCCGCTGCTCGGTTTCATCTCGAAAGAGAAGGCGCTCGACGGCTACCTCGAGCACGCCGATTTCACCGGTGGTACTGCCGTGCTCACCGTGATCGTGGTGGCGTCGGTGTTCACCTTCGCGTACTCGGCGCGGTTCGTGCTCGGGCTGTTCGGGATGTATCACGAAGGGCCGCTCGACGATGCGGCTGCTGACTCGCTCGATCACGGGGCCGCAGCACATCACGGTCACACGCCCACGGTGTTGTTCTGGGCACCGGCCGCGCTCTTGGCCGCGTTCACCCTTGCGGCCGGCATCGCCCCGGTCATCGTCGATCACCTCGTGGAAGCGGCGACGATTGCGCTGTACCCCGGTACCGAACCGAAGCCAGTCGAGCTGTGGTCGGGGTTCACCGCAGCGTTCGCCTTGTCGCTGGTGATCATCTGGACCGGCATTGCGCTCGCCGCAGCACGGGCACCGGTGGAGGAGTTCCAACGCCGCGCCTCCAAGATCCTTGCCCCGTTGCCCTCAGGCGAGGAGGGGTTCGTCGCGGTGCTCGCCGGAATCACCGGCACCGCGCGCCGCGTCACCGCCACGTTGCAGAACGGGTCGCTACCGATCTACGTGGCCGTGATCGTGCTCGTCGCGATCCTCGCCCCGCTCACCGGGTTCGCCACCGCGTTCGAGTCGCTCCCCGAGTGGGTCGGCACGCCCGTTCACGTGGTGATCGTGGTGATCATCACTGCGGCGGCGCTGGGCGCGTCGATCGTGCGGCATCGCATCGCAGCGGCATTGATGCTCGGCGCTGTCGGTTACGCGATGGCGGGCCTCTATGTCGCCCAAGGCGCACCCGACTTGGCCTTGACGCAGTTCTCGATCGAGACGCTGAGCACCGTGCTGTTCGTGCTCGTGTTGCGGTTCCTGCCGCGCTCGTGGAGCATCCGCGCCCCGGCAATCGCCAATCCGCTGCGCCTCGCCGTATCAGCGATCGTGGGCGTCGGCATCTTCATCTTCGCCATCGTGGCGAGCGAGTCGCGCGACGACGTCCCGCAACCGTCGATGTCCGAAGAGATGGTCGACGCCGCGCTGCCGGAAGGCAAGGGCCACAACGTCGTCAACATCATCCTCGTGGACTTCCGTGGCTGGGACACGATGGGGGAGATCAGCGTCCTCGTCGTCGCCGCCGTCGGCGCCGTCAGCCTGGCTCGCATGGGTCGCCGCCGCAGCGACAGGGATGCGCCGGTGTTCGAGGAGGAGGTCGAGGTCGGCGAAGGATCCAGCGCCGGCGAGTCGGACCCCGATGCTGCCGGCGCTGGCGCCGTGAGGCCGCGAGGTGAACGATGAGCGACACGCCGCATGACCAGCGCCCCGCCGCGGAGCAACAGGACGATCATCGCCACGTGTCGAGTCGGATGGTGATCCTCGACGCCGCGTCGAAGGTGCTCTACCACTCGATCCTCGTCCTCGCGTTGTACTTCGTATTGGCTGGGCACAACCGCCCTGGTGGCGGCTTCGTCAGCGGGCTCACCGTCGGAGCCGCGGTGGCGCTGCGCTACGTCACCGGAGGTGCGGCAGCGGTACGCACCACGTTCCGCATCCCGGCGCACGTGATCCTCGGCGCGGGCCTGCTCCTGGCGGCTGGCACCGCGTTCGTGCCGCTGTTGTTCGGTGAGGCGATCCTCGAACATGCCGACGCCACGGTCAACCTGCCCTTGTTCGGCTCGGTCAAGCTGAACACGGTCATCTTGTTCGATGTTGGCGTCGACCTGGTGGTGATCGGCCTGGTGATGATGGCGTTCGCTGCCTTCGGCGACGACAACGTTCCGCCACCGATTGCACGGCGCGATACCGATGGCAGCGCCGTCACCCGAGCCGGTACAGACCCCGAACGTGGCACGGAGGCGGCGCCATGACCGTTCTGTTCGCCTTCGCCGCCGCACTGCTGTTCGCCACGGGTACGTGGATGCTGCTGCAACGTCGTCTGTCGCGGATCCTCATCGGCGTGGGCCTGGTTGGTCACGGATCGAACCTGTTGCTGCTCACCTCCGGCGGCCCTGGCGGCTCGGCGCCGATCATCGACACGGGCGACCCGGCGGACTTCTCCGATCCGCTCCCGCAGGCGCTCGCACTGACATCGATCGTGATCACGTTCGGCGTGACGGCGTTCCTGCTCGCCCTCGGCTACCGGAGTTGGCGGATCACCCGCGACGATCTCGTCGAGAACGATGTCGAAGACCGGTTGATCGCTCGCCAGCCCGATCGCGACGAACTCCTCGAGGAGACACTGCTCGCCGAGCAGGAGCAACGAGACGAGGAGGGGTTGGAGTGACCGACCTCATCCCGCTCGTGGTCATCGTGCCGCTGTTGGCGGCCGCGCTGTGTGTCATCTTCGCGCGCCACCGCCGGGTGCAGCGGGTGATCTCGCTCGTCGCGCTGACGTCCAACGTCGTCACGGCGATCATCTTGTTGATCGAGGTCGACGATGAGGGAATCCTCGTGACCCAGGCGGGCGGATGGCGGGTGCCGATCGGCATCACGTTGATGGTCGACCGGCTCTCGGCGGTGATGCTCGTCGTGTCGTCGCTGATGCTGATCTCGGTGATGGTGTACGCCATCGGCCTCGGCGACGAGGAGCGGCGGTTCGCGGCGTTCCACCCGATCTACCTCGCGCTCGCCGCCGGGGTGTCCGCAAGCTTCATCACGGGCGACCTGTTCAACCTGTTCGTGGCATTCGAAGTGATGCTGGTCGCCAGCTACGTCTTGCTCACGCTCGGCGGACGTCGCGAGCAGGTGCGCTCCGGAATGACCTACGTGATCATCAGCTTGATCGCGTCGACGTTCTTCGTGACGGCGTTGGCCCTGCTGTACGCCGCGACCGGCACGGTCAACATGGTCCAGCTGGCCGAGCGGATGCCCGAACTCGAAGCCGGCGTACGGCTGGGGTTCTCTCTGCTCCTCGTGGTGGTGTTCGGCATCAAGGCGGGCGTGTTCCCGCTGTTCTTCTGGCTCCCCGACAGTTACCCCACGGCGCCGGGAGCGATCACCGCCGTGTTCGCGGGACTGCTCACCAAGGTTGGTGTGTACGCCATCATCCGCAGTCAGACGCTGCTGTTTCCGCCCGACGACCGACAGGGCACGCTGCTGCTGGTGGTCGCCGCGCTGACGATGATCATTGGAGTGTTCGGCGCACTGTCGCAAGACGACCTGCGGCGCATCTTGTCGTTCCATGTGATCAGTCAGATCGGTTACATGATCTTCGGTCTGGCGATGTTCACGCTCGCGGGGATTGCTGGCGCAGTGTTCTACGTGGTGCACCACATCGCGGTGAAGACGTCGCTGTTCCTCGTGGCTGGGATGGTCGAATTCCGCACCGGATCGGGACGGCTGTCGCACGTCGGCGGTCTCGTGCGTTCGGCGCCGGTGGTGGCCATCCTGTTTGCCTTCCCGGCGCTGAGCCTGGCCGGCCTGCCGCCGTTCTCGGGCTTCATCGCCAAGTTTGCGCTGGTGGATGCTGGCCTCGACAAGGGCGTCTACCTCGTCGTCGTCGCCTCGTTGCTGGCCAGCCTGCTCACGGTGATGTCGATGGCCAAGATCTGGCTCGGCGTCTTCTGGGGTGATCCCGAAGACGCACGCGTCGTCCGGCGGCTGCGCGACCCGTCGTCGCGCTCGCCGTACCTGATGGGGATCGCCACGGCAATGGTCGTCTCGATCAGCCTGGCTCTGATCGTGTTCGCCGACCCCGTGTACCAGTTCGCGGAGCGGGCCGCCGAAGAGCTGCTCGAACCGGGTCGCTACGTCGAAGCGGTGCTCGATCCTGGCGAAGGAAGCGGATCGTGAACGGGTGGGCGCGATGAACGGCCTCAAGCTGCCGATGCTGGTGATCTGGTTGACCCTGCTGTGGGCGATGTTGTGGGGCGACTTCGGCATCAACAACCTGATCGCCGGGGCCGTGATCGCCTTGCTCGTGACCCTGATCGGCCGCCCGACCGGGGTCAGCGGATTCGAATCGGTCCCGTTCCGCCCGTGGTGGGTGGCGGTGTACTGCGGCTACTTCCTGTACCTGCTGGTGGTGTCGAACGTGGCCGTTGCGCGCGAGATCCTGCGCCCGCGGCCGCAACTGGCGCGGGCGATCATTGCGGTGCCATTGCACGCAGGAACCGACGGGGTTGTCACCGTGGTGGCCAATACGATCACCCTCACACCCGGCACGTTGACGGTCGACGTTCGCCCCGGTGACGCTGCCACGGGTGAGCTCCCCGTCCTGTACGTGCACGTGCTCCAGCTCGACCGCGAGTCGGTGCTCGACAGCATCTTCCGCATCGAGCGTCTTGCCGTTCGCGCTTATGGCACTAGGGAGCAGCTCGCTGCGGTCGACGCCGCGCACGCAGAGCGCGCCGCAGCTGCGGGAGGGGAGCGCTGATGGTCCTGGTCGCGGCATTCGTTCTGCTGACGATCGGCACCGCAGGGTTCTTGTTTCGGTTGTTGCGCGGGCCCACGCTCGCCGACCGGGTCGTTGGCCTGGACGGGCTGTTGTCGATCGTCGTGATTGCGATCATCGTCACCGCGGCCGAACGGGTCAGCTTCGTCACGATCGAAACGGTGCTCGTCGCCGTGCTCGTCGGTTTCGTCGGCACCGCAGCACTCGGCCGGTTCATCGAACGGAGGGGGAGCTGATGGTCGACGTGATCAGTGGCACGCTCATCGTGCTCGGCTGCGCATTCGCGGCGATCGGCGGCATCGGCACCTGGCGGTTTCCCGATGTGCTCTCCCGCATGCATGCCGCGGCCAAGGCGCCGACGCTCGGGCTCGTCCTCGTGTCGATCGGTGCGGCAGTGCGCATCGACACGCTGCTGGCGGCGACGACGTTGGCACTCGTCGTGATTCTCCAGCTGCTCACCTCACCGCTTGGTGCGCACGCGCTGAGTCGGGCGACACGCCGGCACATCGATGCGCAGGTCGACGCAGGTGTGGACGAGTTGCTCGCCGACGAGTTGGCGCTCGACGACGAAGCTGCCGACGAGCGGTAGCCCTACGACTCGATGATGGTGACCGAGTTGATGCGCACTTCAGCCGCTGGGATGCCCTCGAGGGTGCCCGCTGCTTCCATCTCCACCACGGTCTCGTCGAAGCCCGAGCCGACCTGACCGAACAGTGAGTACAGCGGCGGCAGAGACGCCCCATCATCGCCGGTGATGATGAAGAACTGGCTGCCGTTGGTGTTGGGACCGCTGTTGGCCATGGCGATCGACCCGATCTCGTACTCACCCTCCTGGGGCAGCTCGTCGGCGAATCGGTAGCCGGGGTTCCCGGTACCGGTGGCCGTCGGATCCCCGCACTGCACGACAAACCCCGGGATGATGCGATGACAGATCGTGTCGTCGAAGTACTTGTTGCGGGCGAGGAACACGAAGTTGTTGGTGGTCTCCGGGGCGGCCTGCGCGTCGAGGTCGATGGTGAACTCGCCAAGGTTGGTGTCGACCACCGCCTGGTACGTGGCGCCGACATCGATGCACATCGGCGGTGGGCTGTCGAACTGTTGGACCGGCTCGGTGACACCCTCGAGTGGGGGGCAACCCGCCGGCACGGCGTCGTTTGCACCCTCGGTGTCTGCGGACGTCTCGGCGGCGGAGCTGTCGGTCGAGGCGTCGATGTCGCCGACGGGTTCGTCAGTCTCTGGCGCGGCGGAATCGCCCGATGCGGTTTGTGGTGTGGCGTCGTCCGAGTCGCCGCACGCAGTCACCGCGAGGAGCGCGGCCGCCGCCAGGCCAGCGGCCACCCGGCGAGTCGTGCTCATTCGCTCTCCTCGTCGCTTGTCGACTCTGGCGACGACGGGGTGGTCACGGTGACCGGTGTGGTCGAGTCGGGAGTGGTCACGGTGACGGGAGACGTGACGGGCGTGGTGGTGACCACCGATGGGTTGTCGTTGTCATCGCTACCGACGATCTGACTGGCGATCCATACCAGCGCGAACACCGCGATGATCGCCGCGACCGCAATCAGTCCGATACGGACGTAGCGCTGGCGGTTCTCGGCCTGCACCTGGTCCATCTGCGCCTGCGCACGGTTGGCCTTTTGGCGTTCGCGTTTCGGGGTTCCCACGAGGTCGGCACGTTAGCGGGCGTCCACCGCAATCAGTTGTCGACCCAGCCCTCAAGTCGGCCCCGTTCAGGCCGATGAACCCGTACCGACCTACACGCTCTTTCCGATGACTCTCATCGCCCCGCTCGACGCAGCCTCAGACCTGAAACTGACCGGTCGCCGTGTGGCGCGCTCGGGAGGAGCCGCGCTGTGTGCCGTGGCCTTCGTGGCGTGGTTGGTATGGCTCGCGTGGCGACTCGCAACGATGCACACCGTGGTCGGAGCAGCGGTGTTGGCGCTCGAGCTCGTCGCTGCTGCCGCCGCGTGCGCGCTGGTCGTCGGCCTGTGGCGCGCAGGTTCGCCGGCGGATGCCGCGCCGCGTGGGTCGAGTCGGCGGATGCGGACGTGGCTCGACGAGCCTGACGACGAGCGCAGTTCAGCGCGTCAGGCGTGCGCCGACGTTGCCAACGCAGTTCGTCGGACGTCCGATGCGCCACGGCCGGAGATCAGCGGCACCGACATGGTGCGTACGGTGGTCGCGACCGAGGGCCTGCGACGAGCCGCGTTCGTTGCGGCGGTGGTGATCGTGCTGCTCACGGGGCGGGTGCCGTTCGATCTCCCCCCGGTGTGGGCGACTGTCGCGCTCGGGGTCTCGGTGATCGCGCTGCCGCTCGGCCTGGGCATGCTCTCGCAATGGCACGTACGGCCCGGTGACCGGTTCTTCTGGTCACTTGCCACGATCGGCGCAGGGCTTGGTCGGTCGTCGTCGGCGTCGGTGGTACCGGCGCGATGGACCGCGGCGATGGCCACCGTCGTCGTCCTCAACCTGGCGGTCGCCTTGCGCGGCGTGAGCGATCGCTGGACGCATGGACTCGATGCGATGTCGCGCGATGCTCGGCTTGCGGCGATGTTCGTTGCGCTCGTGGTCGCAGCGGGTGCGCTGAACACCTTGCGGACGCTCCCGCACCCCGATGTTGGTCTGTTCGGGGCGACCGGTCGCCTCGACGAGGTGACCACCCGCCGGTGGGCCCTCGGTGCCACCGGTGCAGTCGCGGTGCTTGGCCTCGTGCTCGGTGTGTCGACACCCGGCGCCCCCTAGCGATTGCGCCGCGTGTGTGCGTCGGCTTGGCTCGGCGGCGATGCTCGGTCGAGGGCGCGTGTGAACCGTTGTCTTCCCGCAACCGTCATCATCGGCAAGAGCACGACGAAGTGATGCTCGACGCCCCGTGCAACGTCTGTCCAGTCAATGTGGTCTCGCTGTTCCATTTCGCGGAGGTAGTCCATCCAGTGGCGACTGAGGATCCATAACGAGCGCGTGAACACGTGGAGGTCGACGCTCATGTCGGCGCGCAAAAGACCCTCGTCGGCGACTCGCGAGATCAGCTCGAACAGCGCTTCGAAGTCAGCAATCAGGATCGGACTCGGCGGCACGACGTCGTCGACGTCGTTGAAGATGCCCGGATCGCGTAGCAGGAAGCGGTACGTCCACGTGAGCTCCATTCCGAACAGCAAATGGCCGACGTAGTCGTCGGCGATGTCGCCGTTGACCCGTTGAGCCAGACGATCCGCGGTCGTCGCGCGGACCGTTTCGCTCAGGTGCAGTGCGAGGTCGAGCTTGGTCGGGAAGTGGTAGGTGAGGTTGCCCTGCGAGATTCCGACGTCGTCGGCGATCTGCTGCAGCTTGGTGGCTGCGTACCCGGTCCGGTTGAACCGTCGGAGCGCGGCTGCGGCGATTCGGTCAGCGGTGGGGGAGGTCACGTCGAACGACTTTCGTGTGTTGTCGATGTCACATTGCGCGTGTAGGTACGAAATCCTAATCTCTAGGTACGAAAACCTAGAAACACGACGACCGTGAGAGATCACACCGTGACCGGGCGAACCGAGATCGGGGGAAGGTGTCCGATGGAGACGCTCAGCATTGATGTTCAGACACTTCGTCGACCGAGTTGGTCGGCGGAGGAGACCGCCAACGCCGAGCTGGTGGCAACGTTCGTGCACCTGCTGATGAATGAGCACGACTTCGCATCGGTGCGGGACCGTTTTCGCGCGAGCGCGTACCGCCAGCACAACCACGCCATTCGTGATGGGATCGACGGCGTGATCGACACGGTGAGCGGGCTGGTCAAACGCTTTCCGGAGTACGGCTACGACGTCAAACACATCCTGGCGGACGACGACGTCGTGATCTTCCACTCGCATGCGACGTTGCGCGCCAAGCACCGTGGCGACGATCGCCGGGGTTTCAACATCACCGATCGCTGGCGCCTCGATGGGGGCGAGATCGTCGAGCACTGGGACTCGATCCAGCCGATGGATCGCTTTGCCCGGTCATACGTCCTGCTCACCGGCGGTCGAGTTCGGAACACCAACGGCACGTACTGAGCCGGTCGCGCACTGCGCCCTTCGAACCCCGCTGTCGGACGTGGGTCACGGAGTCGCGGTGCGGGTAACCCACTCCGGTCGATCGATCTGGGGCTGCCAGGATGGCCGGCGATGGGGGACGAGTACCCAACGCCCGACCGGGCGACGTTCATCGAGGCCAATCGCACGCGCCTGCGGGCCTGGGAGTGGGGCGATCCGAGCGCGCCGCCGGTGGTGTTGGTCCACGGGGCGTATGACCACGGTCGCACATGGGATGCATTTGCTCCGCGCTTGGTCGATCTCGGGTTCCAGGTCGTCGCGATCGACGTACGCGGCCATGGCGACTCCGGACGGCTGTCGTCGGGGATGACGTGGAACGCGTCGGCGCTCGACCTCTGCGAGTTGGCCCGCCTGCTCGCCCCCGAGGCTGGCGCGCCGATCGGGATGATCGGGCACTCGATGGGCGGCGGGATGGCATTCACGGCCGCCGCCACGACGCCAGAGCGGTTTGCGTGGCTGGTGAATCTCGATGGGCTCGGTCCGCCAGCAGACGCGTTCGGTGACGATGACCTCGTCGAGATCGCGACACGGTGTGTGGACGACATCGACAAGTTCCGCAGTCGACCCCCTCGGCCATGGGCATCGCGCGCGGCCCTCGCCGAACGCCGCGGCGCGATCAACATTCGCCTGCCGCAATCGTTCCTCGATCATCTCGTGGAGCACGGCACGGTCGAGGTCGCCGGTGGCTACGTGTGGAAGTGGGACCCGATGTTCCGCACGTTCATCCCCGACGGTTTCTCACTCGAAGTGGTGCTCGCCCAGTACCCCGCTGTGATCGCTCCGACACTGGTGCTGGTGAGCTCCGAAGACGATGCGTGGACCGAGGTGCACGACGAAGAGGCCGCGCGGCGGGCGGCACTGCTTGCGGACGCCCGGGTCGATTCGGTCCCCGATGCGGGCCACTACGTGCACGTCGAGCAGCCCGAGTTCGTGCTCGACCGCATCGTCGGCTTTCTCGACGAGATCGGCGCGCGTCCGTGACCGACCTGCTCGTGCTTCACGATGTGGGTGCCTCAGGTGGCGGCGAGTGGGCCGACGGCTTCACCGAGTGGCCAGGCGCTGTGTTTGCACCGGATCTCCCCGGACACCACGGCACCCCACCTCCCGTGGGTGGCAACTACGACACCGGCGACGCCGTGGTCGTCGCGCTCGACGTGCTGCGCGACGTCGCACACGGCGATCTCCTGGTCGTCGGTATCGGCCACAGCGGCGCCGCCGCGCAGGTGCTCGCCCTCGGCGGGCGGGCAGCCGGGCTGGTCTTGGTCGATGGGTTGGGCGGGCCGTGGCTCGAACCGGGCGACGTCGATGCGCAGCGGCGTGCGCTGCGCCGTCGAGTGCTGTCCACGCCGACTGCGCTGGCGATGCCCGACGCCGACACGGACGACCCACGGGCGTCGATGGTGGTGGGTGTTGTCGATCGCGCCTTCGCCGTGCAACAGGCCGTCGCGATGCCAGTTCCAGTGCTCGTGGTGGAAACGCCGTCGTCGCCAACCCCGGACGCTCCTGACATGGTTGCCTGCTTCGGCGACGCCACGCTCCAGCAACTCGTCGCCCGACAGCCGAGCCACGTTGCCCAGCTGGTCGCATCGTGGTGGTCGAGCCGCAAACCGGCTTGAGTGGGTCCCGTCCGGGCTGATCTGATTCATCGCGATGTACGCCCGACAGTCCGACCGCGTCGAGGATGACCGCGCCGCGCTCGACGTGCTCGATCATGCGGCACTCGCCCACCTCGTATCGAACAGCTCGTCCGGTTTCGAGGTCAGCAGCCTGCCGATCATCGTCGATCGTGCCGCCGGTCAACTGGTGGGGCACCTGGCGCGCGCCAACGCACACTGGAAACGCCTCGATGGTCAGCCCGTGGTGTTGATCGCCGTGGCCTCCAACAGCTACGTCTCGCCCAGTTGGTACGCGTCGAAGGCGGCAACCGGCGGGCGTGTCGTGCCGACGTGGAACTACGAGGCGGTGCACGTCCACGGTGTGGCCCGCACGCACGACGATCCCGCGTGGATTTCCGATGTGGTCGATCGCTTGACCGAGCACCACGAAGCGCAACGCACCGACGGCGGCGAGCGCTGGGCGACGAGCGATGCGCCGGCGGCCTTCCTCGCCCGGCAGGTGCGGGCGATCATCGGCGTATCGGTGGCGATCGAGCGGATCGACGCAAAGCGCAAGCTCAGCGCGAACCGTTCCGCCGACGACCGTGCCGGCGTCGTGCGGGGCCTGTCGGCCACCTCCGGGGCGCCGCAGCGGATGATCGACGCAATGACCGCTGCGCTCGATCGCCCAGGTGACGCCGGTGACGCCGGCGCCTGACGGGCAGGTGTCCTGCGCCGTACGGTCACGCGTGCCCGCGGGCGACCGCTTGTACATTGGAGCCGTGCCCACCCTCCGTCTGTTCGCATCGGCCCGCGAGGCTGCCGGTGTCGGCGCCGACACCATCGACGGCGCCACGGTCGGCGAGGTGCTCGACGCAGCGCGCCACCGTTACGGCGAGCGATTCGATGCGGTGCTCCCAACGTGTCGCATCTGGGTAAATGGCGCCGCCGCCGACGCGGCCACCGCGGTCGATGCTGCCGACGAGGTGGCCGTGCTGCCACCGGTCTCAGGAGGATGTTCATGACCACCACCGATCAGGCCGACCCGAGCGAGTTGTCGCTCGACGAGCTGCGCGCCTTGCGCGAGCAGCTGCAACTCGAAGACGACGCCGTGTCGTATGCCCGACGTGTCGCTCAAGCGCGGCTCGACCTGATCACCGCCGAGGTCGGCCGACGCGGTGGCGCCGTCGATGAGGAACTGCGCTCGGTGCTGTCATCACACCTCACCGGTGGCCCGGCGCGGCCCCCACGGCCGACCGAGGACTTGAGCGACCATCCGCTGGCGGTGGAACTCGACGAGATCTGTGCCGAGCGCGGTCTCGGTCGGCTCGCCTCGCTCGACAGCGACGAACTCGAGGCGTTGCGCACCGCAGTCGCCGGGTTCGAGCAACGTGTGTCGTCCGACCGGCGGGCGCGCTTCGAACGGCTCGACGCGTTGAGTGCCGAACTCGTTCGTCGCTACCGTGACGGCGAAGCCGACATCGACGGCATCGCCGCCGATTCCGAGAGCTGACGTCGCCCACGAATTCGCCGGGGCGGGTGTCGCGCCGCCGCGAATCCCGACCGGCTGGGTCGGGAGAGTGCCGCAACACGCCGTTATCGTGTCGCCGTCGTGCAACGCGCTGCGATCATCTCGCTTCACACGTCGCCGCTGCTCCAACCTGGTTCGGGGGACAGCGGTGGAATGAACGTGTACGTGCGCGAACTCACTTCGGCCTTGGCCCAGGCCGGCGTGGAGTGCACCACATTCACTCGCGCCGATCGGCCCGGCCTTCCTCAGGTGGTCGACGTCGAGCCGGGGCACCGCGTGGTGCACGTCGAGGCCGGTCCGTGCGACTTGGCCAAGGAGCAGCTCCCGACCACCACCGACGCGTTCGCCAATGGCGTGCGCGACTGGCTGGACGAGCATGGCCGCCCCGACGTCATCCACGGCAACTACTGGCTGAGCGGCGTGGTCGGACATCGTCTGAAGCACGAGCTCGACATTCCGTTCGTCACCACGTTCCACACGCTGGCGCGGGTCAAGGCCGAAGGTGGTGACCCCGAGCCCGAGTGGAGGGATCGCGCTGAGGCCGAGATCGTGCAGTGCGCAGACGCCATCTGTGTGTCGTGCGAGCCCGAGGCCGAGCAGTTCCGTCGGCTGTACGGCGAGCCGCAGGGCCGGCTGGAGATCGTCGCCCCCGGTGTGGAGCACGCCTTCTTCGCCCCGGGCGATCAGCAGGGCGCGCGTCACGCAATCGACGTCGATCCTGACCGTCCGCTCGTGCTGTTCGTCGGCCGCATCCAGGCGCTGAAGGGGCCCGACGTCGCCATCGGCGCGCTTGCCGAACTCGCGGCCACCGACGCCCAGCTGTTGATCGTCGGCGGCGCCAGCGGTGTCGACGGCAATGGGGAACTCGCCGCGGCGCGCCGACTGGTGAGCGACCTCGGTCTCGATGAGCGAGTGCGCTTTGTCGAGCCGCAACCGCACCACATCCTGTCGTCGTATTACCGCGCCGCCGACGTGGTGGTGGTTCCTAGCCGCAGCGAGAGCTTCGGCCTCGTCGCCCTCGAGGCTGCGGCGTGCGGGATGCCCGTCGTGGCCAGCGGCGTCGGTGGTTTGCTCAGCCTGATCGACGATGGCCG
>JBCCVW010000002.1:0-56726 GCA_039194665.1 Actinomycetota bacterium
GTCGACGTCGAGTTCGAGCCGCCGCGCGACATGTTCCTCCCCACCCACCGGGCAGGGGTGATCTTGATGATCGACGGCTTCAACAACGGTGTCTTCTTGCCTGAAACCGGAGTGGCGCTCGGACTGACCCGCTGGGGCGGTTGGAGCACCCGTGAGGAGGCGGTGTCGGACGATCCTGTCGCATCGATCGACCCGAACGACATCGACGCCTGGGTGGCGGCGAACGACATCATCGTGTTGAACGACGAGACCCGAGAGATCGCCGGGCGGACCGCGCGGGTGATCGACATCACGGTCGATCCCGCGAGCACGGTCCAGGCCTCCACTGGCGTCGACGGTCGATGCTTCGAACTCTGGGAACCTTGCTTCCACAGCGGCGTGCCGGCATCCGCGGACGAGGAGGGTCGTCCTCGAGCGCCCTGGGTGTCAGGCCAGCGGGTCACCCGGTTCTATCTGTTGCCCATCGAAGGCTCCGCACCATTGCTGCTCGAGGTCGGCGCACCGCCCGGGAGCACGTGGTTCGACGAAGTCGAGTCGACGTTCATCGACTCGTTGGTCATCGGGCCCGACGCGCCACCGATCGATTTGTAACCGGCCGCCGCCTCGGCCACTTGACCGCTGCGCCCGCCACGGTGACCTCAGCACCGTGGCGGGCGCAGCATCGTGTGCCACGATCCAGTGTCGTGACAGACCGATTCGTCGTTGCGGACCACCCAGCCGACGGTGTGACCCGGCTCACGCTGAACCGACCGGATCGCTTGAATGCGCTGACTCGCGAGTTGGTCGACCAGCTCCACGAGGCACTCGACGCCGTCGACGCCGATCACGAGTGTCGGGCGGTGATCCTCACCGGCGCCGGGAAGGGCTTCTGCGCCGGGCTCGACTTGAACGGCTACGGGACCATCCCCGGCACCGAGGACTTCGGTCGGGCGCAGCAAGGCATGGCCGTGCAACAGCACATCGCCGAAGTGATCCACCATCTGCGGGCGGTGCGCCAGCCGGTGATCGCCGCGATCAACGGGGCCGCTGCGGGCGGCGGCATGGCGTGGTCGCTGGCGTGCGACATCCGCTACTGCGCAACGTCGGCGAAGTTCGGCACCGCGTTCATCAAGCTCGGACTCTCGGGCTGCGACATGGGCGTGAGCTGGCTGCTCCCCCGGCTGATCGGTGTATCGCGTGCGTGGGAGCTGATCCTGACCGGGCGGGTGATCGACGCCGCCGAAGCCGAACGCATCGGCATCGTCAGCCGCTCCGTTCCCGACGACGAGCTGATGGAACGGTGCCTCGGCGTGGCCGCGGAGATCGCCGCCAACAGCCCCTTCGGCACGTGGATGACCAAAGAGGTCCTGTGGGCCAACCTCGAGATCCCGAGTCTGTCCGCAGGGATCGACATCGAGAACCGCAACCAGATCATGACCTCGATGACCGAAGACTCAGCCGACGCGATGCGCGGCGCACTCGGGCGTCGCCCGATCGCCTGGAAGAACCGCTGAGGCCCCTCCACCGGAACGACCGGTGGAACGCAGTTACTTCTCGGGGTCGTGGTCTGCCGATCCCGCGTTCGCGGGCGCCGAGAAACGACGAGGCACCACCAACGACACTCGTGGGACCGCGCGGCGCTCAGCCGCAGGCCTCGATCCAGTCGACGTCCAGCGAGAACGGGCCGTCGACGCCATCTGAAATGATGATGCCGATCTCCGACGCAGCATCAGGACGGAACGGCTCGGCGAGTACGAGCTGACCGAACACCGTCGGCTCCAGAACCGCGTGCGGAACCTCAACCACCACGTATCCGTCGTCGTCGACATCCACCGGGGCGGGCAGGTCGGCGCCATGGGAGATTCGCCGACCATTGATCGTCTGATCGTCCTCGAGCGTGAGGCCGTACGTACGCGTGTCTGGGCGAAGCCGGACGCGGATCGTCTCGGTCCCGGCGAGTGCTCCATCATCAAGACCGAGTCGGATCGATGTGAACCCGCCGCCGGCGGTCACCACGGTTCCGGTGAAGCGGAGCGTTGACTCCCCGATCACTGCCTGACCGTCGGACCGTCCGCCCATCACGCCATCGTTGACGATGAACCAGCCGCCAGGTTCGTCGAACTCTTCCAGCCGCCGGCAGTCGGCGGGCACCGTGCTGATGGTCGAGGTCGTCGTCGAGCCGGCCGAGATCGAGATGGTCGAAGCGACGACGGTCGATGCGGTCGGCGTCGGCGCAGCGGTCGTTGGCGCCACAGACGTTGTGGTCGACGATTCGCCGATCACCGCTGACTCAGTCGTCGACGGCAGCACGGTCGACGCGACGGGCGCGTCGACGACAGCCACCACCGGGTCACCAGCTTCGTCGGTTCCGCATGCCACGAGCAGCAGTCCCAACGGCACCAGCAACCCGGCAAAACGAGTCAGCACCGTCCCAGCCTGGTCCGGCACTCCCACCGGATGCCAGGTCGTGCTACCGGAACGTCGCCTCGGCCGGCCCGGAGTCGGCGAGTCGAGTGAGCATCCGACTGGCCGGGAGCCGCTCTAGGTACAGCTGCCGCAGACGAGGGTCCTCAATCGATAGCGCGGCGTTGCGATGAATCTCCCGAGCATCGGCCAGCGCCCGTTGTCCCACAGGGTGGCCGGACGACAGCACGGCGACGATGTCGAGGCGCGAATCAACCGGCCACGGCATCTGCGGCGGATCTTCGCCGAGGAGCACATCTGCAGCGCGTAGCGCCTCCGCAGTTGCTTGCTCGCGGCGCCCGAGCGCGAGGTCGGACACGGCGCCGATCAGACGGGCGGTCTGCACGAAGTGCGGCGCGTCACGCCGGCCGGCGACCTCGGCCAGTTCGTCGGCGGCGAGCTTCGCCTCGGCGTTGCGCCCCAACCGCAGCAGCAACCGCGAGAACGGGACAAGGCTGTAGATCAGCCCGTGCTCGTCGTTGTGCTCCCGCTCGAGCGCCACCCCCTCCTCCATCAACGACGTCGCTTCCGCCAGATCGACGTCGACGAGACACTCTGCGTACTGCACCACGAGGTACCCCTCGAGCCGCACCTCGCCCATTCCACGGGCGATCTCCAACGCCCGCGCCGAACTCGCCCGTCCGCCGTCGTAGTCACCGATGAGAATCAGCGAGGCGCCGACGTTGGCATGTTGCACCGCAGTGTGACGTTCATGGCCGATCGCCTTCGCCAACTCCAGCGATCGACGATCCGACTGCAGCGCTTCCCACACCCGGTACTGCTCGGCGTACGCAGGAGCGAGACAGATATGCATGTGGCATTGCCCTGCGACGTCATCGATCTCCTCGAAGAGCCCCAGCGCGATCTCGAGTTCTTCGGTTGCGGCCTCGAAACGCCCGGCCATCGTGTGCAGCCGACCGCGCAACTTCACGACAGACGCATCGAGGCGGCGGTCCCCCGCAACGGCGGCCTCGGTTGCTGCGTCTGCACACCGGTCCCAAGCAGTTTCGTGATCGTGTCTGAGCAAGCAGGTCGCTCCCCAATGGAGGTGTACCCAGCCGCGGGCAGCCGCATGCGCGCTCCCCGAACCGAGGAGCTCGAGCGTCCGTTCGCAGAGCGCATCGATCGAATCGTCGACGACGGCCGAGGTCAGCTGTTCGATGTGACGCACGCGGATTTCCCCCTCCCCACTGGGCGTCGGAGGTGCCGCATTGGCAGCGGCGTCGAGGAGCTGTAGCGACTCAAAGAGAAGGCCCGATGCTTCAAACAGCTTGCAGAGCCCGTCGAGCGACAACGCGATGTGATCGAACTGCTGCGTCCCGATCGCCCGCTCCCAGGCAATGCGTATGTTGTCCAGGTCGAGGACCATCGACTCCACGACGTCAGCCGCGCCCCACGTACCGAGTGACGGGGCGATCTCCGCGACGCGCTCGAGGTAGTACCGGGAGTGGGCGATCTCGGACAGGGCAACCTCGGCGGGGTCCAGTCGAGCCGCAGCCATCTGGCGGACCAGCTCGTGGAAGCGGTATCGCCCACCGCCTTCGTCGATCAGCATGGACTTGCGGGCGAGCGACGGCGCGGCGATGCGATCACCGGTCAGCGCGTCGGCGGCGAGGCGATCGAATCCGCCGCGCATGGCGCTGAGCTGCGAGAGCGCCCGCTGCTCAGACGCGGTCAGCAGGTTCCACGACTGGTCGAACACGGCCTGGAACGAGGCATGCCGCGCAGGGACGTCGCGGGCCGTCGAGCCGGGAAGCGGCTCCGAGGCATCGAGCGCGGAGAGGATCTCGGTCAGCGAGGCACTGCGCACTCGACTCGCTACGAGCTCGAGATGCAGCGGCACGCCTTCGAGCAGCGTGCACACGGCCAACACCTCGTTGGCGTTGGTGTCGGTCAGCGAAAATGTCTTGTCGCTGCGATACGCACGGTCGACGAACAGCCGGACCGCTGGTGCTTCGCCGACATCAGCCGTGTTGCTCTCGACTGCCAGGCCCCGGAGCTCGAAGAGGTCCTCAACGGCGAGGTCGAGCGGCTCCCGCGAGGTGATGAGGAGATCGGTACCAGGGCACTCGTCGAGGACCCGCCGAACGAGGTCGGCGATCTCGCCGACCAGATGCTCCAAGTTGTCGAGGATCAATAGTGTCCGCCGGCCCTCCAACGACTCGATCAAGCGTCCAACGGCATCGATCGTGGTCCCGGCGCCGCCCACGAGCGAATCAGCCATCGTTGCCGCCTCGGCACTCGAGCCAACACTCGCCAGCGGGACGAACACTACGGAGTCGTAGCGCGCGGAGAGCCGGTCGGCGACCTCGATCGCGACTCGACTCTTCCCCACGCCACCGGGCCCCACGAGCGAAACCAAACGCTCTCGTCGATCGACGATCCGATCGACGATCACATCGATCTCGGTGTCGCGCCCGATCAGCGGCGTCAACGTACTGGGAACCCCGACGACTCGGGTCGCCGCGGGCTCCGGTTCCTCGTGTTCGCCGTTCTCGATGCGTGCGGCGAGCGCGGTCGTTTCCGCATCGGGTCGCACGCCCAGCTCGTCGGCCAATACGCGCTCGCAGTGCGCATATTGCGCGAGAGCGGCTGATGTTCCTCCGGTGTGGGCCAGCGAGCGCATGAGATGACGATGGGCGACCTCGTTCCACGGCTCGATCTCCACCACTCTCGCCGCGCACTCGATCGCCCGCGACCACTCGCTGGCAGATACCGCTTCGGCCGCAGCTGCCGACAGTGTCCGAACGGCGGTGGCCCGCACAGCGTGGCGACGAGCCCGAACCCAATCGTCGAACAACTCGGCGCCGTCTGCATCGATCCCTGCTAGGAAGTCGCCTCGATAGTGGCGAAGGGTCGCTTCGAGATCGCCGGCTTCGATCAGGTCGACGTCGTAGTCGCGGGGTGTCGCAAGCCGCAGCGATCGACGGTCGGCGTCAATCGCATCGGGCGTGATCCGGCGAATCTTGGTCAAGGCGAGACGCAGGTTGGCTCTCGCCCGTTCTTCGCTCAGGTCGGACCACAGCAGTCCTGCCGCCTCGCTGCGCGGCACCGGCCGAGCCGCGTCTGCCAGGTACACGAGCAGCAGCTGTGCTTTGTCGGGCAACGAGGGTGTGGGCGAATCGGCCCCCCACTCGAGCTCCAAGCCGCCGAGCGCGCGGATCGCCGGACCTTCGAGGTGCGCACCGTCCCCCACCGAGGTCCAGAGTACGCCAGCGCGGCCACCCAACCGGGGTCGATCGCACGACCGCGCCGGCTCGATCGGGGCACTGCACTGGCCATGCCGCACGCGAGATCGGCACACAAACGGTACGAAAACGGTCGGCCGTCGATGGTGTCCCTGGCGTCGAAGAGCGGCGCCCCACGACTGAGAGGACACTGACCATGACTGCCATCGAAACTCCCGAAGCCGCCGCCGAGACTGCCCCGATCGGGCCACCCCCGCCGGCGATTGCGCTGCAACTCGCCGGTGGGTTCATCGCCAGCCAGGCCGTGTACGCCTTCTCCAAGCTGGGCATCTCCGATGCGTTGGCCGGCGGCCCACGTCCCGCTGATGCAGTCGCCTCCCGAATCGGCGCCGACCCGGACCGCACGCGCCGTCTCCTGCGATCACTCGCCGGGTTCGGGGTCGTCGACGAGGTCGCTCCCGAGACGTACCAGCTGACTGCGGTTGGCGAGCTCTTTCGCAACGAGCCAGGCTCGCTCGCCGACATGACGGCGATGTGGATGGAGACGCACTACGAGGCGTTTGCCGGTCTTCCCCAGGCGCTCACGTCGGGGCAGCCAGGATTCGATGCGGTCATGGGCGAGAACTTCTGGTCGTGGATCGAGCAGCGCCCCCAATCGGCCGAGCTGTTCAGTCGGGCGATGACGAGCATGGGTGCGCAGACCCAGTCCGCCGCCGTGGAAGCGTTTGACTTCACTCCGTTCAATCGGATCGTCGACGTTGGCGGGGCGCACGGCGCGTTCGTCGCGGCGGCCCTCGCCCAGAGCACGGCCTCGACCGGTGTTGTCTTCGACCTGCCCCATGTGGTGGCATCGGCACAGCCGTTCCTGGAGTCGGCCGGCGTGGCCGATCGTGTCGAGTGCGTTGGTGGCGACTTCTTCGATGGAGTGCCGACCGGAGGCGACCTCTACCTGTTGTCGTTCATCCTCCACGATTGGAGCGAGACCGACTGCGTCCGCATCCTGCAGTCGGTCCGCAACGCGATTCCCGATCACGGCCGGGTGCTGATCCTGGAGAACGTCATCCCGCCCGGCAACGAGCCGCACCTCGGAAAGATGCTCGACGTCATCATGATGACCATCCTCGACGGAGCCGAGCGCACACAGGCCGAGTACGCCGCGCTCCTGGCAGCGGGCGGCTTCGAGATCGATGAGGTGGTCCCCACGCAAGCGCCGACGAGCCTCGTCGTCGCCCGCCCGATCTGAGGCCGCGGTTCGAGCATGGGTCGGGCTACGTTCCGACCCATGCCGTTCACGCCCGATTGGGAGTCGGTCAAGACGCACGCAGTGCCTGACTGGTACCACGACGCCAAGCTCGGCGTGTTCTTGCACTGGGGGCCCTACTCGGTACCCGCGTGGGCGCCGCAGGTTCCCGACATCCCGACGATCCTGCGTGAGCACGGCCCGAAGTGGCTGTTGCGCAACAACCCCTACGCCGAGTGGTACCTCAACACGATGCAGTTCGCCGGTAGCCCGACGGAGCGACATCATCGCGAGACGTACGGCGAGGGGTACCCCTATGACCGTTTCGCCGAGCAATTTGCCGAGTCGTCCGCAGACGCTGATCTCGATGCCCTTGCCGATCTGTGTCGGCGCGCTGGTGCCCGCTACGTGGTGCTGACCACCAAGCACCACGACGGATTCTGTCTCTGGCCATCGTCGATCGAACACCCGGCCAAGGGGCGGTATCACTCCACACGCGACCTCGTCGGCGACACGACGGCCGCAGTGCGCGCCGCCGGGATGCGCATGGGTCTGTACTACTCGGGCGGCTTCGACTGGCCGTTCAACGATGCACGTATCGCCGGTCTGGCCGATCTCGCGACCGGAGTGCCACAGAGCAACGAGTACGTCGCTTATTGCGAGACCCACCTGCGCGAGTTGATCGAGCGGTACGAGCCGTCCGTGTTGTGGAACGACATTGCGTGCCCGTACGGCCTCGACCTCGCGGCCCTGTTCGCCGACTACTACAACGCGGTGCCGGACGGCGTGGTCAACGACCGGTGGACGCAGAGCAAGCCCGGGGGCCGCGCACTCACGGCCTCGGTGCGCGCTGGGGGTGCTGCGGTCCAGGCGTTGTGGCGCTTTGTGCCCGCCAAGTACAAGCAGATCAACATCGCCCAGCGGGTGCCGCACGTCGACTTCCGCACACCCGAGTACGCGCAGCACGACGAGATCGCCGAGAAGAAGTGGGAGTCGACCCGCGGCGTCGGCCACAGCTTCGGCGCCAACCGCCACGAGCGTGCCGAGGACATCGTGACGGCGACTGACCTCGTGCGCAGCTTCGTCGACATCGTGTCGAAGAACGGCAACCTGTTGATTGGGATCGGCCCGGAGCCCGACGGGACGATCCCTGGGTGGCAGGCCGCTCCGCTGCTCGGTCTCGGTGAGTGGTTGGCGACGAATGGTGAGGCGGTGTTCGGCACGCGACCGTGGACGATCGCCGAATCGAAGACGCACGACGGCACTCAGGTTCGTTTCACCCAGCGCGATGAGCAGCTCTACGCGACATTGCTCGAGACGCCGGCGTCGCGACGCATCGAGTTCCCGGGGCTCGACGCTCACGGGGTCGAATCGGTCGACGTGCTCGGGCTCGACGAGACACCGGAGTGGGGCGCGACCGGCGGCCGCGTGCACATCGAGCTGCCGGAACGTCTTCCGGTCTCCCCTGCATTGGTGGTGCGGCTGAGGCCGACGCCACAACCGGCTGCCTAGGCGCAGGTCGCCCTACACCGCGCGCACTGCGTCGATCACGGTGCCGAACCCGTCGATCGTCTCGCGGAGCCCAGTCGCCATGTCCGATCGCATGACCGCCGCCAGGTTGAGGCTCGCCGAGGTGAATCCCAGATCGGCGATCGCGTGCATCTGGTCGACGACGTCGGTGGGCGTGCCGACGACTGCGTACCTGGTGATCCACTCGCCGGGCACGAGATCGAACAGCGCCGGGTCGTCGTGGCGTTGGAGATCGAAGTACCAACCGGTGCTGCGATCGAGAGCAGCTTCGATGGCGACGAGCCGCTCGGGATCGAGGTCCTGGGGACGGATGATTGCCAGGTAGTGGGCAACGTAACGAACCACACTGTTGCGGGCGAGCGCCGCGTCCTCGGATACGCACAGCGTCAGCCGAGGCGCCACTTCGACGGCCGCGGGATCACGCCCGACACGCGCTGCGCCCTCGCCGAGCCACGTGCGGTACTGATCAGCGAGCGCCGGTGTGAACGCGCGTGCGCCGACGAGCGCGGTGTCGGCCAGTTCGCCGGCGAGCTGCATCACCTGCCGGCTGCGCGTACCGATCGCAATCGGGACGCGCGTTGCCGGCGGGCGGATCAGCGTCGCGCCATGGATGGGGAAAACGTCGCCGTCTACCTCCACGCGCTCACCGCGCAGCAGGCCATCGATGGCGACGACCGCTTCGCGCAGCGCACGGACCGGCCGCGGGTAGTCGATCCCGAGGTCTTCGAGGCCGGCGCCGACGCCGATGCCGAGGAACATCCGACCGCCGCTCGCCTCCTGCAACGTCGACAGCATCCCCGCCAGCACGGCCGGGTGACGGGTGTACGGGTTGGTCACCATCGAGCCGATGTGGACGCGCTCGGTCGCTTCGGCGATCAGCGCTTGCAACACGAAGCAGTCGGGCCAGAAGACGACATCGGAGATCCCGAGGCGATCGAAGCCGACCTCCTCGACCCGTTGCGCCAGGGCGACGGCGTCGGCGGTCGACATCCCCGGTGAGATCTCCGCTTCGAGCGTGTGCAGCATCGAGCAACCCTTCCAGACGCCGCCAACCGCAGCAACCGAAGGTCGGCGTCGTCGTTGCAGACGCCGAACCTGGTCGGGGTGAGAAGACGCGAACTCCCACCGAGCGATTCACCGCAGGGGAACGCCGTCCCCCCAGATGACCATTGCGACGCTCACAAGTACCCCGAAGGTTCCGGGCGCGAGCGTCGATGTGTGCTCGTAGAAACTCCGTCAACTCGGCAACCACGCCTCGACCCACTCGCTGATGAGACCGCCGCTGACACCGGCGGCGATGCCGTGGTCGGCGCTCGCCGTCATAGCGACACCGACCACAACGGACACGAAGCGGTCTTCCGCCGCCGATTCTGGGTGTGCCTTGCGCTGAGCATTCCGGTGCTGTTCTGGAGCACGACCATCCAAGGCTGGTTCTCGTACACCGCTCCAACCTTCACCGGAAGCGGCCTCATCGTGCCCGTACTGGCCTCGCTGGTGTTCGTCTATGGCGGTCTCCCGTTCGTGAGGATGGCACGGTCCGAGATCATCAGCAGAGCCCCGGCGATGATGACCCTCATCGCCCTGGCGATCAGCGTGGCCTACGTCTTCAGCATGGCGACGCTGGTGTGGAACCTGGGAGACGACTTCTTCTGGGAACTCGTCACGTTGATCGTCATCATGCTGCTCGGGCACTGGTTGGAGATGCGCAGCGTCCGCCAGGCGTCGGGGTCGCTCAACGCTCTTGCGGATCTGTTGCCGGACGCCGCTGAGGTGGTGCTGGCCGACGGGACGACGACGGAGCGCAGAAGCGACCAGCTCCAGCAAGGCGATGTAGTGCTGGTACGTCCGGGTGCTTCGGTCCCCGCCGACGGCGTCGTGATCGAGGGCGGATCACAGGTCGACGAGTCGATGATCACCGGCGAGTCGCGACCCGTCGACAAGTCGATCGATGACGATGTCGTCGCCGGCACCATCAACTCGGGCAGCGGCAGCCTGCGCATCCGCATCGCGGCGACTGGCGACGACACGGCCCTTGCCGGCATCATGCGACTGGTCGCTGAAGCAGAGTCCAGCAAGTCCGGAACACAGTTGCTCGCCGATCGAGCCGCATCACTGCTGTTCTACGCGGCAGTGCTCGCGGCCGCGATCACCGCCATCGTGTGGGGGTTTGTGATCGGGAGCCCGAGTACCGACGTGATCGCGCGCGTCGTGACGGTGCTCGTCATCGCCTGCCCGCACGCACTGGGTCTTGCGGTACCGCTCGTGGTGGCCAACACCACACAGATCGCAGCGAGCAACGGCACGCTCATCCGCAGCAGGCAGGCGATCGACACGGCGAAGGATCTCGACATCATCGCAATGGACAAAACGGGCACGCTCACCGAAGGCACCATCGGCGTCACCGCAGTCGCCACGACACCTGGCCTCACCGACGACCAGCTTCTCGCCGCGGCGGCGGCGATCGAGGCCGACTCCGAGCATCCGCTGGCGAAAGCGGTGCGTGCATCGGCTGCAGAGCGTGGCCTCATCGTTCCGCGCGTCGAGGAGTTCGAGATCCTCAAGGGCCGCGGTGTCCAAGCGACGATCGACGGTGCACGAGTGGCGGTCGGCGGCCCGCAGCTGTTGGACTCGCTTCAGGCGGAGGTGCCCGCCGAGTTGGTCGAGTTCGCAGAGGCCGCTGGCCGTCGTGCGGAGTCCGTCATCTACCTCGTGCGCGATGGGGCGCCGGTCGGGGCGTTGGCGCTGGCCGACGTCATCCGGGAGGACAGTTATCGAGCGGTTCGCTCCCTCCACGATCGAGGCGTCGATGTCGCCATGCTCACCGGAGACAGCAACGAGGTCGCCGCGGCCGTGGCCGATGAGCTGGGAATCGACCGCTACTTCGCTCAGGTGCTCCCGGCCGACAAGGACCAGCACGTCCAGGAGCTGCAACGAGGCGGCCGCAAGGTCGGGATGGTCGGCGACGGCGTCAACGACGCGCCGGCGCTGACCCGGGCAGACATCGGCATCGCCATCGGGAGCGGCACGGACGTCGCCGTCCAGTCCGCCGATCTCGTACTCGTGAAGAGCAACCCACTCGACATCGTTCGCATCCTCAAGTTGAGCGCGGCGAGCTACCGCAAGCAGCTGCAGAACATCTGGTGGGGAGCGGGGTACAACGTGGTGATGATTCCGCTGGCCGCTGGTGTGCTCGCTCCACTCGGCGTCGTTGTGGCACCGGCGATCGGCGCAGTGCTGATGTCCGTCAGCACGGTGATCGTGGCGGCCAATGCCCAGCTGCTGCGTCGAGTCGACCTCGACGACTGAAGTCCATCGAATCGCGGCAATCCCGCCGCGCTGGTTGAGCGGGGTGATCGGCGCCGGTGACGACGTGGCTACCGTGCGTCGCATGACCGACCATCTGTTGCTCGACGTCACCGACTCGATCGCCACGATCACCATCGATCGCGCCGAGAAGCGGAACGCGATGAACTTCGAGATGCTCTCGGGATTCATCTCGCTCGTGCGTGATGTCGGCGAGCGCGATGACGTCAGGGTGGTGATCGTGACCGGTCGCCCCGGAGTGTTCTGCGCGGGCACCGACCTCGCCGCGTTGTCCGGCGCAACCGGGAGCTTGACGAAAGACGACGACCCGCAGGTGCGTGGCGAGGCCGACGAGGCCGATGTCTGGTGGCCGCTCGTGTCGTGCCCGAAACCCGTCATCGGTGCGATCGACGGTCCGGCCGTCGGGATGGGCGCCGAGTTCACCAGCCAGTGCGACATCCGCATCGGCACGCCCAACGCCCGCTTCGCCTGGAACTTCGCCCACCGTGGGCTCGTCCCGGACACGGGTGCGGGCACCTGGCTGCTGCCCCGCCTCATCGGGCACCAACGCGCCCTGCAACTCCTCTACTCGGGTGACTTCCTGAGCGCGGAAGAAGCGCTGGACATCGGCTATCTGTCGGAGATCGTCGCGGCCGACGATCTCGAGGCACGGGCTCGTGAGGTCGCCCACGCCTTCATGATCGGCTCACCGTTCTCGCACCGACGCATGAAGCAACTGGTGTACGAAGGGCTGGCCCGCGACGTCGGTGCGCACATGGAGGCCCATGTCGCAGCGCTGAAGCAGTGCTTCGCATCCGACGATCACAAGGAGGGCGTCGCGTCATTCCTCGAACGACGTGAGGCGTCGTTTACCGGCACGTGAGTTCTCGCTCGAGCCGTTCGTGCTGTTGCTACACCGGTCGGGGTGGGGAGATTCGAACTCCCGGCCTCCTGCTCCCAAAGCAGGCGCGCTAACCAAGCTGCGCTACACCCCGGAGCCGACGAGGCTACTGACGTCGAGCGAGGTTCCCGCGATGCGATCGCAGATCAGAGTGCAATCGGTGCGCCCCCGGCGCCGGGCCGTGACCCGTAGCCAACCGGGTCGGGCCAGGGCCGCTCCCCCACGGTCAACGAGTGAGCACCGAACGCAGCGTGCAGCGCGGCGACATGACGATCACCGCGCCGCCTCGTGAGATCGACGTTGGTCGCCACGGCTAACACATCGAGTGTCGCCCGGCGGAAGACTTCGTCGTGGCCGCGCTCCGGCCCAACCACTGCGTGCGCTAGCTCGTGGACGAGCGTTGCCACCGTGCAGCCGGTGGAGGCCAGTCGGATCTCTACGTCGCCGTCGTGGTCGCCACCGCAGCGCGCCGACGACGTCGACGAGTCGGCGCGTGCGGCGCGGACAACCACCGGCGGTCCCGGCCACCAGGGATCCGTCACGACGCGTTCGGCGAGGTCGGCAAGGTCCGCCAACCGTGCTCGATCGGCGAGATCGGTGCCCTCGAACGCGTCGTCTTCTGCGGCGTACGTTGCCGTCCGCTCGCGATCGACGGTCACGCTGGTCCGATCGCGGTTCGCCCGGCGAGGCGGGCACGTCCGACGTCGGCGCCGTTGGCGGCGGCGACACCGGCCTTCCAGGCCGATGCCTGCGCTGCGCGCGCTGGCCGCGCCGAGCGCACCGGACCGAACGCTTCGGCGGCGTGCTCATCGACCCGCTTCCGACGGGCGCGCAACGCAGGCAGCACCGACGCAGCCGCCGGCGCCTCCTCCACATCGGCACGTGCGTCGGCGAGTACGTCGCCAATCCGCGCCGCAAAACCGAAGAGGAACGAGCGACGCCACTTCTGTGTGGCCGCAGGCGTGGACCGTCGGATGCCATTCATCTGCGCCGCGGCCTGTTGGTGGAGCGAGGTGTACATCGCTTCGACGACTTCGAGGTCACTCTCGAACCCTGCGGCGTAGGCGATCATCCCCTCCGGACCTGTTTGGTAGGCCACGCGCACGTCGTGGGCGTCAGCGACGTTGGTGAGCAACGACAGCCGTGCCCGAACGTAGGCACCGCGACCCATCGTCAAACGGCGAACGCCGAGCTCTGCGGTCACGTCGCCACGCTCGATCCGGTCGGCGTCGATTCGGTTTGCCGCCACCAGCTCGGCTGCTTTGCGGGCGAAGATCTCCGCTTCGTGCGGGTTCGTGGTGCGCTCGGCCTTGTCGAGCAGCTTGCGGACTCGCTCGATCAGCGGGTCGGCGGTGGGACGGTGCGTGTTCACGGGCATGTGGAAGAAGTGGGCGAGCACGTACCGACAGCGGACAAGCGTCCACCGGTGTGGTGCCATAGGTAGCGTACGGCCCATGGCGGACGCCGACGGGCCAATCGCTACTGACGATCAATCCGACGCCGACGGACGTTCGCTGCGCCGCGAGCGCAATCGCGAGGCCGTGATCGACGCGCTCGTCGAGTTGATCCACGAAGGCAACCTCGAGCCGGGCGCCAAGCAGATCGCCGAACGCGCCGGTGTGTCGCATCGATCGGTGTTTCGCTACTTCGAGGACATGACCGACCTCGCCGAAACCGCCGTGCGCCGTGAGTTCGCTGCTGCTGCGGAGTTGGCGGCGATCCCGCAGCCCTCGAGCGATTCGTTGGCGGCACGAATCGACGCGCTCGTCGAATCGCGATTCCAGCTGTACCGCGCGGTCGCGAACGCAACGCTCGTCGCCCGCCAGCAAGCAACTCGATACCCACGGATCAACGACGAGATGGCTGCGCTGGCGAACGTGCTCCGATCCGAACTGATCGACTATTTCGCTCCCGAGCTCACCGGCTGTGACGAACCCACCACGATCGCCATCGCTGACACGGTGATGACCCTGACGAGTTTCGACGGGTGGGACCTGGCGCGCCGGGTGTACCAGTACCACGACGAGCAGATCCGCCGGTCGTGGTCGACAGCGCTCGACGTTCTGCTCAGCAACGCCGCGTCCCGGTAACATCACGTCCCTACTTGCGGATGTAGTTCAACGGCTAGAACCTCAGCCTTCCAAGCTGATGATGCGGGTTCGATTCCCGTCGTCCGCTCCAGTCGCCATCCCGCCGGCATCGTGGTGAACTTTCGCGTGAGAACCACCGCGCCCTATGGTGCTGGATCGTTCGCACCCCCATTGGCAACGACGCCAGCGACGAGAGGTAGGTAGAGCGATGTCAGAGGTCGAGACGGCCCTCGAGGCGGCAGGACTCACGAACACCGCAGTGCGCGAGTTCGTGAAGGAGTACGCCGAGCTCACCGGCGCCGAACGCGTCGAGGTAGTCGACGCCGCCGACGACGCGAGGTATCTCCGAGAAGCGGTAGACGCAGGCGAGCTGCTCACGGCCGGCGACGGTCTGTACTACTCGCGGAGCTACTTCAAAGACACCGCCCGCGCCGAAGAGCGCACGATCGTGGCGACAGCGTCCGAGCGCGACAAGGGCGTCTACAACAACTGGCACCCCTCGGCCGAGATAAAACCGAAGCTGCACGAGCTGATGCGCGGCGCCTCGGCTGGCAAGACGATGTACGTCATCCCGTACCTCATGGCACCGAAGGGATCACCCCTCGATCGTTTCGCCGCAGGCGTAGAAATCACCGACAACCGCAACGTGGTGCTGCAGATGATCCGCATGGCGCGGGTCGGCGTTGACTACCTCAACGACATGGGCGACGACTTCGTACGCGCCGTGCACGTCACCGGCGACCTCGAGAACCTCGGGCAGGGCACGCCAGATGACAAGCGCTACTTCGTCACCGTTGCCGACGAGCGGACAATTCTGCACTTCGGCTCGTCGTACGGCGGCAACGCGCTACTCGGCAAGATCGCCCATGGCTTGCGGCAAGCGTCGTATGACGGCTGGAAGAACGGTTTCCTCGTCGAGCAGTTCATGCTGCTCGGCATCGTCGACAAGGAGACGGGCGAAAAGTACAACATCGCTGGCGGCTTTCCGAGCGCTTCAGGCAAAACCAACCTGGCAATGACGCTCGCGCCCGACGCGCTCGGCGAGCGCTACTACGTCGAGTTTTACGGCGACGACATCGCGTGGATCTGGGTCGACGACGACGGGGTGTTGCGCGGCTTCAACCCCGAAAACGGTGTGTTCGGCGTCGCCAAAGACACCAACGAGATGACGAACCCGACCGCGATCGACTCGATCGTGCCGGGCACGGGTTCCATCTTCACCAACGTGGCGTACAACCCCGAGACTCACGACGTGTGGTGGGAGGGCAAGACCCCTGACCCGCCCGCAGACGTGACCGGTTGGCTCGACTGGAAGGGCGAGCCGATCGCCGGCCGTTCCGCCGAAGAGGCCGATGCGCCGTGGGCTCACCCGAACTCGCGTTTCACCACCCAGCTCGGAAACGTTCCGAACGTGGCCGCTGATTGGGACGACCCGCAAGGGGTGGAGATCCACGGGATCATTTTCGGTGGACGCGCCCGCGACCGCGAGCCGCTCATCCGCGCGATCGACGACGTTGCCGAGGGCGTGTACGACGGCCTGACCCTCGGGGCCGAGGCGACATTCGCTGCCGACGGCCTCGAAGGCGTGCTGCGGTACGACCCGATGTCGATGCGGCCGTTCCTGTCGTACTCCGAGGCCGACTACGCCGAGAACTGGCTCAAGGTGATCGGCGCGGCAACCGCCAAACCAGTCTTCGCCCATGTCAACTGGTTCCAGCGCGGCGACGACGGTCGCTTCCTGTGGCCCGGCTATCGAGAGAATCTCCGGCCGTTGCTGTGGCTGATGCAGTACAAGTCGGGTCAAGTGGAGGGCGTCCGAACCCCGGTCGGGGTCGTGCCCACCCGCGACGAGTTGAACCTCGACGGCCTCGACGACCAGGCTCTGGCCGACCTCGACTCGGTGCTCACCATCGACATCGAGCGGTGGCGCGAAGAGATGGGGCATCGGGCAACCCACCTGGAACAGTTCACCGGCCTGCCCGAGGAGATCTGGGAGGCCCACCGTCGAGTGGCCGCCGCCCTCGACGCCAACGCCTGACGAAAGCGATCAGCGCCGCGCTCCGCTCCGGCGCTGACTCGACGAGCATCGATGACCGGGGAGGCCCCATGGTCGAACAGAGCAGGTGGATCTCCAAGACACTCGAGAACCCCGATCACTCCAACTGGTACATCGAGCGGTTCAGAGAGAAGGCAGCAGCGGGCGAAGATCTCGCCGGCGAAGCCCGATTCGTCAACGCCATGGTGCCGCCGGCAACTCGGATTCTCGACGCGGGCTGCGGCCCCGGACGGGTTGGTGGCGCCCTGTTCGAAATGGGCCATCAGGTCGTCGGCGTCGACGTGGATCCAGCGTTGATCGCAGCCGCCGAGCAGGACCATCCTGGCCCGCAGTGGCTCGTCGGCGATCTGGCCGAACTCGATCTGCCCAACCGCGGCATCGCTGAACCGTTCGAGATGATCGTCGCAGCGGGTAACGTGATGACGTTCCTCGCCCCGAGCACCCGCCGTATGGTGCTGGCACGCCTGCGCCATCATCTCTCGCCAGATGGGCGCATCGCCGTCGGGTTTGGGGCAGGTCGCGACTATCCGTTCGACGACTTCTTCAACGACCTCACCGCCGTTGGGTTGGCCGTCGACCTGAGCCTCGCGACCTGGGATCTCCGCCCATTCGACGACGATGCGGAGTTTCTTGTCGCTGTCCTTCGGCAATAGGCCGACAGGTCAGCCGACGCCGGCGGCGAGATCGTGCGGGCCAGCCGCGAGGTAGCCGTGCCCGGCCCGGATCAGCGACCCCCATGGTCGCAGCGTGGAGATCAACTCATCGATGTCGTCGCCGAGGGCGGTCAACGCAGGTTGCATCGCCGCGTCGGTATCGATCTCAACCCGCTCGCGGGCGGCGCGACCCGCTTCGGTGAACCCACTCCCGTCGATGTGCCCACGCGCCTGGAGCCGATCCGTAGCGCCATCAAAATCGTCGTCGGTCCACCCACGGGTGCGGGCATAACTGCGCATCGGTAGACCCCAGTACAACTCAGTGGCGAGTCCGATCTCGGTCGCGTCGTACCCAGCGGTGGTCCACGCGGCGATGTGCGCGTCGCCGCGGAACTCACGTAGTGCATCACCGAGCTGGAACACGGCTCCGACGGGATCGGCGTCGAGTGGGACCGAGCGGATTCCCGCGAACAGCGGCCGACCCTCGACACGCAACGGCTCGACTGCGCGTCCCAGGAGGTCAGCGACTCGCTCGAGTCCGTCGGGCGAGTCGCCGAGTAGCCGACGCAGCTGGCCCACGGCGCCGTCGTGACGTGCCTGACGAATGGTCGGAGCATCGGTGCGCGACCACCCGAGCGTCACCGACGGCACGACCACCGTCGGTGAGAACACCCCGAACGCCGACGCGACCACCTCGCCCGGCACCTGGCCAAGCAAGCTGCCACGACTGGTGAAGTACGCCGGACCGTCGGGGAGTGCGACCCCGCCGGCCGCACCTGGGCTGTCGTCGAAGCCCAGCACGACATAGTTGGTGTGCGCTTCCGGCGAAAAGAACACCTGCCCGATCACGGGCTCGAGCGCCGATCCGAGTCGTCGTGCCACGGGGACATCGGCCATGCTCATGCTCCTTCCGCCAACTGCGATGCGAGCGCCTCGCCGTCGATATCGATCGCCAGCCATTGCGGATGCTCGGTGGCGGCGCGCTCGGGATCGGTGTGCGCAATGACCAGCGAGCCGTGCTCGACGACATCGTCGAAGAGGGACCGATATCGCTCGGCGTCGAAGGCGATGGCGAACGTGGCTTCGACCGGCACCGACATGCGGATTGCCAGCACGATCGTGTCGTCGAGTCGCGCGGCTTCAGTGCGCACGTCGCCGACCCCCTCCACTGCGTGAACACGCGCCAAGTCGGCGATCTCGGGAGAGTCGGAGGCGTCGATGGCCACCGTCGGCAGCTGTCGACCATCGGTGTCCACCGAGTAGCCCGATCCGAGCGCCGCGAAGACGGGGATCTGATCATCGTTCATGATTGGTTGCTCATCCTTGCTTGCTCGATCGGCGACGCTGCGACTTGGTCAGCACGGCGATGACTCCGCCCACGAGTGCCCGTTGTCGCTCTCGGTCGGCGCTGATGTGCGGACGGAGTGCGTCAGGCGTGCCCGCCCAGGCCCCAGCGACGGCGGTCACGATGGCCAGCACGTCGCCTGGCAGGAACTGGTCGTTCGCCCCGAAGCTCGATTGCACCTCGGTGAGTCGGTCGACGACGCCGATGTAGGCGGCGCGCTCCGCGTCGGTTGCGCTCGGCCGTTCGAGACGCCTCCACGCATCGATGCGCAACACATCAGGATGGTCAGCGAGGTAGTCGAACAGGGCGGTGGCATACCCCGGAAGGTCGTGCGGGGTGAATGTGACCCCCGCGTGCATTTGCTCGAAGGAAGCTTCTACGACGTGGTCGAATAGCTGGTCCTTACTCCCGAAGTACGCATAGATCAGCGACTTGTTCGCCGCAGCCGATGCGGCGATGCGGTCGACGCGGGCCCCCGCCAGTCCACGCGCTGCAAACTCCGACGTGGCGGCGGCCAAGATGCGCGCGCGTGTGGCCTCGGCATCTCGAACTGGGGCCATGGCACCTGCCTAGTAGTTGACGACAAACAACAACGAGTCTAGTTTCCAACTAACTAGTTAGATCACAACGAACGACAGGATCGCAGATGACATCGACCGCACTCATCACCGGCACATCGACCGGGATCGGACGGGCCACGGCCAAGCACTTCGCCGCCAACGGATGGAACGTCGTGGCCACGATGCGCGCGCCCGAGGCAGAGTCCGGCCGGGACGATCCGTTGACCGACGTCGAGGGCGTCTTGGTCACCCGACTCGATGTCACCGATCTCGCCTCCATCGACGCGGCCGTCGCCCTCGGTACCAAACACTTCGGGGCGATCGATGCCCTGGTCAACAACGCGGGGTACGGCGCATACGGCGCGCTCGAGTCGACGCCACGCGAGAAGATCGTTCGCCAGTTCGACACCAACGTGATCGGGCTCTTCGACGTGACCAAAGCGCTACTCCCGCAGATGCGTACACGCGGCTCGGGCGTGATCGTCAACGTGTCGTCGATGGGCGGCAAGATCACGATGCCGCTCGGCTCGCTCTACCACGGGACGAAGTTTGCAGTGGAAGGACTCTCCGAGGCGCTGAGCTTCGAGCTGGGAGCGATCGGCGTGAAGATGAAGATCGTCGAACCCGGCATCGTCACGACCGACTTCTCCGGTCGGTCGATGGACCTGTCGGTCGACCCTGAACTCTCGGAGTACGCACCCGTCGTGCAGGGCCTGATCGCCGCCTCGCAAGCCGATCGGCCGGCGTCCTCGCCCGAGAGCGTCGCCGAGATCATCTTTGGCGCAGCGACGGACGGCACCGATCAGCTGCGGTACGTCGCTGGTGAGGACGCCGCCCAGATCATCGCGGCGCGTTCGGCTGCCGACGATGCGACGTTCCTGGCGCAGATGCGCACGACCTACGGGCTCGCCTGAACGCCGGCACGGCTCGCCACCCACTCCCACAGCGCGGCGCGCCGGTCGGGTGTGTCGGTGCGGCGGGTCGTCGGCAGTTTGTGGATCGATCGAGTGCGGCGGTCGAGCCAGAACTGCCCGTTCGAGTCGAGCGGCGCATCGTCGGCCGCCAGCCAGACGAGCGTGTCGGCGCCTTGCTCGGGTGTCCGCAGCAGCGGGCCCATCACTTTGGCGAACGTCGGAAGTCCAGCATCGACCCCCGGTGTGTCGGCCCAACCGGGGTGCAACGCGTGAAAGGTGATGCCGCGGTCGCCGTAGCGTTGCGCCCACAGCTCGTTCAACGTGACCTGCGCTCGCTTGGCGCGGGCGTACTGCTCGGTGCCGTTGTAACGATCGGCGGCGAGCTCGATGTCGTCGACGTGTAGGCCTGATGCGTACATCCCGCCCGACGACATCGTGATCACCCTCGACGGCGCAGAGTCTGTGAGGCGACCGAGCAGGAGGTGGGTCAGCAAGAAGGGACCAATCACATGGCTCGCGACCGTCGCTTCGACACCATCTGCGGTAGTGCGGCGCGCGGCGTCGAGCGCGCCTGCGTTGTGGACCAGTACGTCGAGGCGGTCGTGAGCGGCGAGTACCTCCTCGGCCAAGTTGCGCACCTGGTCGAGCTCGCCCATGTCGGCGGCAACGCTGGTGATCGTGTCATTGCGTGTCGTCGCTACGAGTTGGGCGACCGCCCGTGCGTTGCGCTCCGCCCGGCGACCGACGATCACGATCGTGGCACCACACTGCGCCAGTTGTTCGGCGGCGGCGTAACCAAGCCCCGACGTACCCCCGGTGATGACGATCACCCGGCCGGCGAGGTCGTAGCGGTCGAGCGGCGCCCACCCGTCGAGGCGTCGACGGGCCTCGAACCCGAAGCGGGTGAAGCTGGTGACGACCGGCGCCTCGATGAGACTGTCGGCGATCGAGCGGCCGATCATCTGGCTGGAGCCGCCACCCGTTCACCGGCGAGCACCTCGATGAGACCCGCTGCCGCACGGTCGCCGATCTGCTTGAACGACAAGCCGAGCAAGGGATCGGACAGGCCCAGGATCCCCTTCATCTTCAGCTCGGCGTCGTAGGTCACGATCGACCCATCGTCGTCGGCGTCGACCGTGATGGTGTCGTCTGACGTGAGCCACGCATTCTCGGCGAATGCCGTCGCTGTGCGTGCGTCGTCGTCGAACGCCACGGTGTCGTATCGGAGCGTCATCGTGCCCGCCGGCAGTTTGACGTCGACATCGAACGTCGCTCCTGGGCCGCCCCCGTCCCCGTCGACCTGCTCCACCTTGTCGACGCCGGGATCCCACTCAGCAAAGTTGCGCAAGTCGGCCATGTAGCTGAACGCCTCGGAGGGGGGCATCGAGGTGCGGACGTGGACGACGTATCGGGCCATGTCTGCTACAGCACGATCGAGCCGTCGACTATTCCGTGCTCGTGGCGAGCACGGAACGCCGGGCAACACGTGCGACGGTCAGCGGCGCCAGTTGTTCGGGATTCCTCGTTCGCACCAGCTGCCGAAGCGCCGCCAGCAAGCACCCATTGCGGTGACCCACACGCCTTCTGCCCGGCGCCGAACGTCAGTGTCGAGCTGGAGGTGCATCACCGTCGTGCCCTCGTTGGCGCCGTCATCGACCCAGAACTGCAAGCGCGTCGGGCGAAAGAGCGCGTGGCTCACGGCGTAGCTGCCGTAGCAGTACTGAAGGTCCCGATACCGCTCCGCTTCGATGATGCCGAGCACCCCTGAGAACGACATCAGTGGACCAACGTGTGCGTTGTACACACCCTCGGCAAACCCGGTCTCACCGGCCGCATTGCGCAGAAACTCAACGCGAAACGGCGGGATCTGCCCGTCGACGAATGTCGCCGGATCGCACAACCACCGCCACACGGCGGCTCGAGGCCGACCGATCTCCCACCGATGCTCGTAGACGTTGCGTACAAAGCCCGGAGGTGGCTGCTCCGGGAACGGCGCAACGGAGAGAATTGGACCCTCGATCCTCGGCGCAGATTGCTCCATGCCGACAGTCTCGCCGTTCCAGACGCCGGGCCTGCGACCGTTCAATCGTTCAATGCGGCCGACGTTGCGGCGAGGGTGAATACCGACATTGCGGGGAGATATCGCTTTGGCGGATCCCCTGCCTTCACGTGCATGGCGATCGCTCCCACCATGAATCCAGCAAGGCCGATCGAGGCCGGCCGCACGAGACGCGGCACGGCGAGCCCGACCAGCATCGTGCCGGCGAGCCCGACCTTCGCCGCGCCGACGCCGTACATCTGCGTCTCGGACAGCCCGTACACGTCGAACTCTTCTTTCATGTTCGTTGCGTCGCCGCCCCGATACCCGGTGTCCTTGTTGAATCGCAGAAACCAGACGTTGATGATCCACAACGCCGCGACTGTCTGCGCCAGTTTGCCGATCACCTTCGTCGTAGTTCCCCGAGCCATGGCGTCACCCTAGGCGTAGCGCGCCGGCCGGTCGACTGCTGGTCCCATTGTTGCGCTCGTGGCGTCCAGGACTTCGTTCGCGCCAGCGCGCGGGCTCGCTCGACGGCCTCGAGAATGCCCTGTCGGCCGTTTTTTGAACACGTTCAGGTAACGAACTACGGTGATCGCATGGCTCGACCAGCGGCCTCCGACGAGGAGCGCTCCGACCAGCGACGGCGATTGCGTCGCGCTGCGGCCGAACTCCACCAAGAAGGTGGACCAGCGGCGGTGTCGGTGCGGGCGGTTGCCAAACGCGCCGGTGTTTCCACCGGGCTGCTGTACAGCTACTTCGCCAATCTGTCCGAACTCAACCGCTCGCTGTGGATGGGCCCGATCGCCGAATTGGGACGGTCGCTAGCCGAGGCCGAACGAGACACACCCGATCCGGTCGACCGGATCCGTCGCCTGCTCGAGACATATGTCGCGTTCACCACGACCCACATCGACACACACCGCTGGCTGCTGCTGTGGGTTCGCCCGCCGAACTCAACGACCGACCGCAACGACGACCCCGACGAGCTGATGCTGTTCGCCTCGCTGCGCCGAGCGATCGAAGACGGCCAGGCCGACGGATCGGTGCGTACGGGCGACCCCCGCGTGATGGCCCAGATCCTGTGGTCCGGCGTCCACGGCGCCCTCGCTCTCCCCATCAACATCGACACCTACGACCTCGCCAACGGACCGGATATCGCGGGCGAGATGATCACCACCCTCGTTCGCTCGATCACCCACGACACGGAGAACCGATGACCCTGCTCGACGACCCCCGCCCGATCTCGGCCGACTCGCATGCCCTCGAAGGCCCCGAGGTGTTCGAGGGATTGGCCGACCACTTCGGCGACGACGCGCCGCGTGTCGTCCACACCGATGGCCAAGGCGACTCGATCGTCACCCCAAACATGCCCAAACGCTCGCGCAACGTCGCCGTGATGGCGCTCGCCGGAACACGGCTCGACTACGAGACACCACTCCCCCGCGAGCACGCCTCCAAGCCCAGCGCTGGCTCGATCACCGACCCCGAGATCCAGGCCTACTTCACCGGTGGCTACGCGGCGATGCGCCCCGGCCTCACCGACGGCGCCCGGCGCCCCGACGACCAGGACATCGACGGCATCTCGGCTGAGGTCCTGTACCCCGGCTGGTTTCCGATGTTCAGCCTGCAGAACCTCGACCTGATGGTGGCGTTGCAGCGCAACTACAACGACTGGATGCACGGCCAGCAGGTCGCGTCCGGGGGTCGCCTCGTCGGCCTCGCTGCGCTGCCGGTGCAGCGTCCCGACGACGCCGTCGCCGAACTCGAGCGGGTGATCGACCTCGGCTACAAGGGCATCGTGATTCCCTCGAACGCACCGCGCGGCCGTCGCTACAGCGACGACGACTACGACCCGATGTGGGCGCTCGCCGACGAGGCTGGCCTGCCGGTCGCCTTCCACGTCGCCTGCATGTCACACGTACCCGACTGGCTGAAGGCGATGAAGGATCGCGATCCGATCGTGCAGTACGCCGGCTCCCCCGCACTGATCCACGACACGTTGATCGAGCTGATGGTGCGCGGCGTGTGTGCCAAGCACCCAAACCTCAAGTTCGTGCTCGCCGAGTTCAACGCCGGCTGGATCGCGCACTGGATCGAGAAGGTGCAGCAGGGGTGGGCGCGCGAGTACGCCAAGGACTCCACGAGCACCCCGCCCGACGACGTGCTCGAGATCTGGAAGCGCCAGTTCTTCGCCACCATCGAAGACGACACCGCCGCGCTGCGTACCCGCGACCTGATCGGCGAGGAGACGTTGCTGTGGGGCTCGGACTATCCGCACACCGACTCGACGTGGCCGTGCTCGACGCAGGTGCTCGACGAGATGTTCGAAGACATCTCCGCCGAGACGCGCGACAAGATCACCCGCACCAACGTGGCCAATCTGTACTCGCTGTAACTCGGCGGCCGGCCGAGACCGGCGAGCACCTAGCGGGGAACGAGAACCGACACGGTGTCGTCGCCCTGGTTGCTGACGTACACGCTGGTGCCATCCCCCACAACCCCCCACGGGGTGGTGCCGACCTCGATGGTGTCGACGACGGCCTTGGTTGCCGGATCGATCACCGACACCGTGTTGTCACCGAAGTTCGTGACGTACACGTGCTTGCCGTCGAAGGTGACCGATTGCGGATCTTGACCGACGGCAACTGAGCCGTCCTTGGAGTTCGTCGTGGGGTCGATGAACGTCACCGAGTTGGTGTTGTTGTTGGCCGTGTACAGACGCGAGCCATCGAAGGCCAACCCAAACGGCACCGCAACATTGCTGATGAGAATGGTGTCGATAACCGTCTTGGTCTTCGGGCTGATCACCGACACCGTACCGATGTTGCTGTTCGCCACGTAGATGTCGATCCCGTCGAAGGCCACCGCTGCGGGGTCGTCGTCAACCCCGATGGTGGTGGTGACGGTATTGGTCGTCGTGTCGATCACGTTGACCGTGTCGGTACCAAAGTTGGAGACATACAGGTCGGTCCCTGCGAACGCCAAGCCCCAATTCGTCCCAGGCAGTGGGATCAGCTGGGTCTCTGCCGTTGCGGGATTGATCGCAGTGACACCACTGACGTGTGCGACGTACAGCGCGGTGCCATTGAAGGCGATGTTCCGCGGAGACAACCCGACGTCGATGGTGTCGCCGACCATCCCGGTCGCCGGGTCGATCACCGACACGGTGTTGCTGGAAGCACTGGCGACGTAGAGCTTCTCGCCATCGAAGGCCATCCCTCGCGGTCCCCGACCCACGTCGATCGTGGCGAGGTCCGGTGCCTCGTGCCACGCGAGGCGAGCGACCTGGTCGGCGCTGTACCCCGACGTCGGAGAGGCCGGACCTTGCTCGCCCTGTTGACCCGGCTCTCCCTGCTCGCCCTGCTGCCCCGGCTCGCCCTGTTCACCTTGCTGGCCCGGATCGCCTTGCGGCCCCTGCGGGCCGGCCGGTCCCTGTGCGCCAGCCGTGCCGCTCCCGCCGCCGGCGGCGAGCTCGGTCAGGCTGGTCGAGGTGAAGTACCCGACGACATCGATGATGATGTCGACCGAGCCGTTGGCGTTGTACACCTTCAGCGTCCCGTCGGGAGCCAACTGCGTGTCGACTTTGTTCGGGCTTGGCGGCGCGCCGGCAAACACGTTGAGGTTCGACAACAGTGGCGGCGACGACACGTCACCCCGATACACACGCACGTTCGAGCTCGCAGTCGCGCCGACCGCCGTCACGTTGGTCGACAGTCCCACCGCGTCGTCGGGGATCGCCAACTCCCCGATGCACTCACCCTGATCGCCGAAGACAGCAACGGTCATCACGTCGTCGGCCCCGAGCGCACCCGCTCGGGGTCCGATCTGGCTCGCCGCCCGGGTGTCGGTCAATCGGCAGCCCGGCCAGGGCACATACGTCGAGTCGAGGTCGCCGGGTGCTGCGCTGGCGAACCACGCCGACGTTGCCGCCGCAACCACCGCGGCGGCGACGAGCAACGCCGCGCCGACCCTGCGCGGCGAGCGCGCCGAGTCGCCGCCTGTTGATCCATGGACGTCCCCCACCGCTCGATTCATGTCGGCTACCACAACACAGCGCGCTTATGTCGTCCTTAAGAGTTCCAGCCGCGTTGCATTGGCTGACACGATCGCGCTAGCCAATGACCGATACCGATGGGGGGCTCGATGATCACGCAGCTGTACGCCGACGACATCGCTCAACAGGCCGACGACAATCCGACGATCTACGGCGACGTCGACTTCTCGTTGCTGCCGGAGCGCTACGACCGCGACGCCACGGTCGACGATGAACGATTCGCCCCGATTCGCGGGCGCGTCGCCAAGGTGATCGACGACGAGGCGCTGATGGCGCAGGTGCGCAACTACACGATGAAGGGCGATCGTGTCGCCGACGCGTACGCCGCCCTCATCCCCGAGTACGGGTTCCGCACGCTGATCGACATGCTCGAACGGGCATGGGCCGACGGTCCTGATGCGGTCCCCGGCGCCCCCGCAGAGCTGGGCGCCTTCATCGCATCGATGGAGGCGACCGCCGATTGGGTAGACATCGAGCTCGTCGAACAGGGTGCCGCCACCGAACGGATCCCGATGGCCACGGCAACGCCGTTCGCCATCCGCGGCGCCTTCCTCGCGACGTTCCTCAACAAGTACGCCGCGCTCCCGATGACGATGACCGGCACGCTGTCGGACGAGGCTGCCGCCAAGCGCGTCTTCGAGACCGCCAGCTTCTTCACCGCCACGACGTTGCCCGGAGCCTTGCGCCGCGACGGCAAGGGGTTCCTCGCTGCTGCGAAGGTTCGCCTCATGCACTCGATGGTGCGCTTCCACCTGATGCAGTCGGGCGAGTGGGACGTGGCCACCTACGGCATCCCGATTCCGCAGATCGACCAGATGCCGGCGGGCCAGATCGGCGTGTACTTCCTGTCATCCGATGCACTGTCCAACGGGCAAACCGAGTTCACCGACGAACAGCGCGCCGTCGTGGAGCTGTCGCGCTACCGCTGCTTCCTGCTCGGCCTCCCGCGAGAACTCGTTGGCCAAACCCCTCAAGAAGTCGTCGACCTGATGACCGCCCGCCACGTGTCGCTGCGCGAAGGCTTCGACGATGAGATCTGTGGCTCGCTCGTGCGCGGCTCGCTCTCGGCCGAGCTGTTCGATCGATCGACGTGGCGCGGTCGCGCCCACAGCTGGCTCGAGGACGGGTTCTCGCGGTTCGTCCTGACACAACGGTTCCTCGGCGGCGACGACGCAGTCGCCCGCTCGGTCGGGATCGACTTCGACACCAATCACAAGGTCGCCGCGGCGATCGCCGGCGCAGCCATCGCTGGCAACACCGCGTTCTATCGGCTGGGACCGAAGGTGCCGTATGTCGCCGACTACGTCGATGGGCGACTCAATCGGAAGTTGGCCCGTCTACTCGACTCGTACGGTCACGCCGACTTCGTCACCGATCCCGAGCGGTATCACCTCAACGCTGCGTGACGGAGGTCGCCGCGATCTGTGCGGCCTCGTCCTCGGCAACGCCGAGCGAACGGAGCAACTGGCTCAACACACGCGTGATGTAACCGTCAGCCACTGGCTCCGAGACGATACGTCGTGCGGCGAAGAGGATTGAGCCGACCACGACATCAACCGCGGCGTCGTCGACGTCCAACGAGAAACGGCCTGCGGCGACACCGGTCGCGATGTCGGCGCGCAGGAAGCGCATCGGGGCCCCATCGACGATGAGCCGCTGCGCAGCGTCGAGTCGAAGCAGGGCACGAAACTCGTCGGGTGAATCGACCGCCCGATGAAGCGCACGTGCCGTAATCACCGCGAACCGTCGCGCCGGGTCGGGCTCGTCGACGGTGACGTCGCTGTCGGCCGCGAACGCATCGATGACGTCGGGGACCACCGCCTGGATCAACTGATCGCGATCGTCGAAGTAGTTGTAGAAGGTGCCCGCCGACATCTCGGCGCGCGTCGTGACATCGCTGGCGGTGAACGCTTCGCCTCGTTCGGCGATCACCGCGATCGCCGCATCGAGCAGCTGACGACGCGTCCGCTCCTTCTTCTTGTGCCCACGAGTGGTCGGCCCGGACGAGTCGGTACTGGCTGGCGATGACGTCACGAGAATCATCGTAGTCGGGATTGACATTGGATTCAATATTGAGTAATTCTTCAATCTACCGATCGAAGGAGTACCGATGTCCACCACCACCCCGCCCTCATTGACGCTCAGTCACACCACCATCGCCGTCGACGATCTCGAAACGATGCTCGACTTCTACTGCGGCGTCCTCGGATTCCACGTGACCAATCGCGGCAGCGTCGGGCCCGACGGCGAGATGGCGTTCATCTCGCAGGACCCGACCGAACACCACCAGATCGTGTTCGTCAGCAGCTCACCCACCGCCGAACATCAATTCGTGATGGCTGACCACCTCGCCTTCCGCACACCAACGCTCGACGACCTGCGGGCCATCGGCGGACGTCTCGACGCAGCCGGCGTCGAAGGTGTCATCCCGATCAACCATGGCAATGCGTGGTCGCTGTACTTCACCGACCCCGAGGGCAACGGACTCGAATGCTTCGTCGACTCGCCATTCCACGTCGCTCAGCCGTTCGCCGGTCAGCTCGACCTGACGACCTCCGACAACGAGATCGAAGCGTCCACGCACGACCAGCTCGTCGATCAACCCGAGTTCCAGCCGCTCGCCGACTGGGCGGCGGCGTTCACCGAACGCTTGAACGACTCGGCGACGGACTGACCCCGATGGATCTCGGAATCGAGGGTCGTCGCGCCATCGTGTGCGCGTCGAGCCAGGGCCTCGGATTCGCCTGCGCGGACGCGCTCGCCCGGGAGGGGGCCGACGTCGTCATCAACGGACGACACCCCGACACGCTCGAGGCGGCGCGCCAGCGTCTGGCCGACACGCGCGATGTTGCGGTCACCACAGTCGTGGGCGACATCGGCCACGACGACACGCGAGCCGCGCTGCTCGACGCGTGTCCCGAGCCAGACATCTTGGTGAACAACAACAGCGGTCCGCCGCCGGGTCGATTCGGTGCGTGGGAGCGCGACGACTGGATCGGGGCCGTCGACGCCAACATGCTCGCTCCGCTGGCGATGATCCGCCTCGTGATCGACGGCATGGCGGAGCGGCAGTTCGGTCGCATCGTCAATATCACCTCGGCCATGGTCAAGTCGCCGAAGTCGGCGATGGGCTTGTCGACGGGCGCACGTGCCGGCCTCACCTCGGTGTGCAAGGCGCTGTCGATCGACGTGGCGTCGAAGAACGTCACGATCAACAACATGCTGCCCGAACGGTTCGACACCGCTCGCCAACAACGAATGGCCGAGCTGCACAGCCAGCTCGGCGGCATCACCGTCGACGAGGCCTACGAACACATGAAGACAACGATCGCCGCTGGCCGGCTCGGCGACCCGCGCGAGTTCGGTGACGCCTGCGCCTTCCTGTGCAGCGCCCAGGCCGGATTCATCTCCGGCCAGAACCTGCAGCTCGATGGCGGCAGCTACGAAGGACTGATCTGAATGAACACCATCAACGTTCCGTACCTCATCGTCGGCGCCGGGCCGGTCGGCCTGACCGCGGCCCACCTGTTTGCCGCCGCCGATCGTCCATGCCTCGTCGTCGAGCGACGCGATGGCCCGCAACGACACCCAGCGGCCCACGTCGTGAACGCACGCACGTTGGAAGTCTTTCGACAGGCCGGGATCGACATGGACGCCGTCCATGCGTTGGCCAATCCACCCGAAGACGCCGGCCATGTCAACTTCGTGACTCGGCTGAACGGCGAACTCATCGGTCGGTTGCCCTTCGAACGGCAAGGACCGGAGGTGCTCGACGTCACCCCGACGCCGCTGCGCAACATCTCCCAGCACCGGCTGGAGCCTGTGCTCGCCGCCGCCACCGCAGCGACCATCGACCTGCGCTACGAGCACGAGTGGCTCATGAGCGAACAAGACGACGACGGCGTCACCTCGATCATTCGCGATCGGTCCACGGGCCATGAGTTCGCCGTGCGGTCCGACTACGTCCTCGCCGCCGACGGTGCCAGCAGCCGGGTCCGTAAGTCGCTCGGCATCAACATGATCGGCCCGCCCAGCTTGCAGAGCTTCATCGCCATCCACTTCGCGGCCAGCGAGCTTCGACCACTGATCGCTGATCGACTCGGCGTGCTGCACTTCGTGATGGACCCAACGGTCAGCGGCACGTTCATCGCCCATGACCTCGATCGCGAGTGGGTGTTCATGACGGCGTTCGATCCCGAGAACGAGTCCGTCGACGACTTCGACCATGACCGAGCCGCAGCAATCGTCCACGCAGCGATCGGCGCCGACGACGTCGAACTCGATGTCGTCAGCGTTGGCTCATGGCACATGAGCGCTCAGGTGGCCGAGCGGATGCGCGAGGGACGCATCTTCTTGATGGGCGACGCCGCCCACCGGTTCCCGCCGACTGGCGGGCTCGGACTGAACACCGGCGTGGCCGACGCCCAGGGGCTCGTCTGGCGGCTGGACGCGATCGCCGCAGGCTGGGCCGACACCACGATCCTCGACTCATACGAGATCGAGCGACGACCGGTCGCCGGCGTCAACTGCGAACAGAGCATGACGAACGCGTTCAAGCTGACGACACTGATCGATGCGCTCGGTATCGCGACCGATCCGACCTCGGAGGGAGTGCTGGCACGGCTCGCCGACCCCGAGCACACCGAGTCGATCGCGGCGGCCGTACAAGAGCAGCAAACGCACTTCGACATGCTCGGGTTGCAGTTGGGCTACTGCTACGCCGACGGTGCGCTCGCACGCGACGGTGATCCGCCACCGCCGATTACCGATCCGAGCGACTTCGCTCCGCACGCGGAGGTCGGCGCCCGCCTGCCCCACGCGTGGCTCGACGACGGACGATCGACACTCGATCTCGTCGACCGGGGGGCGATGACGCTGTTCAGTCTCGGCGAGCACGACAAGTGGGCTGCGTCGTTGGCCGACGCCGAAACACCGGTCAGCCACGTACGAATGGGCATCGACGCCATCGCCAACGACACATGGGCCAGCACGTGCCAGTTGCGTCCGGGCGGCGCCCTCCTCGTTCGCCCAGACCAACACGTCGCGTGGCGCTCCGACTCGATTGCGGCGCCCGGTCCGGCCGGCGTGGGCGCGGCGCTCGACCAGGTTCTGCGGGCGCGCTGACGTGGCGCTCAACGCACTCCGGTTCGCACACGACGGACAGGTTCGATGGGGCCTGCTCGTCGACGACGACGTGCGTCCGATCGTCGGCGAGTATGCGACCACCGGTGCGTTCCTCGCCGACCTCGCAGTCGGCGATCCGTACGACGACCATCACCTCGAACCGCCGATTGCGCTCGACGACGTCGAGGTGCTCAGCCCGATCACCGCGAACCAGCAGTACATCTGCCAGGCGGTGAACTACCAATCACACCTGACCGAGTCCGGCCTGTCGGCCGACACGAGCCCGTTCAACGTGTTCTTCCGCAAGGCCTCGTCATCGATCTGCGCCGCCGACCGCGACGTCGTGTGTCCTGATCACGTGCAGTTCCTCGACTACGAGGTGGAGATCGGTCTGGTGCTCGGCAGCACCGTGGCCGGTCCGATCGACGTCACCGCCGCCGAGCTTGCGAGCCATGTTGTCGGGCTGGTGGCGTTGAACGACGTCAGCGCTCGCGACGTCCAGCTCGGCGACGGCCAGTTCTACCGCGCCAAGAGCTACCGCACCTTCGGCCCGACGGGGCCGTTCCTCACCCTTGTCGACGCCGACGACCTCGCTCGTTTCGACGAGCTACGTCTGCAGTTGAGCGTCAACGGTCAGACACGCCAAGACGCACTCGCCGCCGAAATGGTGCACAAGCCAGCGGCGTCGCTGACGGAGCTCTCCGCCATCCAGGATTGGCAGCCGGGCGACGTGCTGGCCACCGGCACACCCGGCGGCTGCGCACTGCAGGCCCCGCCGTGGCCGCTGCGCGCACTCGCCCAGCTTGTTTCGCCACGGCGACGCCATGCCCTGGTACAGAAGTCCGCTGGACGGAACGAGCGGTGTCTGCGTCGGGGCGACCGGATCGAGTTGTCGATCCGGACCGACGACGGGGCGATCGACCTCGGTCGTCAGTCGGCCACGGTCGTCGGTGCTGGTTCCGTCAATGGCTGATCGGCGGCTCGGGCAGGAACATCGACACCAACGCGTCGGCGTGGGCGTCGATGAACGACGGCGCGAGCGTGTCGTAACCGAGCAACTGCGCCTCGGGGGCGTTCACATACGCCAGCGATGCCGCCCCAACGAGGGAGTAGTACAGCACCCCTTCGTCGATCGAGGGCACGTCTCCGTTGGCGCGCGCCGTCCGCCACTCGCCGATCACGAATTCGAAGCGCGGCCGCGTGTGCCGCTCGACGATCCATCGCAAGCGATCAGAAGGAACCGTCGACTCGTGCACCATGATGCGGTTGAGCTCCGGCAGCTCGGCGGCCGCTCGAACGAAGGATCGAATGATGGTCGCCACGCGATCGCGGGCGCTCGTCGGCTCGGGAAGTTCCGCGGCGTGCCGTTCGATCGACTCGTCGAGCCGCTGGAAGAGGTGGTCGAGCGCGGCTTTCCACAACGCTTCTTTCGAGTCGAAGTGGTAGTTGATCTGCGGCTGTTGGGTTCCCGCCGCGCGGGCGATGGCGCGGGTCGAGGCGGCCTCGAACCCCTGGGCGGCGAACTCGTGGAGCGCCGCCTCGACGAGGCTGGCGCGGGTGGTCGCTGAACGTGCTTGTCGACGCGGCGACGCTTGCGACGAGGTTCGCGACGACGTTTCGATGTCCACGCTCGAGGACGTTAGCGGCACGTTGCAATTCTCTATCACTTGATATAATTTGTCCAGCATGGGGTTGCACCGATTGACATCCATCACGCTCGCTGTGCCCGACGTCGACGCGTCGACCGGGTTCTTCACCGACTTCGGACTCCGTGTGTCTGACGAACATCCGGGCCGACTGGCCACGCGGGATGGCGGCGAACAAGTCGAACTCGTCGAGGGACCGCGCCGGTCGCTCGACCGGCTCGGGGTCGGCGCGGAACACGCTGACGACCTCGCCCGCATCGCCGATCGCGCGGCGCAGTCGCCGATGGCCGAGGTCGTCGAGGCCAGCGACGAGCGGGTAGCGCTGCGCGACGCGGCAAGCGGGTTGCTCGTCGAGATCACCGTCGCCGCCCCCTACGCCTCGCCCGAATCGAGCCACACGTTCAATCGCCCGGGGACCACCCCGGAGCGCATCGATGTCCCCGCCGACAGCGTGCTCGCCACCGACCCGGTGCAACCGTCGAACCTCACCCACGTCGTCTACGGCACACCCGATCAACCCGCCACGCTCGCCTTGTTCACCGACGTGCTCGGCTTCGAGATCAGCGATCAGATTCCGGGCATCATCGCCTTCACCCGGTGCGGCGAGGTGCACCACAACGTGGCGCTTCAGGCCGCACCGGTGGCGTTTCCGCACCACATCGCGTTCGAAGTTGACGACATCGACGACGTCGTGCGCGGCGGGCAGCACATGGTCGACATCGATCCCGAGCGGCACATGTGGGGCGTCGGGCGCCATGCCATCGGGTCCAACTGGTACTGGTACCTGCGCGATCCGAGCGGCACCTTCGTCGAGTACACGTCTGACATCGACCGCATCTCGGCGCAAGACCTGTATCAGCCGAAGGAGTGGAGCGGTCACGAGTACCTCTACTCGTTCGGCCCTCCGCCGCCCGACGAGTTCGTCGAGCCGACCGACCTCGCCGATCTGATCGCCGCTGGGTGAAGATGGACGGCATGTCTCGCCCGAACGTTTTGTTCGTTATCTGCGACCAGCTGCGCGCCGACCACCTCGGCTTCGCCGGGAACCAGGTCGTCCGCACGCCGAACATCGACGCCATCGCCGGCGACGGGATGATCTTCGATCGGGCGTACGTCAACAATCCGATCTGCATGCCCAACCGCTCGACGATGATGACCGGGCGCATGCCGTCGGCGCACGGCGTGATCTTCAACGATCGCTCGCTGGAGCCGAGCGAGACCACCTTTGTGTCTCAGCTGCGCGCTGCCGGCTGGCACACCGGACTGATCGGCAAGTCACACCTTCAGCACGGCGAGAGCCGCAATGCGGTGGTCGATCTCGGCCAACCGGCAGGTCGCCACTCGCCGTTTCCCGACGCCTGGGACACCCTCGAACACGACGAGCGCTACGAGCGCGGCGAGGTGATCGCACCCGACGACTTCTACGGCTTCAACGAGATCCACCTCACACTGGGCCACGGCGCCAAGGTCGGAGCCCACCATTACCAGTGGGCCCGCGAGCAAGGCATCCCCCACGAGGTGTTGCACCGCGGTCTCGATCCCGATGCCGATGCCGACAACGTCCTCGATGGACCGAACTGGTGGCAACTGAGGGCGGCGCCCTACCCGGAAGAAATCCACTCGACGAACTACATCGCCGAGCAGACGATCGACTTCATCGAACGCGCCGAGGCCGGCGCCGCGCCGTGGATGGCGTGGTGTTCGTTCCCCGATCCGCACCACCCGATGTCGCCGCCCGAGCCCTGGTTCGCCCGCCACGACCCGGGCAACATCGAGTTGCCGGCCACCTTCGACGATCCCGGTACCGGGTGGCCGGCGCACATCAAGCTGATCCACGACCTCCAGCCCGCGCGCCGGGCGTGGGTCGCACCGTTCGGCCCGACTCCCGAGCAAGCACGTGCGGCGATCGCCATCACCTACGGGATGATCGAGTACATCGACGACGCGGTCGGGCGAATCATGGCCACCCTCGATCGACTTGGAGCGACCGACGACACGATCATCGTGTTCACCAGCGACCACGGCGACATGATGGGCGACCATGGCCTGATCCTGAAGCTGTTGATGCACTTCGAGGGGTGCGTGCGTGTCCCTATGGTGATCAACGCGCCGGGCAAAGCGGGCGGCCGGTCGACGTCGCTCGCCGCGAGCATCGATCTGCCGCACACGCTGCTCGACCTGTGTGGCATCGACGAGTTCCAGGGCATGCAGGGCGCGAGCCTCGCTCCCCTGCTCGACGACGCGACCGCATCCGTGCGCGAGGCCGTACTCGTGGAGGAGGACTTCCCGAACGCCGTCACCGGTGCCCCATTCCCGCTGAAGACACGGACGACCGTGACCGCCACCCATCGCTACACGCGCGACAGCGACGGATTCGAGATGCTGTACGACCTCGAGAACGATCGCGACGAGCTGACCAACCTGGCGGTCGACGATCGCGATCCATCGGCACGCGTCGCCGCCCTCGACGCCCTGTGCGAACAGATGCTGCGCGCCGACGACATCACCAGAATGGAACCCGTATCGCAATGACCGACATCACGTTCATCTCGGCCGACAACCTGCGCGTCAGCGACGGCGAGATCGAGCGCCTGTGGACCGACGCCACCGTGCCCCATCGCGTGGTCGGGGCCCACGGGCTGCGGTGGCACGCCGCAACGGCTGGAGACGCAACGAACCCCGACGTCGTCGTGTTCCTTCACGGGTTCCCCGAAACGTGGTTCGCCTGGCACCACCAGATGGCGGCGCTCGCCGATCGCTTCTATTGCGTGGCCATCGACCTCAAGGGGTACGGCCAGTCCGACACGCGTCTCGACACCGACTACAACTACGCCGCACAGGCCCGCGAGCTACCCGCCGTGCTGGATGCGCTCGGCGTCGATCGCTGCTTTCTCGTCACTCACGATCGCGGCACGGTGATCGGTGACCACCTGTGCCGCGTCGACGGCATGCCATCACGCCTTCGCCGCTATGTGCGCATGCAGCAATCGGGGAATCGGCCGCACTCCGAACCGCGACCGCCGCACGAGCTGTTCCGCAGCGAGCTCGGCGCCCAACTCATCGGCGATGGCACGGTGGTCGAGATCGCCTACGGCCGCGAGCCGAACCCGGAGGGACACACGCTCGTCGCAGTGCCCATCGACGATCGCGACATCGATTACATCCTCGCCGAGGTCACGGCGCCCGGCGTGGGCGCCTCGATGTCAGCCAGCTTCGTTTCGGCCGGGTTCGATCGCGAGCTCGACGATCGGATGAACGGGCTCTTCGCGGCGATGACGATGCCGGTGCTGTTTCTCCAAGGTGCGCTCGACCCTGGCCAGCAACCATCTGAGTACGAAACGGTCACCACCGAAGTCGCGAACGGTCACCTGCAGTTCGTAAACGGCGGACATTTCTTCCATCTCGAAGTCCCAGACGACGCGTCCGCTGCCATCCGCGCCTTTCTGACCCGCGACGATCTTCCCAGCTGAACCGCCCAGCTAGTACCCGGCCGGCCCGCCCAGCCGACCATCGCCACTCACCCGAACGGAGCAGTCATGGCCCACATCACGCCGCTCGATCGATCTGATCTCGCCGAGTTCGAGGTCGTCTTCGAGCTCACCGAGGCCGCGATGGGCTTCGTCCCTCGCTCGATGTTCACGATGGGTCGCAACCCAGCGCTACTGCAGGCCTTCGCTCAACTCGCCGGCACCGTGCTCGGGCCGGGCGGCGAGATCGACGGCGGGCTCAAGCAATTGGTCGGACATGTCGCATCGACCGCCGCCGGATGTCGCTACTGCCAGGCGCACACCGCATCATCGGCAACACGTAGCGGAGTCGACGCAGCCAAAGTCGAGGCGGTGTGGAGCTTCGAGACCGACGATCGCTTCTCGGATGCTGAGCGCGCCGCGCTGCGACTCGCCCGAGACGCGGCGAGCGTGCCGAACGCCACGACTCAGCAGCACTTCGATGATCTCGCTGCCCACTTCACCGAGGATCAGATCATCGAGATCGTTGCCGTGATCTCGTTATTCGGCTGGCTCAACCGGTGGAACGACACGATGGCCACCGACCTCGAGGACGAGCCGCTCGCGTTTGGCGCCGAGCACTTGGCGGCGGCGGGTTGGGACGCAGGCAAGCACGCGGCGACGTAGCCGCGCCAAAACGAACCGTCGCTTCTCGACGCCGACCGCTGCGCCTGCCGCAAACACCGACGCCCAGAACGGAAACATTGCGCGTTGAGCAGTCGTCGCAGGCTGCGGCCACCGGTACGGTCAGAGCCGCATGCTGGCGATCGTCGGAAGTGGTGAATATCTACCAGCGATGAACGCGGTCGATCGACAGCTCATCGAACTCTTCGAACGCCCTCCTCGGGTGGCCTGCCTGCCGACCGCAGCGGGAACCGAGGGCGATGTGATGATCGACGACTGGATGCAACGCGGCGTCGACCATTTCACGTCGCTCGGCGTCGAAGCCGACGGCGTTCGTGTCTGGAACGACGCAACAGCCAACGACCCCGCACTCGCCGAGCGCATTGCAGCCGCCGACTTCGTGTATCTCTCGGGCGGCAAGCCCGGCTATCTCATGTCGACCCTGACTGGCAGCCGGGCGTGGGCGGCGATCTCCGATGTGATCGAGCGAGGTGGCCTTCTGGCGGGCTGCAGCGCCGGCGCCATGATTCAGGGTGAACGATTCGCCGGTATGCCACGTGCCCAGCGCGGGTTCGCGATGTGGCCAGGCGTGCAGATCATCCCACACTTCGACGAGATTCCGTCGCTCGTCGTGTCGGGTATGCGACGTGTCGTCGGCGCTCGACTCACCGTGGTCGGCGTCAACGGCAATACGGCGCTTCTGAAGACCGACGCCGGCCCCTACCGGGTGATCGGCGACCGCGTCACGGTGTGGACCGCCACCGACAAAGCGGAGTTCGGTCCCGGCGATCTGCCGGAGGGCCTGCTTCCCTGACCACCACTACCGCACGAACGTGAACAGCGGCCCGTCGGGCTGCACCGTCGGCGCGGGACCGACACGTCGACCAACCCCGACGCCGAACACGTCGTCGGCACCGTCGAAGGCGAGTTCCTCGAATCCCGCGTCGATGAATGCGGCCCGCACCTCCCCTCGTCTGTCGGGCTCACCGCTCCCCCGCGTCCAGATGACCACACCGCTTGGCGCCAGCAGCCCGGCAAAGCCGCGGGCGATCGCTGGCACCGCATCGTGGTCGACGTTGCCGAGGATGCCACACGCCATCAGCACGTCGACGGGCAACACGTCGGCGAAGACGTCACGATCGGTCGCATCGGCGCAACGCACCTCGGCCCACGCACGGCCTGCCGCGGCAGCCGCCGCTCGGGCGGCGAGCTCGCGATCGAGCTCGACGAGCACCGCCCTGGCTGGGGGTGTCACCATCTCGACGCCGAGCAGGTCGCGCCCATCGCCGGCACAGAGGCTGAGCACGGTCGCGCCGGATGGGCCGGCATCGAGCGCCTCGGCCAGCCGGATGCGCACCCGCTCCAGTCGTCGGGCAAGTGACCCCTTGGGCGAGTCGTACGCCTCGTGCCAAGCCACCCAATCGGTCCGCGGGCCCGGGCCGGCGTGGCGCGAGTAGCGATCGGGGTTCGATGATTCGGCCGGCGCCTCGTCGCCCATCCTCCGGACTGTAGGTCTGTGGCGGACTAGGGGGATGCGTGTTTTCCGGCGTCCCACCCGCGCGCGCCGAGATACCGCTCGGCGGCGGCCAACGGGCCGGGTTCGAGCGTGCTCGCCAGGCTGTCGTTCCACCGGTTGAGGAATCCGAACAGCGCGCACACAGCGATGATGTTGGTGATCTGATCGTCGTCGAAGTGTGCTCGACAGGCCTCGATGTCGGCATCGTCCACGGCGTTGGGTTGTTGTCCTGCATGGAATGCCAGCCGTAGGGCTGCACGTTCGGCGTCGTCGAATCGATCGCTCGTATCGAAGCTCCACAGATCCGCCAACTTGTCGGGGGCGACGCCGAGCTTCTCGGCATGCGCCACCGTGTGCGCTTGGCAGTAGCGGCATCCAGACGCGTTGCTGGTGATGTGAGCGACCAGCTGGGCGAGTTCTTGGGAGATCAAGCCGTTTCCGACGACGGTCATCGCCAACCCGACGTAGGCGTCGAGCAGACCGGGTACTCGGGCCATCGTCAATGACGTCTCGGGCACGAAGCCCATCACCTGTTCGTAGGCGGTCCACACGTCGGCGTGCGCTGCGAGGCGTTCCGCTGACGGTGGGGTGATACGACTCGGCATAACGATACCTCTCTTCATTGGTCGATCGAACAGCGTTCCATGTCCTCGCTGCCTTGTCAACCGACCAGTAATCTCGCTGGCATGACACGCGCCGAGCAACGGGAACACACGAGGAAGCGCATCGTCGAAGCGGCGGTTGCCGTGTTTGCCGAGCGCGGCTTCGAGGGGGCGAGCACACGGCTCATCGCCACCCGTGCCGACACCACCCAAGGCTTGGTGACCTACCACTTCGCATCGAAAGACGAATTGTGGCGTGCGGCGGCCGACCACGTCTTCGGCATCCTTGGCGCGGCATTCGACACGGGGCCCGACGAGCAGCCCCCCGGCGGGCGCGAGGTACTGCGGCGCTTTGTCGAAGCGAACGCTGCCCATCCCGAGGTGTTCCACTTCATCGTCGATGCCGGCCGCCACGACAACGAACGCATGCGCTGGCTGGTCGACCACCACCTCCGTGCGCGCTTCGAGCAGTTCGTGGGATTCAACGACGCCCGCGGGATCGATGCGGCGACCGCCTACTACGCGGTCGCCGGCGCGTCGTCGCTGATCTTCTGCGTCGGTCCGGAGTGTCGGCGCCTCACGGGAGCGGACCCCACCGACCCGGCCGTGATCGATGCCCACGTCGACCTCATGCTTCGCCTCTTCGCCGACGACCCGAATTCGTAGGTCGCTTGACAAGCGAACTCCGATTCGCCACAATCGCTGTTCGTTCGACAAGTGGATCTCACGAAGGGTGTCTCCAATGGCGACCAGCGACATCGAAACGCTCAACACCGACGTGCTCGTGGTGGGTGCCGGGCCTGCCGGTCTCACTGCGGCATCGCTCCTGGCCCTGCTCGGCGTCGATGCGCTGACGTTGACGAAATACGGCACGGCGAACTCGCCGCGGGCGCACATCACCAACCAGCGGGCAGTGGAGATCCTGCGAGTGCTCGGCATCGAGGATCGAGTGCAGCAGCGGGCGCTGTCGCACGAACAGATGGGGACGCAGGTCTTCGCCACCGCATTCGCCGGACGGGAACTGTCGCGCATGATGACGTGGGGCACCGGCGACGACCGGATCGGCGACTATCGGGCGGCGAGCCCGTCGGCGATGTGCAACATCCCCCAGCACATCCTCGAGCCGATCATGCTCGAGCGGGCGCATGAACTCGGCGCCGACGTTCGGCTACACCACGAAGTGGTCGAGATCTGTCAATTCGACGATCACGTGCATGCTCTGGTCCGCCCACGTGATGGTGGCGCCGAGTTCGCCGTCGTCGCCAAGTACGCCATCGGCTGCGACGGGGCGCGCACGGTCGTCGGTCGCGATGGCGGATTCGAGTGGGAGGGCGCCGCCGGCAACGGTCACGCCATCACCGTGTGGATCGAAGCCGACCTGGCCGACTACACCGCCCATCGGCCCGGCGCACTGTTCGTGACTGTCACACCCGGCAGCGAGGACTTCGTCAGCATTTGGACGTGTATCGAGCCGTTCGACGAGTGGAGCACGATCTTCATGCGACCGGGCTTCGCCGAGCACGACCTCGACGAGTCAGACGTCGCGGAGAGTGTGCGCGCTGCGATCGGCACGGACGATGTGGACTTCACGATCAAGCACGTGAGCCCGTGGGAGTTCAATCACGTCGTTGCCACGCACTATCGCCGTGGCCGGTTGTTCATCGCCGGCGACGCGGCCCATCGCCACCCGCCGGCCAACGGGCTCGGCAGCAACACCTCGATGCAGGACTCGTTCAACATCACATGGAAGCTCGCGCTCACCGTGCGCGGTCAGGCCGGCGACGCACTGCTCGACACCTACAACGACGAGCGTCAGCCCGTCGGCAAGCAGATCGTCGATCGCGCGAACAAGAGCGTCGAGGAGATGGCTGAGTGGTTCGGCGTGCTCGGCCTACACCCTGGCATGGCGCCGGGGGAGGTCGATGCCCGCATCGACACACTGTTCGGCCGTCACGGCGGCGACGAACGGACGGCGCTGCTCGCCGCCCTCGACCAGATGCACTGGCAGTTCAACGCCCACGGCGTCGAACTCGGACAGCGATACACATCGAGCGCTGTCGTCGGCGACGGCACTGCGGTTCCCGTCCCCATCGACGACCCGGAGCTCCATCACACGCCCTCGACGCGACCAGGCAGTCCGCTCCCCCACGTGTGGTTGGCCATCGGCGACGAGTACGTCTCCACCATCGACCTGTGCCGCTATGACCGGTTCACGCTGATCGTCGGCGCCGACGGCGCGGCCTGGGGCGACGCCGCCCGAGCGATCGCGCGTGAACTCGGGGTGGAGATCGAGCCCATCACCGTGTCGCTGGGATGCGCGGTCAACGACGTGTTCGGCCACTGGATCCGGCGACGCGAGGTCGGCGACGACGGCTGCCTGCTGGTCCGCCCCGATCGCATCGTTGCGTGGCGCAGCCCCGGTGCTGTCGACGACCCGACCGCAGCGCTGCGGACGGCGATGTCCCAGGTCGTGGGTGTGTCGGCTCCGCAGTGCGTCTAGGAGCGGTGCGGCTCGGAGCAGAACAACGCACCGGTGTGCTTCGACACCACGAACACATCGTCGACCATTCGCTCCTCGACGTGCGCACGCAGCGCGGCGAGTTGCTCGGGCGACGCCTCGGTGGCGGGCGGCGTCGAGGTCATGAAGGCGATGAGATCGTCCACGTGGGTCACGTGCAGCGTGTCGTGGAACCGCTCCCACGAGACCTTGCCGAAGACGTCGATGAGCATTCCGGCCGCCAAGGATGGGGCGAATCGCTGGTTGACGTCGTAGCGGGCGTCGTCGCCGAACACCGCGGTACGCACCGCTTCGAGTTCGCGCAGGTGCCCGGGACCATTGGTCATCAGCGCCGCGGCACCGTCGGGCCGCGCGACGCGGGCGATCTCGGTCACCGCCCTGGCCGGTTCGGGAACGTGATACAGGGCGTACGTCGACACCACGAGGTCGAAGCTCGCATCGTCGAAGGGCAACGACTGCGCGTCGACGACACGTCCCTCGACCGACGTGAAGCATCCGGTCGAAGTGGCTCGCCCGACCGCTTCGTCGACCATCCCGGGCGAGAGATCGCTCACGACGAGATCGATTGTCTCGGGCACCACGGCTGCCGCAGCGCTCCACAGCAACCCGGCACCGCAACCGATGTCGAGCACGCGACCGCCCGACGGCCACGGCACCCGTTCGATGAACCACTCGAAGGCTTCTTGGGGCGCCGTCCGGTATCGAGCGTGCAGATGGTGGCGCTTCGCGATCTCGGTCGAGTCGCGGTATTGCACGTCGCGCAAGTAGTCGGGGTTACTGTCGAAGTCGGCAGCTTTCACCATCCGCGGACCGTACCTCTGAGTTGAGGCCCTACGATCGCAGCCCGTGGTGTCGTGGAACGCGTTTGCGGGCGAGGAGCCCGAGATGGCCGAAGCCGGTCGGGCCATATGGGCCGACCACGTGGTGATGTACCTGGCAACGATTCGGGCCGATGGCTCGCCACGGGTGCACCCGGTGGTGCCGGTGCTGGCCGACGGGCAGGTGTGCGTCGCCATTCCGGCCTCGTCGCCGAAGGGCCGCGACCTCGACCGCGACCCGCGCTGTGTACTCCACGCGCTTCCCGGAGCGCGCGACGACGAATTCGTGCTTCGCTGCCGTGCCACTGAGGCGGATCATCTGCGCGCCGCCGTGCAGGAGGCAGCCGATCACACGATCCGCGATGGAGATCGCGTGTTCGCCTTCGATCTCGAGCAAGTCGATCTGGGCCACTGGGAACACATCGGCGAACCCGACACCTACTCGGTTCGGTATCGCTGGGTGCCGGGCTCGGTCACCCAAGTCAAGCCGTAACGTTCGACGCAGCTCGCCCGGCGATCAGATCCGTCGGTTCGGTTCGGCGGCGATCTGGGCGGTGGCCACGTCGCCACGGCAGACTCGTCGGATGGCAGGCGCGAACGGCCGGATCAACAACCAGCACGAGTGGGACGAGTTGCGCGAGGCCGTCGTCGGCCGCTGGGTGCCCAACACGTACCGCTCGCCGGCGATCGACGAGACGATGCGGGCCCAGTTTCCGTACATTCCCGAGGCTGCGTGGGAGTACTTCCGGCCGGTCAAGGACCGCCTCTTGTCCGAGGTGTATGCAACCGACGATCGGGGCTACCACGACGAACAGGAACACCTCGCCGCCACGTTCGAATCACTCGGCGTCACCGTCCGTCGGCCCGACGAGATCCCGTTTCCGATCACCGCGACCACGCAGTGCTACAGCCGCGATCCGATCGTCACCATCGGCAGCAGGTTCATCGTCTCCAACATGAGTTTCGAAGGCCGCCGCCAGGAGACGGGGAGCTATCGGCGCATCGCCACCGAGCTGGCGGCGCACTACGACGGCACGGTCGTCAGCATGCCGCCGCTGCGTCCCGGCGACGACGACGCCAACGCGTATCTCGAGGGCGGTGACGTCTTCGTCAATGGTTCCGAGATCTACGTGGGGATGTCCGGCAACGCATCAAACGACCTCGGCCTCGAGTGGCTGCGCAACGAGTTGGGCAGCGACTACGCGGTGCACAAGGTGCCGCTGGCGAACAACGTGCTCCATCTCGATTGCGCCATGATGCTGATCAACGAACGGCAGGGCATCGTGTGCGCGCACGACTTCCTCGACTTCGATGGCATCCCCGAGAGCCTGCAGGGGCGTGAGTGGGTCGAGGTCGAGCCCGCACAAGCGCAGGTCATGGCCACCAACGGCGTGGTCGTCAACCCCTCGACGATCATCATGACCGATGCGTTCCCCGACGTTGCCGAACAGGTGCGGGCGATGGGCATCGAGGTGCACACGATCCCCTTCGCCAAGGCCAACTACTTCGGTGGCGGACTGCGCTGCAGCTATCAACCGATCGAGCGCGCCTAGCCGCGTCCCTTCAGCTGTCGGCGAGCGGCTGATTCTGTTTGCACGATCCGGCGGCGGGCGCGCTGAGACCCCAGAGATCCCGTGTCAGCCGGGGTACCGCGAGGCGATCGTGGCGAGGGTCACGGGAGCGGCCTGACCGGGCCATGTGGCGGTGAGTCCGATCTCCGGGGTTGGGCCCTCGGTGAGCACGCGCATGATCCACATCGTGAACGTGTCGCTCGACAGTGTGACAGCGCCGTCGTCAGCGGACTCGACCGCGAATGCGTCGACCGCGGTCGGGCCACCGGTCCATCCCCCACCAGCCAGCCGGACCGGAGTGGGGACCACCACTCGCCGCTCCTCGTACTCGACGATGCCGAGCGCCTGCCCAGTGCCGGTCAGCGCGGCGGCCGCGAACATCGCCACCATCACCGGATCATGATGGCCGTCGTACACCCAGCGGTCACCGAGCACGGAGTGATGCATCTCGCTCACGAGATGACCGTCGTCGAGGGGCCGCTCGCGATACGTCAACGGCACCTGAAAGAGCACATCGTCAGCCCGCACCAGGTGCGTCTCCAACCCGACGGCGCCATCGGGATCATCAAAGCGGAATGCACCCACGATCTCGATGTCGTCGGGACTTGCCACGGCGGGCGCCCACGGTTGGCGATCAAGCCATGCGGCGAGGATCTCCGCCTTCGACGGCGTCAGCTGGGCGATGTGATAGCGGGCCATGAGCGGACCGTACCGCCGTCCACGGTGCGCCTCACGAGACGGCTGTCGTCACTGCGTCGTCGAATCGGCCGGGTGTTGCACTCGCCAGAGATCGCGCAACGTGGCGATCTCCGCCGCGTGGTGGATGAACTCGTCGAGCATGTGCAACACATAGCCAGCGCGCGACGCCTCGGCGTAGGGCCCGGCCACGGGGCCAATGGGTTGGGCGAGCACGTCGTCGTCGACGAGCGCGAGATGCGCGTCCCAGCGATCGTGGGCGCGATCGAGCCGGCGCAGCGCCTCGCCGGCTGAACCCGGCGGATCGTCTGGACCGTCGAGACCGACCGCCTCGCCCTGCGGCGGCACGTCGAGCCATTGCGGAGCCCGGTCCTCGCCGTACATATCGATCAGATGCCACAACCGCCACGCGACCGTGGTGAACGGCGCAGGGTCGGGCGGCGACGACGACGAGTCAGCATGCCACCGACCGTCGCGCGCGCGACGAATCGTCCAGCAGTGCGCAGCCGGCTCCCAGAAGTACTCGTCGTCCGACAGGCCGTCGAGCCGGGCGCGGGTCCGGACCCACACCTCGTCGGAGAGGTTGACGAGTTCGCGGTGGACCGTCCCCATGGCGGCGACAGTAGCGATTCGCCAACAACCATCTGACGGCGCCGGCACATCAGGCGCTACCGTCGCCGGGTGACCGCACCGGGGGACCAACCGCTGTTGGGGATTGCGTCGGTGCGTAACTTCCTCGCCTCGGGAGCGCTGTCGGTCACCGCCATCTCGCTGATGCTGGCGGTGCTGTTCAAGCAGGCGTTCGACATCACCGACGATCCGCTCACGATCGGGATCATCGGACTCCTGCAGTTCGTCCCCGCGGTGCTGCTCGTATTCGTGAGCGGGTATCTCGCCGACCGCTTCGACCGGCGTCATCTGACCGCATGGACCACGGTCGGGCGGATCGTGTGCGTGATCGGGTTCGTCGCCTACAGCCGCTACGTCGGCGACGTCTCCGATGGTTCCGACGCTGCGGTATGGCCATTGTTCGCGATCACCTTCGTGTTCGGTTCGTTCGATGCGGTCGGTATCCCGGCGCGACATGCGATCACTCCGTTGGTCGTGACACGTGAGTTGCTCCCCCGCCTCGTGGCAGCTCGTGCGTCGACGATGGTGCTGTCGACGATTGTCGGACCGATCGCCGCCGGATTTCTCTACACGGTCGGCGCCGACCTCGCGTACATCGTCACCGCGGTGCTGTTCGCCGCCTCGATTCCGCCGTTGCTGCGGACCTCGTACGCCATCGAGCCGACCCGGCTCAACGAGCGACCGTCGCTCGGCCTGGCCCTCGATGGACTGCGTTTCATCCGCCGATCCCCGATCGTGCTCGGCGCAATCTCGCTCGACATGTTCGCCGTGCTCTTCGGCGGGGCAATCGCCCTCATTCCAGTGATCGCCGAGGAACGCCTCGGTGTCGGCGACGTCGCCTACGGCTTCCTGCGCGCTGCGCCCGGTGTCGGTGCTGGGTTGATGGGCCTGTGGCTGGCTCGCCGGCCGGTAGAGCGCCGCGTTGGTGCAACGCTGTTGTGGGTGGTCGCCATCTTCGGCCTGTTCCACATCACTCTCGGGCTCACGACCAGCTACGCAGTGGCCTTCGTCTCGTTGATGTGTGCCGCGGCCGCCGACATGGTGTCGATGACGATCCGCTCCACACTCGTTCCGCTGGCCACGCCGCCCGAACAGCTCGGCCGGGTGAGCGCTGTCGAGAGTGTGTTCATCGGCGCGTCGAACGAGCTCGGTGCATTCGAGAGCGGCGTCGCCGCGCGGTACCTCGGCGCGCCGTTGGCAGTCGCCGGCGGCGGGGTGATCACGATTCTGGTGGCCGGCGGTATTGCCACTGCGCTGCCCACCCTGCGCACGATCGACACCTACGACGACGTCCGCGCCCCGGAGTCCACCGCCGACGAACCGAGCGCGTCGCACACGTAGGATCGACGTCATGGCGACCGCCACCCCGAACGACACACCCAATCCCAACGCCAAGAAGTTCGCGCTCGACGTGACGCTGCCCGACTCGTTCAACATCACGAGCGCAGACGCAGCAGCGGGCAACCCGTTCGCCGAAGCGGTGTTCGCCGTCGGCGGTGTGGCCAGCCTGTTCGGGGTGAATGACTTTGTCACGGTGACCCGCCAGGCCGAGGCCGACTGGGAGCCGATCATCGCCGCCGTCACGGCCGCAGCCGACGCCCACCTCTGACCGTTCTCCTGCACAAATCCGGCGCTTCACGCCTGATTGCAACAGAAATTCGGTGATTCGGTGAAGCAGTGCGCACCCAACGGCGCGCCCGGGCGACCCAGTTCGACGATCTGGTGATCCGCGACCACGGCTGTCGGTGGCCTGGATGCGGGTTCGCTGCCGCCGGGTGTGATGCACATCATGCGGTGCACTGGCTCGACCAGGGCGAAACCAACGACAACAACCTGGCCCTGCTGTGCTGGTTCCACCACCACCACCTGCTGTACGAGCCGCACTGGAGTATGCAGCCCTCGGGGCCGGCCACTTCACGCTCATCGATCCACACGGAGCGGCGCATCCGATGCGTCCGCCGGTGGTCGGCCTCGCTCTCCCATCAGCTCAGTAGCCCCGTGCGCTCACCGAGGCGCTGGACCTGCCAGTCGCCGCGGGCTGACGTCCTGCTCCCAGTCATCGGCGCGCAGCTCGAACTCGGGGAACGCTGCTGGGTCGAACTCGGGTTCGCGCCCCTCGGCGCGCTGGACGAAGTAGTCCTTGACGACACGCACCGCCTTCGGCGCGAGCAGCATCACCGCAATCAGGTTGAGCACAGCGAGCACGCCGATCGTTGCATCGGCCAGCTGCCACACGTCGGTGGCCGCAGCAACCGACGACACCACGGTGACCACGAGCACCAGGGCGCGCACCGCCCAAATCAGGCGCTTGTCCTTCTTCAGAAACCAGGCCGCGTTCTCGCCGTAGTAGCTCACCGCGAGCAGCGTGGTGAAGGCGAAGAACACGAGCGACACGGCGACGAACTGGCTCCCCCACCCGCCGACCACGTTGGCCAAGCTGTCCTGGGTGAGGGTGACGCCGTTGGTGGCCGACGAGTAGCCCGGTTGCCACACGCCCCCGAGCAGAATGATCAACGCAGTGACGGTGCACAACACGATCGTGTCGATGAACACCCCGACCGCTTGTACCAGTCCTTGGGATGCAGGGTGCTTCACGTCGGCCGCCGAGGCGATGTTGGGGGTCGAACCCATCCCGGCCTCGTTCGAGAACAGGCCGCGCCGCAACCCCTGCACGATGCCGGCCGACACCGCATAACCGACGGCCCCGCCGGCGGCCTCGCGCAGGCCGAACGCGCCGAGCACGATGTCGGCGAGCGCAGTCGGCACCTGGCTGATGTTGAGCAACACGACGACCACACCGGCGACGAGATACAGCACGGCCATCATCGGCGCGACGATCTCGGCGAACGACGTGATCCGCCGCACGCCTCCGAAGATCACCAGGCCGGCCACACCGGCGGCGACGATGCCCGACAACAGGGGCGGCACGCCGAAGGCGGCATCGACCGTGGTCGCCAGTGTGTTCGACTGCACCGACACGATCCCGATCGGGAAGGCGATGATCATCACGATCGAAAAGATGACGCCGGCCCATCGGGCGCGCAGGCCGTGCTGCATGTAGAACGCCGGGCCACCGCGATACACATGCTCGCCGTCGCGGTGCTCGCGCCGCCGGTAGATCTGGCCGAGCGTGTTCTCGACGATCGCCGTGGCCATGCCGAGCAGGGCCACCATCCACATCCAGAACACCGCGCCCGGGCCACCGAGCGTGATGGCGATGGCAACGCCGACGATGTTGCCCGCTCCGATCCGGCCACCGAGCCCCACAGCGAACACGCGGAACGACGACACGCCATCGGCGTGGTCGGGCCGGAAGCTGTGGCGCAGCGCATCGATGAACGCGCCGGGCTTGCGTAACTGCACACCGCGCAGCTGCAGCGTGAAGTAGATCCCCGCCCCGCCCAGCAGCAGGCCAAGCACCCCGAGGGTCAGCGGGCCCGGGAGCGCACCCGAACCCCACAGCAGCTCGTTCAGGCGATCCATAGGTTCGGTCATCACACCACCGGGGAGCCGTGCGCAACCTGAACGGAGCCTGAGCGTTCGTGGGCAGCGTCAGCGGGCGGCGTTCACCGCCAGCGCACGCGACAGCGCCACCGCGGCCGCAGCAACGTGCTCGCCGACCTCGTCAACTCGATCAGTCAGACGCGCCGGGGTGCTCGACACCGACAGCGCAGCGATCGGCTGGCCATCGACCACGACCGGGGCGGCAACGGCGGCGACGGCGTCGTCCCACTCGCCGACGTTGGCTGCATAGCCCCGCCGGCCGATCTCGAGGAGCTGTGCGTCGAGTCGTACACGGTCGGCGAGTGTGGCCTCGGTCAACGGGCTGAGCCGTTCCGGGAGGTGGCGGTTGCGCTCGTCAGGAGTCAGGGCCGCGAGCATCGCCTTGCCGGTTGCCGCCGCATACGCCGGCACACGGTATCCAACGGGAATCACCAGCTGGACCGGGCCGGGAGACGTCACGCGATCGAGCAGCACGACGTCGAGGCCATCGAGCACGACGAGGTGCACCGCGTCGCCGGTGCGATCGCGCAGGTCGAGCATCACCGCCTGCGCCGCCGCGAGCAGCTCGATCGGGCCGCGCTCGGTCGTCAGCCGGCGGAGACGGCTGGACAGGTCCCAGGCCGTGCGTCCGCCCGACGTCGACGCCCGGCCGGAGATCCAACCGGCCTCTGCCAGCGTCTCGAGACAGCGCTGCACCGTGCTCTTGGCGATGCCCGTTCGCCGGGCGAGCTCGCCCACACCAGCCGGACCGCCCGTCGCCAGCGACTCGACGATCACGATTGCGTTGCGTACCGACTTCACAATGAGGGCCTCACACCAGCGTGAACCGGACCCCACCGATGTCGTGGTATTCGCCAACTGCACCTCGATCGACAGCACGCAGCTCGACGCCGACGATGCCGTCGTTCCTCGCACCGTCGCCCTCGACGAAGCGCACCGCCTCGTCGACTTCGAGTTCTGACCACCGAGCCGCGACGCGCTCGGGATCGGTTGCCGCCACGACGACTCCGGTGATGCCGTCGACGGCAGCATCAGGTGTCTCCATCGTCGGCCACTGAGGTCCGCCCCACCGCCAGCTCCCTGCCGGCTGTGGTTCGTCGATCGACACGATGGCGCCGCCCACGTCGCGCGGATGGAGGTGTCGGCCGCGGATACCCGGGAAGTCTCCCTGCCACACGATGCGCACCCCGAGCGCATGCAACCGCTCGACGCGCACGTCGAGATCGTCGACCTCGTAGATCGCCATGTACCCACCCGGTCCGCCGCGACGATCGAGTAGCCGACCCGCCGTGGTGCCGTCCTCGACGGGCGAGAGCACTTCGAGGAACTGGTCGCCGACGAGCAGCAACGCATTGCGCAGTCCGAACTCGGCGACGCCCGGGTCGTGGAAACAGACCTCGATGCCGAACGACGACGACAGCTGTTCAACAACCGGATCGATGTCGTCGGCGATCATGGCGACTTGACGCAACCGGATCATGTCGGCCTGTCTAGTCCCACGACCAACGCCTGGGCGACGAGAGTCGTCAGATCGACCAGTCGGCGGTCGTCGGGCGAGGCGATCAGCGGCAGCTCGGTACACGCCAGAAGGAACGTGCTGCCGCCGGTGCGGGCACACAACGCGTCGAGCCGTTCACCGAGTCCGACCCAGGGAGGGCCGATCCGCTTCACATCGAGGATCAGCTCGTGCAGCTCGTCGAGATGGCGTTCCGTCAGTGTCCGCAACGAGTCGGCGTAGTGGCGGTAGGGCGACCGTTCGCCGAGGGTGGCGACCGGACGTGCGCCGAGCAGCACGGGAGGGTCGCCATCGTGCGCGTCGAGGTATTCGCCGAGCACGGCCGGAAACGTGACGAGTTGCTGAGCGTGTCCAGCAGCGGCCACGTCGGGAGCAACTGCGTTCAGCGTGTTGCAGGCGATCGCCCAACGCGTACATGCCGCATCGAGCACCGCCGCGTGTTCGACCACAACAGGCGCAACCTCGTCGTACGTCTCGTCCATCGCCATCGACGCACCGAGTCGAGGATCGCTGCGGACGAGCACGGACGGTGCGTCACGATCGCCGCGGTATGCCTCGCCCATCTCGGCGCGTCGCTCCGTGAGCACCGCTTGCCACAGATCGATACCCGCTTCGGGGCCGGATCCGGCAAGGATTCCGATGTCGAACCGCATGCGTCAGCCGGTGGCGAACGAGGGCCACCACGAGGGCCATTGCAGCTCGTCTTCGAGCGTCTGGGCAACGGCGAGCAGGAGATCCTCGCGACCGTGGGCGGCGACCAGCTGGACCGCCGTGGGCGGCTCGACGCCATCGTCGGGCGGCAACACCGGTACGACGATCGCCGGGTGGCCGGTGGCGTTGAACGGGTAGGTGAACCACGCGAGCGGGAACCCGGCACCCATCGTTCCGAGTGGGTCGTCGGCGGTCTCCTTCAGTTCCCCGAGCAGCGGAACATCGCGCCCCAACGCTGGGGTGAGCAGGAGGTCGTAGCCGGGCGCGTCGTCGCGATGCGGCTCGGTGCGCCACCAGGAGCTGACCGCCCGCGCCCACTGCTGTTCGCGGCCGAGCTCCTCGATTACGACCGGCCCTTGCGATGAAGCAGCGAGCTCGAACATCGCCCAGGTGCGCGGCTCGACGTCGTCGGCGGTCATGGGACGGCCGAGGGCCGCTTCGATCGTCGTGAGCAGTGCGGCTCGTTCGGCGGCGTACAGGTTCGGTGTGCGCAGCGGCTCGTCGAGTGCTGCCGGATGCGCCGCATCCACGACATGGCCGATGTCGCCGAGGAGGGCTGCTGCCGCTTCGACGGCGCGCCGGTTGCGTTCGCCGCAGTCGCCGGCCCGATCCATCGCGCCTGGTGCCCGATCGAGCAGGCCGATGCGCAACCGCTCGGGAGCACGTTGTGTCGACTCCGCCCACGGGGTCGCCGGCACCGGCAGCGCGTATGGCTCCCCGGGCAGCGAGCCGGCCGTCGCATCGAGTAGCGCGGCGACGTCGCGCACGGTGCGTGCCACGTGGCCTTCGACCTTGGTGCCTCGCCCTTCAGCCCCAGGCGCGTTGGTGATCCGACCGCGGCTGACCTTCAAGCCGACGAGCCCGTTGCATGCGGCGGGAATGCGCAGCGATCCGCCACCATCGCTGGCGTTGGCGGCTGGGACGATGCCGGCCGCGACGATCGCCGCAGCGCCGCCGCTGGAACCGCCCACCGACCGATCGAGCGCCCACGGGTTGCGGCACACGCCGTGCGCATCGGGCTCGGTGGTCGGCGGACCGAACGCCAGCTCCGGCAGGTTCGTGCGGCCAATCGACACCAGCCCGGCGGTGCGGTACCGCTTGGCGAGTTCGGTCGTGTACTCGGCCCGCCGGTCGATGTCGACGAAGGCCTGCATCGCCCACGTCGACGGCTCCCCCGCCGTCGTGCACTTCCAATCCTTCACAGCGAACGGCACGCCGGCGAAGGGACCGGCGGTGAGTGTCGCAACGTCATCGGCGGCCTGCTCGAACCGCGGGTGCACGATGGAATTGATCGCTGGATCGAGCCGCTCCGCTCGACGTATCGCCTCATCGACCGCTGCTGCGGGCGCGATGTCACCCGAGCGGATCAGCTCAGCTTGGCCGACCGCGTCGTGTTGCCAGATCTGTGATGCGCTCATCGGCGTTCGTAGACCCCTGGTCGTTTCTCGAAGAAGGCGGTGAGCGCTTCGGCGTGGTCGCGGGTGCGGAACAACCGGGCGAACGACCGCGCCTGGAGCTTGGTTGCTTCGGTTTCGTCGAGGTCGATCGACTCGTTCATGCACTGTTTGGTCGTCTCGACCGACAGCGGCGACCGGCTGGCGATCCGTTCGGCGATCGCCACTGCTCGGTCCCCGAGCTCGTCAGCACCGACCAGCTCGGTGACGAGTCCCCAGTCGAGCGCCTGTTGCCCGCGGCACGACCAGCCGGTGAGCAGCATGTGCCGGGCACGTGCGTCGCCGACCGCTCGGGTGAGCCCGCGAAAATTCGCTACCAGACCGACGTTCACTCCTGCGGCGCCGAAGTTGACCGTGTCGTTGCCGATACGAATGTCGCAACACAACGCCAGCTCGAGCCCACCGCCGTGCGCGGCACCGTTGACCGCGGCGATCACCGGTACACGGTGGCGGCGGATGGCGTCGAGTAGGCGGCCGATACCGCCGAGGAACTCGCCGACGTCGTCGCGTTCGATGTCTTGTTCTTCGCGCAGGTCGGCACCCGCACAGAAGTGGCGGCCGGCGCCGGTGATGACGATCGCCCGCACGTCGTGGTCGTCGGTTGCCGTGTCGAGCAGATCGGCGATCGCTCGCTGTGCAGCGCTGTCGATCGCGTTCACCGGCGGCCGATCGATGGTGATGCGCAGCACGTGCGGCGCCGGCCGGTCGGCGCGCACCACGTCGGTCGTCGGCGGCTCGCCGCTCATGTTGCCTCCGGCTCGGCGATGGCCCCAGCGGCGAACAACTCGTCGATCTCGTCGCCGTCGAATCCGCGCCCGGCGAGCACCTCGCGCGAGTGCTCGCCCAGACCCGGCGTCGCGGACCGCACGGTCATCGGTGTGTCGGAGAACTTGACCGCATGCCCGATCCGGCGGTCTGTGCCGTCGCCCTCGATCATGCCGGTGGCGACCACCTGCGGATCGTCCCACACCTCGTCGAGACGGTGCACCGGGCCGGACGCCACGTTGGCGTCGTGCAGCAGCGAACTCCATGCTTCGGTCGAGCGACTGCGTGTGGTCGTGGCGATCTCGTCGGCCAGCTCAGCGCGATTTGCCAGCCGACGGCGGGCGCTGCGGAACCGCTCGTCGTCGACCAGGTCGTTGCGCTCGAGCGTTGCGCACAGGGCAATCCAGGCGTCTTGGGTCGGTGCAGCGACCGTGATCCACCCGTCGGCGGTGGGAAACGCCTCGTACGGCGCCGACAGGCGGTGGGCCGACCCGCCGGCTTCGGCGAGTTCGCCCTTCTGGAACCACGACATCGCCTCCCACACGAGATAGGCGATTGACGACTCGAGCAACGACGTGGTCACGGTCTGTCCCTCGCCGGTCACGCTGCGCCGCACGAGTGCAGCGTTGATGCCCATCGTGGCGAACACGGCAGCATTGAGGTCGGCGAGGGGCACACCCGCTTTGCACGGGTCGCCGCCGACCTCGCCGGTGATCGACATGATCCCGCTCATCCCCTGGGCCATCAGGTCGAACCCGCTCTGATCGGCACGCGGCCCCACCGCCCCGAAGCCGGAGATCGAGCAGTACACCAAGCGGGGATTGATCGCCCGCAGGTCGTCGGCGCCGAGGCCGTGCTTGGCGAGCGTGCCGGGTCGATGGTTCTCCACCACGACGTCGGCGTTTTCGGCGAGACGCCGCAACGCGTCCGCACCCTGCGGGTTGCGGTAATCGATGGCGATGGAGCGTTTGTTGCGGTTCATCGTGCCGAAGGCGTCGACACCCTCCCCCGCCCACCGCGTGAGGTCGCCGATTCCGGGCCGCTCCACCTTGATCACGTCGGCGCCGAGATCGGCCAGCAACATGCCGCAATACGCACCGGCCATCACCTGGGTGATGTCGAGCACCGTGATGCCGTCGAGGGCACCTGGACTGTCGGTCATCTCATCCTCCACTTCAGCCGCCGTACACGATCGGTTCGGCGTTGGCGGCGGCGGCGCAGCTCGCGTCGACATCGCCAAGGTCGTCCCAGAACGCCCGGGCGATCTGCTGTGCGCACTCGCTCGTTCGCACCGGCACGTGGCCCTCGTATTCGAACACCAGGCGTGTCGCATTGGCGAGCTGATCGGCGACCGCCAGCCCGTCGGCGGGCAGGGTCGAGCTGTCGAGCAGGCCCACCACAACAAGCGTGGGGACGTCACTCGCGACCGGCTCGTTGAATTGCTGGTCGGCGGGCGGAACGTCGACGATCTCGCAGGGCATGTTCGAGAGATAGCCCAGGTGTTCCCACGGGCCAGCGGTGGCCAGTGCGCTGTCGACGCCAGCCATCACCCGGTCGGGATCGATGCCGAAGTCGTGGCACACCGTGGCGGCGCTCAGCCCGAGGCCACCGTCGGCGATACCCAACAACGACGCTGCGCTCGCGTCGATGAGCGCGTCGTCGCCGGCGGCGATGGCGGCCACGATGCCCGGGATCGCCGGCAGCGTTGCCGGATCGAGCAACTCGCCGATGCCGAAGGCCAGGTCGCGCCCGTCGATCGACACGGTTGCCGGCTCACCGGTCAACGGGTGGGTGATCTCGACAGGGCGCGGGGTCTCGTCGAGTCGCGCAACTGCCGCGTCGAGATTGGCCCGTACGTCACCGAACGATGTGGTGCATTCAGCCGATGCGGCACATCCGTCCACAACGGTCTGGAACACGGCATCGACTGCTGCGCCGACGGTCGCCGGACTCCAGATCGTCGTGTCGGGTGGCGTCGCCGAATCGATCACCGCCGCACGGATGGCATCGGGGTGCTGGCGCAGGTACTCGAGCATGTAGCGGGTGGAGTACGACTCGCCGTACACGTTCCACTGATCGATGCCGAGCGCCGACCGCAGCTGTTCGAGGTCTTCGATCGCGTTGTCGGTGTTGTACTGGGCGAGGTCCCATCCGTCGGCCCGCAACCGATCGAGACACAACTGCCAACCGTCGAGCAGCGTGACGTACTCGGCATCGATCGACTCGTTTGCGGCGAACACCGCGATAGCGGTGTCGTACAACTCCGGGCAGCCACTCTGGGGAACGCCGCTGTCGTCGCCGGGCACAGGCGAGTTGCCCCGCGTGTCGACGAGGATCAAATCTCGCGTGCCCTGCACGTCAACGTTGGTGAACGGGATGAGGCTGTTGTAGGCGCTTCCCCGCGGACCCCCGGGTAGATACACGATCGGGTCGGCGCTCCGGTCGCCGGGAGCCGCTGCTGATTCCCAGATGTAGTACGTCACGTCGATCCGCCGAGCGTCGGCGTCGGTAGCTCCGTAGTCCTCGAGGGTGTTCATCGACCAGCACGACAATCGCGGTGAGGCCGCTCCATCGGGAATGCGCTCCTCGACGTAGCTCGGTAGTTGCGCGGCGCAATCGAGCTCGCGGACCGTGACCTCCGGGTCCACTGCCGTCACCGTCGTGGTGGTCGGCTCGGCCGACGTCGACTCGGTCGTCGTCGACTCGACACCGGTTGTCGGCGAGGCCGTCGTGGCTGGTGCCGTGGTTTCCGTTGTTGCCGTCGTTGCCACTGCCGACGTGTCGCTGGGTTGCGTTGCGGAGTCGTCGCTGGCGCACGCCGCAACAGCGAGTCCGATCACCATCAGCACTCCGGTCCTGCTCCTGTTTCGCATCGTGGAACACCGTGCCACAATGCGAGCGGTGGAACAAGACCCAGCGACCAATGCGCTGCTTGCCCGTCATCGCGTGCCGGGGGCCGCGTGGGCCATCGTCGACACCGTTCACTGGACGACGGCGACCGCCGGTGTCGATCCCGCAACTGGACAACCGGTCGCGCCCGACACCCGGTTCCAGATCGGGTCACTGTCGAAGACGTTCTGCGCACTCGTCGGGTGTCTGCTCGTCGACGGCGGGACCGTGCCATGGGACGACGACCTCGGAGGGTGGGCCCCCGAGACCAACGCCATCCTCGAACGCCACGGGCACGCCGGTGCCGTCACTGTGGCAC
>JBCCVW010000003.1:0-53809 GCA_039194665.1 Actinomycetota bacterium
CCCCTGACACGCCTGTCGTGGCACCGCCTGGTCCGCGGCGGCCGCGTCACCGCCTGCGACGCCGACCCGGCGATCTAGGTGTGATGACCGGGGAGGTTGTCCCTGGAGTGGTGGTGTAGGGGTCCGCGGTTGAGGTGAGCCCTCCTTGGGAGTCTGTGGGTCTTCCACAACTCACCGACTCCAACAAGGAGGGACTCGTGGCTCACGCTAGGACTCAGCACCCGAACGCGCCGTTGACCCCGGAAGGTCGGCGACGAATGGTCGACTGCGTATTGCAACGCCGTTGGACGATCGAGATGACCGCCGAGCGGTTCCAGGTCGACGCGAAGACCGTCCGGAAGTGGCGAGACCGGTTCGTTGCCGAAGGCCCGACTGGTCTGTTCGATCGCAGCTCGAGACCGCATCGGTCACCGAACCGCACCTGTGTGGAACGCCGCAATGAAGTGCTGCGGCTTCGTCGTCAGCATCGGTGGGGTGCAGACCACATTGCTCACGAGACCGGACTAGCTGCGTCGACGGTGCAGACCATTCTGAACGCCGCCGGGTGCGGCCGCCTTGATCGCGGTGACCGGGCGGTCGAGCCGGTGGTTCGCTATCAGCGCGAGCGGCCTGGCGAGCTGATCCACGTCGACGTCAAGAAGATCGGTGGCATCCCCGACGGCGGCGGCTGGCGGATCAATGGTCGCGGTCCTGGACCGACCGGCGGCCACGCCGGTGTCGGCTACCGCTACATCCACTCAGCACTCGATGACCGGGCCCGACTCGTCTACTCCGAGATTCACCACGACGAGACCGCCGACACCGCATGCGCGTTCTGGACCCGAGCCGCTGACTGGTTCGCCGCCCGAGGTGTCACGTGCGAGCGAGTGATCACCGACAACGGCACCTGCTACAAGAAGCGCTGGGCCCACGCGTGTGCCGCCACCGGAACCGCGGTCAAGAAGACTCGCCCCTACCGGCTACAAACGAACGGCAAGATCGAGCGATACCACCGGATCCTGCTCGAGGCATGGGCCTACATCCGCCCCTGGACTTCTGACGCCGAGCGACGCACCGCCTACGACGGATTCGTCCACTTCTACAATCACCACCGCGCCCACGGCGCCCTCGGCTGGTCAACCCCAGCCGCAACCCTCAACCACCTCAAGGACAACGTCCCCGGCGAACACATCTAGGGGGCGCGTCATCGTCCCCGCCGTGGCTCGTCGCCGAGCGCGTCGAAGACGCGTTCGGTGAGGGCTTTGGCGACGAGCATCACGACCACAATGAGGACCACCTCGAGCAGCTTCCCGAGTTCGACGTGGGTGCCGAAGACGATGTCGACCACCTCGAGAATCACGAACTTGCTGCCGAACTTAGCGGTGCAACGGTGTCCCGCAGTCCAGGCTAGGTTCCGCCGTGCGTGCACCATCCAGTGCTCCATCACACAGAGGCGCCGTCGGACGGCGACGCGCTGTACCGGTGGCGCTGGTATGCGCTCGTCGTGCTCTGCGGCGCGTTGCTGATCGGCCAGCTCGACATGACCGTCGTCGCGATGGCGTTGGCGGAGATCGGCCCCGACCTGGACGCCACGACCAGCCAACTCCAGTGGGTGATGGACTCCTACGCCATCGTGCTCGCCGGGTGCGTGCTGCTCGGCGGCGGACTCGCGGACCGCTACGGCCGCAAAGGCGTATTCATGTCCGGGTTGGCGATCTTCGGAGTGGCCTCGGTCGTGGGAGCAACAGCATCGGGCGCCACTGTGCTGATTGCGGCGCGAGCAACGATGGGCTTCGGTGCGGCGCTGTTCTTCCCGCCAGCGCTGTCGATCATCGCCGTGATCTTTCCGAAGGGCGAGCGAGCCAAGGCGATCGCGATCTGGTCGGCGATCGGCGGATTGGGCACCGTGCTCGGGCCGATCGTCGGCGGCGTCCTACTCGATTCGTTCTGGTGGGGTTCGGTGCTACTCGTCAACCTCCCGGTGGTGACCGTCGCCCTGATCGGTGCAGCGACACTCGTTCCCACCTCCCGCCGACCGGGCGCGCCACCACTCGACCGCGGCGGGGCGCTGCTCAGCGTGCTCGCCCTCGGCCTGGTCGTCTTCGCCGTGATCGAGGGTCCGAACCTCGGCTGGTTCAGCCCGGCGATCGTGGTCGGGCTCGTGGCTGGGTTGGCGCTGTGCGCCGCGTTCGTCGCGTGGGAGCTTCGCCGCCTCGAGCCGATGCTCGACGTGCGGATGTTCCGCATTCCGGGCGTGCAGGCCGGGGCTGTGGGCCTGGTCGTGAACTTGCTGACCGTGACGGGGATGCTCTTCGCGGTCCCGCTCTATCTGCAGTCAGTGCGCGGTGAGTCGGCGACCACCGCAGCGCTGGTGCTGATTCCGTTCGGTGGTCTGTTCGCAGTGGTGTCGTTCACGGCAATGCCGGCGGCACACCGGATCGGGATCCGCACGGTATTGGTTTCTGGGCTGCTCGGCATCGTGGGCGGACTCCTCATCCTCGCCGTGACGGCCACGGCCGACGGGTTGCTCGGCGTGATCGCCGGGACCGCCGTGTTCGGCGCCGGTGCCGCGTGGGTCGCCCCGACGGGAACGACGGTGGTCATCAACTCGATACCGACGACCAAGGCTGGCGACAGCGCGGCGATCAACCAAGTGACGCGACAGGTCGGTGCCGCTCTCGGGATCGCCCTCGTCGGTACCGTCCTGGCCAGCGTGTACGCGCGTGAGCTGGCGCCGTCGCTGACCTCACTCTCCGCCACCGACGCAGACACTGCGTCGTCGTCCATCGATGGCGCCAACTCGGTCGCGAGCGGTCTGACCTCGGGTGGCGACGCGTTACGGATGGCGGCCGACGCGGCCTTCGACGACGGCTACCGAGTCGCCCTACTGACCGTTGCCGCGCTGACGGCGGTGACGGCTGCCTTCGTATCGTTCCGGCTGCGCGGCGAGCGCGGCTGATCGGCCCGTCAGAGCGCAGTCGTCGGTGGCCGACGGACCCACCGGCGAATGGCCCGGGGCATTACGGTGACTCGATGGCACCGGTCATTCCCAGCTGCTCTGCCGGCGACAGCCCGGACACGATGTACGACGCCCTTGGTGATGCGGGCTGCCTGGTCGTCGAGGGTCTCGCTTCACCTCCGCAGGTGGCGGCGGTGCGCTCCGAGCTCGCCGATGTCATGGCTGCAGCGGAGGTCGCTGACGACGACCCGAACGACTTCTATCCAGGTATCACGCGGCGGGTCGTCGCCCTGATGGCCCGCTCGCCGACGATGCGCGAGCTGATGATGCACCCGGTGGTGGCCGCACTCGGCGACCGCCACCTCGGGCCGAACGACACGAGGTGGACGTTGAACGTCACCGCGGCGCTCGAGGTCGGCCCCGGCAGTCGCGATCAGGTGCTGCACCGAGAGGAAGACCTGTACCCCTACTTCCCGCTGCCGCGGCCACATCTGATTCTGGCGTCGATGTGGGCGATGTCCGAGTTCACAGCGGCCAACGGTGGAACGCAGCTCGTGCCGGGCAGCCACCGCTGGCCCGAAGGGCGAACAGCGGAACCCGACGAGATCGTGCGGGCCGAGATGCGTGCCGGCTCGGTCTTGTTCTGGCTCGGGGGCACGTTGCACGGCGCAGGAGCGAACACGACCACCAACGACTGGCGTTACGGCGTGGTGCTCACCTACAACCTTGGCTGGCTCCGACAAGAGGAGAACCAAAACCTGTCGATGCCGCTCGCGGACGCGCTGGCCTTGCCGAACGAGGTGCGCACTCGCTTGGGGTTCGACATGAACTACGGCGACGGCGGACTCGGCTTCTACGACCCGTCGGTCGTGCTCGCTGCAACGGTTGAGCACCATGGAGGATGACCGATTGACGCGTCTCGGAATCACACATAGATTGACGCGTCAAGTAAGTACTTGAAGTGTCAAGTGAGTACGAGATGCCGACCGTGAGGACACAATGAACTCCACAGGAACCGTTGCCATCACCGGTGCTTCTAGCGGCATCGGCGCTGCCCTTGCGCGTCTCCATGCCGCCGACGGGTGGAACGTCGTCATGGTCAATCGCAGCGCCGCGCGATCGCAATCGGTGGTCGATGAGATCCGCAACGACATCCCCGACGCGACGATCGAGATCGTCCAGGCCGACATGGCGGACCACGACTCGATCACTCGCGCGTCGGCACAACTTCGTGAGCGCGGTCACCTTCACCGTTTCGTCAACAACGCCGGTGTGTTGATGGGAGAGCGCGTGATGTCCGATCACGGTGTGGAGATGCATGCTCAGGTCAACACGTTGGCGCCCTATCTCTTCGGCCGACTGCTGAGCCCCGTGATGGCGGGCGGGTTGATGGCGACCGTCACTACGAGCGGCATCGCCAAGGCCAAGTCGTTGGATATCGACGAACTTGCGAACCCCACAACATTCAAGAAGCTCTTCGGTCCGTATGTGCAGTCGAAGCTCGCCGCAACAGCGATCATGAACGCGTTTGCGAGCGAGTATCCCGACGTCGGGTTTCGCTCGGTCGAGCCTGGCGCCGTCAAGACCCCGATGACGAGCGGAGACGGTATGCCTCGGTGGCTCGTGCCGATCCGCAACCTCGCCTTCGCCAGCCCTGAGAAGGGTGCGCAGAAGCTGTACGACGCGATCAACGGCGACTACCCCAACGGCTCGTATGTCCAGCGGGGGGCAGCGCGGCCGTTGCCCGCTGGGATTGATGATCCCTCCGTGCAAGCCGACGTACTCGCTTGGTGCCGCGACCTGACGGGCGTCTGAGCGCTCGGTGCCGATCCGTCGCGCCGGGTCCACCTACACTTCGCCGCGCAGCGCGACGAACACCGCAGGACCAGGGGAGAGTGTGACGTGAACGAACTCGAGGGGAAGACCGCTGTCGTCACTGGCGCGGGATCCGGGATCGGGCGAGCCCTCGCTGAGCGCTTCGCGCGAGCCGGAATGCACGTCGTGCTGGCAGACGTGGAGGAACCCACACTGGCCGCGGCGACCGAGGCCGTCGGCGCGCTCGGCCCGGGGGCGACGTCCGTGCCGACCGACGTGAGCGACGAGGCCGACATTCACCGACTGCGCGACGAGGCGCTCGGTGCGTTTGGCGCGGTGCATGTGGTGTGCAACAACGCTGGTGTCGGTGGAGGAAACGAGACGCTTGCCGATTGGCAATGGGTGATGAACGTCAACTTCTGGGGTGTCGTGCACGGAATGCGCACGTTCCTTCCGCTGCTGCAGGAACAGAACGAGGGTCACATCGTGAACACCGCCTCCATGGCGGGTATCTACCCAGGGTACGGCCCCTACTCGGCCAGCAAGTGGGCCGTCGTGGGCATCACCGAAGGCCTGCGCGGCCAGCTCGCCATGGAGGGTTCCGATGTGGGCGTGTCCTGCCTGTGCCCTGGGTGGGTCAGCACCAACATCATGGACAGCGACCGCAACCGCCCGGAATGGGCAGCGAAGCCAGCACTCGACGACGTCGAGCCCGATCCGATGCTCGAGATGCGCATGCAATTCGTGCGCGATGCAATCGCCGGCGGCAACGCTCCGCATGAGGTCGCCGACCTCGTGCACGACGCCGTGGTGAACGACACGTTCTGGATCTTCACCGACCAGGACATGGTCGCGGGAAACCGCCCACGTCTCGAAGCGATGTTGGCGGGTGAGAACCCGCCCCGGCCAGCGGTCCCTGGCGTCGACTGAGCGCACTCGAACAGGGCCAGCCCCGAGCGGTGTGTGCCCACGGAGTCGTCATCGCACGTCCAGTCGGTCGATCCACGGTTGGGCGCCGAGCCGGGTGAAGATCTCCCGGGCGGTGTCCCGTGCCGCAGGTTCGCCGGCGAGGGCCACTGCTTCCTCGTAAGGGCACCCGATCTGCTGCCACAACGGTGCGGCGCGCTCGGGGCGTTCGCTCGCCATCAAGACGAACGGTTCGGCACTTCCGTCGGGCAGCGTGCCGATGAGACCGAAGCGCCACGCCCAGAAGCCGACCTCGCCGCGCGCCCATTCGCTGTCACACTGCAACGCCTGGCTGAGCAGTGGGTCGATCAGTTCCTGGCCGCGTTCGACCTCGGAGTTCAGCCAATACCACTCCGCCAGTCCACACAGTGGAGGCCAGGCGTACTGCAGAAAGCTCTTGTCGACGTGCGCCGCGATCTCCAAGAGCTCGTCAGGCGGTGCGCCGGCTCCACGACGAACGTTGAGACGACCGAGCGTGCCGCCGGCCGTGAATCCATCGGGGATCGAGTCGGTCAGCGCACCGGGCACGACGTCGTGCGCGATCTGCTCCGCCTGCTCCCAGTCGCCCCGCTCGAAGTGCACGCGCGCCAGCCAGGCGCGTGCGTAGGCGCCCATGACCTCGTTGTCGATTTGTCGGTCGACAGCGATCGCCTCTTCGAGCGCAGAAACCGCATCGGGATAACGGCGGCGTTCGCCGCACATCGACCCGACGATGTTCGACAGATGGCTCAACTGTCGCAACTCGCCGCTGGCACGCGCCTGATCGATTGCCGAGCGAAACGACGCGAGCGCCTCGTCGATGTCGCCGGTCACCAGCTGGATCGTCGTGAGGTGCAGTTCGAGTTGGGCGATCAACGACTCTTCGCCGAGGTCGCGCGCGAGCCGCAGTGCTTCGTGCGCATGGTCTCGGGCGGGTGAGTCGCGCCGATCCATCACGTGGAGGAAGGACGACGCGTACAGCCCTTGCACCAGGGCCGGGCCTGGCTCGGTCCGCCGGATGCACTCGATGCCGTCGTCCATCAGTCGGCGCGCCTCACCCCGCGACGTGTTGATCCGCGCCCCCGCCTGCACGACGAGCGCGCGACCTTCGACGGTGTGGTCGCCACTCGCCCTGGCCCAACGCAGCACGGTCTCGAGTTCGGCGGCTGCTTCGACGGGTGAGCTGCTCATTCGGGCGCGTCGAATCCGTAGATCGGCGGCCATCGCGGGGTCGACGCGGTCGGCGCTCGGGATCGCCGCAGCCAGGAGCTCTGCGGCGTCAACTTGCGATCCGCTGCGCTCGGCGATGTCTGCGGCGACCGGCACGTAGCGCAGAATCATCTCGTCGTCGGCAGCGGCGATCGCATGGTGGGCCAACTCGGCGGCGTCGGGAAGGCGGGCGTCGGCGAGCGCCGCGAGCATCTGCAGATGCAGCTGCGGACGCTGCAGCACTCCGAGCGTGGAGTAGGTGGCGGCCCTCGCGAGTTCATGGCGGAATCCGATTCCCGTTCGCCCGTTGACGAGGAACCCGCCGTCGATCAGCGAGTCGAGTTGGTCGATGCATGCTGCAGCGACTGTCGCCAACTCGGAGACACGCAGTGGCCGAGCGGAGATCGACGCAATGCGCAGCAGCTCCTGCGCTTGCGTCGGCAGCCCATCGACGCGGGCCAGCACGGCATCACGCACCGTGGCGGGCACGTCGTCGTCGGTTGCCAGGAGTTCGGTGACGAAGAAGGGGTTTCCGCCGGTCGCGGCGAACACTTCTTCGGCGTCGTAGTCGAATGCGCTCTCGGAGATCAGCTGCGTCACGGCGGCGAGCGACAACGGCTCGAGATCGATGCGCTGTACCTCAGGTCGACCGACGAGTTCACCGATGAGTGAGCGCACGGCAGTCCGGTCTCTGAGACCATCGGGCCGAAGTGTGCACAACACGACGACGCCGAGGCCAGCGACCCTCCGGGCAATGAATCGCAGGACCTCGAGCGTGGCCTCGTCGCACCAGTGCACGTCTTCGATGACCAGCACGTGTGCGTGGTCGGCTGCGCCGAGGCGGCGCTGAATCTCCATGCCGATCTCGTGGTGTTCGGCGTTCAGGTCGATGGCACCGCGCAACGCCGAGCCGGCCGTCGAGCCCATGTCGAGAAACGGCCCGAGCGGGCGCGGACTGGCGAGCGGGTCGCAATAGCCGCGCAGGATCTCGGTCGTGGTGTTCTGGAGGGCCACGGCCAGCTGCTGTACCACCGTGGTCTTGCCGGCACCCGGTTCTCCAGTGAGGAACACCATTCGTCCGCGACCACGCCGGGCGCCCTCTACAGCCGCCTGCAGTTCGGCCAACGGGCGTTCGCGGTCCACGATCGGCGTACCGATCGCTCGAGATTCCTCAACCTCCGCCGCGCTCGTGGCGGCGCGGAGCAATGGGAACTCGTGTCGTCCACTCCCGATCTGGACGAGCGCGAACGGAAGGTCGAAGCCGCGCAGGTCGTAGGTGCCGAGCGGGTGAAACTCGACCGACGACGTCCCGACGATGTCGGCGACCGCTGTCGTGGCCACGATTTGCCCGCCGTGCCCTGCACCCATGACACGCGCCGCTGCGTTGACCGCCGGCCCGAAGTAGTTGCCATCGCGCTCGTTGGCCTCGCCGACGTGCAACCCGACACGCACTGCAAGGCGGCAGTCGGACGGCCACGGTGCCTGACGAACCGCATCCTGGATCGCCGTGGCGGCGGCGACGGCGTCTCGACACCGGGCAAACGCCGCGGCGAAGCCGTCTCCAGTTGCCGAGAAGACATAGCCACCGGATCGTTCAATGACCGATCTCACGAGCGCATCGTGCAGGTCGATCGCAAGGGCCATCGATTCCGGCGTCCGGCTCCACTGGATGGTCGACCCCTCGACGTCGGTGAACAGGAATGTCACCGTCCCCGTCGGAGTGGAGGCCATGGTCAAGGAGTATCGCGTGAGATCGCTCAGCGCGACTGCGCCACGACGCAGAACTCGCTCGATTCGCTGTCGCGCTCGGTGCCCGCGAGATCCCTGCGGAACTCATCGACAACGAAACCGGCACCGTCGAGTTCCTTCGCGATCGAGGCCTGGTCGAAGTGCTGCAGCCAGTTGTAGATCGTGCGCGTGCGGTGCGCTTCGATGATCTCGTACTTGTCGAGCGTGACACCACGCTCCGGATACACGAAGGTACGCAAGAAGCCGTGGTACGGATGTGCTGACCAGAACCCATCCATCAGGTTCGGCGCATACGTCACCGACTCTTGGCGCTCGTTCAACGCGCGCAGGGCATAGACGTCGAACACGAAGCGGCCGCCGGGACGCACCCACTCGCGAATTCGATCCAGAAGCTGGTGGCGCTGGTCGGGGCTCAGAGCGCAGAAGTCGTACATCGCCATGAGAACGAGATCGAAGTCGCCGGGAACGTCGACCTCGAGATAGTTGCCGAGGATGAACGTCGGCGAGGCCTCTGGGTCGGCGCTGCGCTCGGCGAAGCGTATGGAACGCTCAGAGAAGTCGACGCCGACGACCGCTGCGCCTGTCCGGGCGATGGGGTTGGCATACAGACCGGGACCGCAGCCCAGATCGAGCACGCGCGACGCGTCGTCGATGGCGCACCGATGGGTGATCCACGCCACGGCTCGTTCGATGAACTCGGCCGTCGGCGACGCCATCGCAACGTCGCCGTCCAGGTGCAATGCGAGCATGCGCTCGGAGATGTGCGGGTCATTCCACAGATCCTCGGCCGTATACGCCGAGAACGGTGTCGGCCGGATGTTGAACCGTTCGAGCTGCTCGAAACACATGCCGGCGGGCGGCGTCAGCGGAGTCGGACGAGGCGACCGGGAGTGGCGCCGGTGAATTCGTCGTGATCGCGCGTGATCTGGCCGGCGACGATCGTGTAGTCGTAGCCCTCGGCGTCCTGCAGGAAGCGGGTGCCGCCCGCAGGAAGGTCCGCCACCATGTGCGGCTCTCGGAGCGTCAGTCGATCGTGATCGATCACGTTGAGGTCGGCGCGCAAGCCGACCTCGACTCGACCGCGGTCGTCGAACCCGAACAGCGATGCCGTCTCCGAGGTCATCTTCCTGATCACGTCGGCCAGCCCCAGCTGTTGGCCGTCGCGATCGCGGCACCAGTGGGTGAGCATCCACGTAGGTGTCGACGCGTCGCAGATCAGGTTGCAATGCGCGCCGCCGTCGGCGAGACCGATCACCGCATGGTCGCTCGACAGCATCTCGAACAGCGCGTCGCCGTCACCGTCGGTGTAGCCGAGCAAGGTGTTCAGCACGATCGCTCGGCCATCGCGCTCGAGGAGGGCGTCGTAGTACACCTCGACCGGGTCGCGTCCGGTGGCGGCTGCCACGCCGGCGATCGAGTCGGCGTCGGTCGGCTCGTAGTTCACGGGATCGCCGAGCGGATAGGTGCGCTTGAAGTTCTCCATCGCCTTCGCCAAGAGCGGCTGCTCGGCGCGGAGGGCGGCGATCATCGAGCGGTACTCGTCGACGAGCGTCGCCCGCATCGTTGGGTCGCTCATCGCTGCGACGAGCTCATCGAGCGGCCGCTCGAGCAGCGGTGCGTAGCTCGGGCACACCATGAACGGATGCCGCGCGGTGAGGCCGAGCAGCACCCCGAAGGGTCGTCCCGCAACCTGCGCAGTCACCGGGTGGCCCTCGGCGCGCACCTGTCCGATCAACTCCAGGTGTTTGCGGTAGTCGTCCGGCGCCACGTCGGTTTGCAGCATGAGGAACGTCACGGGCACCCCGGCCTCCTCGGCGAGGCGACACATCCAGTCGACTTCTAGATCGGGGGAGATGTGATCCTCCGTGGGGATCACGCCCGAGGGCGCCACCTCGAACAGGCCGCGACCCGCCTGCTTCACGGCTCGCCCGATCGCGAACAGCTCGTCTTCGGCGGCGAACGTGCCAGGGACCGGTTCGCCCGACAACGCTCGGTGGCCGAGGGTGCGGCTCGTCGAGAAGCCGCGCGCGCCTGCGGCGATCGCTTCGGCCACGATGTTCGCCATCTGGTCGATCTCGTCCTTGGTGGCGGGTTCGTTGTCGGTGCCGCGTGTGCCCATTACGTAGGCCCGCACCGGGCCGTGGGCAACCATCGCCGCGATATCGGCGGCGTACTCGCCGGCGTCGAGCGCATCGAGGTACTCGCCGAAGCTCTCCCAGCCCCAGGTCATTCCTTCGCTGAGCGCCGATCCGGGGATGTCTTCCACTCCTTCCATCAACTCGATCAGGAACTGTTCCTGGCCCGGGCGAACCGGAGCGAAGCCGACGCCGCAGTTGCCGAAGACCACGGTGGTGACGCCGTGTGGTGTCGACGGCGCCAGTTCGGAGTCCCACGTGGCTTGGCCGTCGTAGTGCGTATGGATATCGACGAAACCGGGAGTCACGATCCGGCCCGTCGCATCGATCTCGCGCCGGGCCGCACCCAGCTCGGTGCCGATCGCTGCGATGCGATCGCCGTCGACGGCCACATCAGCGACGTAGGGCTCGGCGCCCGTTCCATCGATGATCGTGCCGCGACGAATGAGGAGGTCGAACATGCCGCCACGCTAGAGAACCGCGCACGTCGAGTCCCGGTCGGGTGACGCCGTCTCCGTTCCCTTGGCATCGTGCGCGAAGCTGGCCCGATGGCAGCCCTCGACCTCGACGCGTTCACCGGCGTCGTTCCGCTCGGGAGTGGAGGAGTGGGCGACGTGTTCCGGGCGACTCGTCGGTCGACGGGTGGTGAGGTTGCCATCAAGGTGCTGCGTGACTGGTCCGACCGGGAAGTTGCGTGGCGGCGTGCGCAGCGGGAGCTGCGCGCGCTCGTCGATCTGCGTGGGCACTCCAACGTCGTCAACGTCGAGGAAGTGATCGAAACCGACGAGACGCTGGCGATCGTGATGGAGTTCGCGCCGGGTGGGTCCGTCGCCGATCTGATGCGGGCACGCGGCGGCCGTCTCGAGTTTCCTGAGACGCTCATGGTGGCTGAGCAGACGGCGACCGCCCTCGCCGCGGCACACGAACGCGGCATCATCCACCGCGACATCAAGCCGCACAATCTGCTGATCGGGGCGTTCGGGAACGTCAAGGTGTGCGACTTCGGTATCGCTGCGCTGACGCGATCTGAGGAGTTCAGCAATCCGACCAACGCGCTGTCGCTTCGTTACGCCAGCCCCGAGGAGCTCCGCGGCGGCGATGTGGGACCACCGGCCGACGTGTACTCCCTTGCGGCATCGGTCCATCAGCTGTTGACCGGTGAGTACCTGCCTCCTCCCGACGGCACAGCGCAGTCGCTGCCGCTTCGGTCGTGGGTCGCGCCCGACGCGCTGCCCAGCGCCATCGTCGACCCGTTCCGCGACCTCGTCGTGCGTAGCGCCGACCGTACGCCAGCGAACCGTCCGACCGCTGCCGAGCTGCGCGACCAGTTCGAGGTGCTCGGTCAGCGGCTGGGAGCGGCTCGGTGCCGAGCACTTCCACTCGTGACGACGAGCGATGACGACGACGCCACCACTCCTGCCGTAACAGTTCGCGACGCACCGTCGTCGGCGACGACGGTGGCGCAACCTTCGAATGGCGATCCGGCGGTCCCATCGGGTCTTGCCGCCGCGTCACTCGACCTGCATCGTCGCAACCGACGCGTCGCGGTAGCCGCGTTCGCCGCTCTCGGCGTGATCATCGGGCTCGGCGGACTCGCGCTCGCACTCGGATGGTTCGACAGTGATGGAGGCACGGCCGCTTCGGTTCCATCGAGTCCCGCAACGCCGGTGCCGACGGTCTCGACCGTGTCGCCGTCCACGGTCGCCGCAACGGTTCCGCCAGAGACCGAGGCGACACCGGTCACGACCGCGACAGCCATCCCGGAGCGTCACGACGGCCCGCAATGCCCTGGTGCCGGCGCATGTATCGAGATGACGAACATCGCCGTCCGCGATGACGAGTTCGAGATCGAGTGGGTGGCCAGCTTCTCGCCGGCGCTTGACGATGTGCATGCACATTTCTTCTGGGACGTGTATGACGCCTCTCAGGTGGGATCGGCATCTGCTGATCGGGCACCGTGGGAGCTGACCGATCAGCAGCCGTTCGTGCCGGAGGGTGAGATGCAGCTCGCCAACCGACCGCCCGATGCCACTGGCATCTGTGTGACCGCCGCCGGCGCCGACCACGCAGTACTCGATGCCGACTATTTCCACTGTGCGCTCGTGGGAGCCGACGACTCGACGACCGATATCCAGACATGAGTCGCTCTCGCCGCATCCGACCACTCCTCCTTGCGACGGCCGGCGTTGCACTGGCTACAGCAAGCTGCGCAGGAGGCGGATCAAGCAGCACGACGACACCGGCACCGTCGGTCGGCGAGAGCGTGTCGACCACCGCCCCGGCAACGACCGAATCGTCGTCGACGACACTGTCTGCAGTGACATCAACCGTGCCCCCAACCGTGCCACCAACCACTGCTCCGAGTGCACTGCCGGGGTCGATCCCAGTGATCATCGACACCGATGCGAACAACGAGCTCGACGACCAACACGCGCTGGCCTACGCCTTGCTTCGTCCCGATCTGTTCGACATTGCGGCGATCACCGTGAACGCCACTCGCGCAGGGGGGAACGTCGATGCGCACCTGGCCGAGGCCGAGCGCATCCTTGCCCTCGCCGATCAGGGCGGCGCGGTGCCCGTGTTGCCCGGCGTCGATGGCAGCTTCGAAGAGATCCGGCCCTCCCTCGGCGAGCCCGATCACGAAGGTCACGTCGCGGTCGACGCGATCATCGACGCCGCACGCGCCAACGATGAGCTGGTGGTGATCCCCATCGGGAAACTGACGAACGTGGCGTTGGCGTTGGCCAAGGCACCCGACATCGCCGACGGTTTACGGGTGGTATGGCTCGGTTCCAACTATCCCCTCGGAACTCCCGAGTACAACCTCGACAACGACCCCGGCGCGTTGTCGTTCGTGCTCGATGAGGGCGTCGACGGCGGCCTCGACTTCGAGATCGTCACCGTTCGTCCCGGCGATCTCACCGGCACCGCTGCCGTGGACCTGACGATCGACGAGGCCGTCGCCCGCATGCCCGGGCTCGGCCCGTCGATCGAACCACCGATCATCGGCCGTACCGGCATGCGGCACTCCACCTTCGGCGACTACGCGGCGGAACTCTTCCGATCGTCGATGCCGTTCGGCGACCCTCCCCGCCGCTCGCTGTTCGATCTGGCTGGCGTGGCCATCGTTGCCGAACCGAGTTGGGCCGAATCCGTCGTCGTTTCGGCTCCATCGTTCGTCGATGGAGCCTTCGTCGAGCGGACGGATCGCGACCGCACGATCGTGTACTGGCAAGGCTTCGATCGCGACGCAATCGTGGAGGACCTGTTCGCCACCCTCGAGGCGGCGACAACGGCCGGCTGAATCGTGCGCTCAGGTTGTGTGCGGCACGTGCCGATACCCCCGATGTGCAGTGTGTTCGGGTCGCGATCATCGCCGTCACGGCGATCGCGCTCGGTGCGTCGTTGTCGACCGCCGTCGCCGACGAAGCGACCCCGCTCGAACAGATCGAGGCGGCTGCGACCAGCACCCGACCAGCGGTGCGGATGGCCATGAGTCAGAGCCCGAGCGAACCGTCGGTGAGTCATCCAGCCGACGCCGGTCCCAGCGCAACGGGCGGTGGTGCACCTGGGAGCGGTCCGAGCGATGAATCGACCGGCGGCGGCCCGTCGGGTGATGGTTCGAGCGATGACGATGGTTCGAGCGACGAGCCCGACACCGAAGCACGCCCTCGTGTGGTCGCGGCAACTGGACAAACAGCCTGCTACAGCAGCGCGGGCAGCTCGATTCCCTGCGCCGGGACCGGCCAGGACGGCGATGTCCAATCCGGTGTTCGCAGTCCCGATCCGCGCTTCACGGACAATGGCGATGGGACGGTGCGTGACAACCTCACCGGCTTGATCTGGCTGCAGCGCGGCAAGTGCCTCAGCGACGAGGCAAGGTCAGCTGGGCCGAGGCACTGCGCCGCGCTGCCGATCTCGCCGATGGCCACGACGACTGCCGGCTGTCCGACGGGTCCGCCGCCGGCGACTGGCGGGTGCCGAACGTACGTGAACTGATGAGCCTGGTCGAGGTCGGAAAATCATCGAGCGGACCCGCGTTGGCCGAGGGGCATCCGTTCACGAACGTGAAGATCGAGATGCACTGGACGTCGACCAGTCGAGCCGACAGCGAGCACAAGGCGTGGACCGGCAGCTTCTTCCAATCAGGTCGGTTCGACACCGGTACGAAGGCGACGGCCCGGTGGTGGGTGTGGGCTGTCCGCTCGGATGAGCACACCGACGACTCACCGCTCTCGTTGGCGGCGACCAACCAGACCGAGTGCTTCGACAACGACGGCGACACGATCGACTGCGCCGGCACCGGGCAGGACGGCGAAACACGAATCGGTGTACCGGCGCCCGCACAACGTTTCACCGACAACGGCGACGGGACCGTGCTCGACAATCTGACCGGCCTGGTGTGGATGAAGAAGGCCAACTGCATGGCGGCGAAGCCATTCGCCGATGCGCTCGTCGCGGTCGCCGTCGTGGCCGATGGTGATTGCAACCTGTCTGACGGTTCGGCTCCGGGGGAGTGGCGGATCCCGAACTACTTCGAGATGCTCAGCCTGCACGACCTGTCGGAGTACGCGCCACAGCTGACCGACGGACACCCGTTCACCAACGTGCGCAACGAGTTGTACTGGACCTCGACCACGTTGGCGCGTGGTTCTGACAGCGCCTGGATGATGAACAGCCACTGGCGGAACATCCACGGCGGCGGCAAGAACGCCGTCCATCGCTCGTGGCCGGTGCGCGACGCGAGCTAACAACGCGTCGTTGCGGCGGTGCATCATCCGCAGTCGAGGATCTCCTGTGCCGCGCGCTCGCCTGATTGCAGTGCGCCTTCCATGAACCCGCGCCACTCGTTCGCCGTCTCGCTCCCGGCGAAGTGCAGCGGGCCGACCGGAGCGAAGAGACCTGGCGCCGTCGTCCAGCCGCCGATGCCGCGGTGGCTGGCGTAGCCACCCAGACTCCACGCGTCGGCGGACCAGTCGATCGACCGACCGGCGATCGGCCACGGCGTGTCGGGCCCGAGGATCACGCGCAACCAGGCGACGACGGCGGCAATGCGGTCGTGCTCGTCGCCGGCATCTCGAAGTTGGCGCGCCGATCGGGACGTGGAGAAGAGCACGAGTACGCCAACGCTCGAATCGGCGGGGGAGCCGTCGACGGTTGTTGCGACGAGACCGTTGGGTGTCTGCATCGTCCCCGAGAGCCCCTGCTCGCGCCAGAACGATCGGTCGAACACGAGAACGGTCTTCACTGCGTCGGCGCGGACCCAGGTGGAGATCGCCTGGCGGTGTGCCTCGGGCAACAACTCGGTGATGCCGATGTGGCCGTAGAACTGCGGTGGCACGGCAACAACCACGCGCTGGGCTTGGTATTCGCCACTGCCGGTCGAGACACGCACGCCCGCCTCGTCGAGCCCGAGGTGATGGACGGGTGAGTTGCGGACGACCTCGGTCGGGAGAGCGGCCTCGAGATGGGCGGCGATCGGTTGGGTACCTTCGGCCAAGAACCACTGCTCGGACGCTTGCTGCGCGTCGAGCCCCCCGGCCGCAGCGATCTGGTCGAGCACCTCGTACGCGGACACCGTGTCGAGGGGGACGCACATTCCTTCCTCCAACAGGCCCGAGATCAGCCCAAACGACGCATCGAGGAATGTGACGCTCTGCAAGTACTCAGCCGCGGTCATCGCATCGAGCCGCTCGGTATCGGCGCCAGCGAGCCCGCGGATGGTTCGCTCCGACCGATGCAGCGCCTGGAGCAGGTCGAGCTGGCCGAGCACGCCCAATCCGATCTCGTCGGCCGCGATTCGCTTCAGCGGTGCACCAGGGCTCGGGATGTAGACGACATCGCCGGTCGCGTTGGGGGCAACACGCGTGAGGCCGATCTCGTCGACGAGCGCGGACACTCGCGGCTGCACGTCGCCGATCAGCTGTGCGCCGAGGTCGATGGTCTGGCCCGTGTCGAGGCGGTGCGTGTGGACGCGGCCTCCGGCGCGCCCACGGGCTTCGAGCACCGTCACGGTGCGGCCGGCGCTGGTCAGCTCGCGCGCAGCCGCCAAGCCGGCGAGCCCTGCGCCGATCACGATGACGTCTGGAACGGTGGGGGTGTACATGAGTCCTGCGCTTCTTTGTTGGGGGTGTGGGAATTCCATCACCTGTCAGTTGACAGGTAGGCTAGAGGGAGTACATCTACCTGTCAACCGACAGGTAACGGAAGAGATGTGCACGAGGAGATGTGAACGTGGGCACAACACCGTCATCTGATGCGCCGACCGCAGTGCGCGCCCTGCGGTGCTTCGAGGAGCTGGCGTTGGAACACGGTCTCGACGACGTGTCGATGCGCGATGTCGCCAAGCGGCTCGGGATCTCGCTCGCTGCGTTGCAGTACCACTACGCCACCAAGGCCCAGCTCGTCGATGCGTTCGTGGAGTCGGTCATCGACGTGCATCGTGAACGTCTGCGCGCGGCGCAGTCGTCAGCGGGCGGCGACGACCGGTTTGGAGATGCGCTTCGCTACGTCGTCGCGGCGAACGCCGACGACGCGGATGGCGCCGGCCTGATGAGCATGATTTGGGCGCGCGCTGCTCACGACGAGGGTGCGGCCGTTGCCCTCGATCGGTTCATGGGCGCCTACCTGGAATGGTTGACGGAGGCGGTCGGGCGTGAGTTCCCGGACCTCGCACCGACGCAACGGGTGACGGCGGCGGCGATCACTGTTGCACTTCTCGAAGGGCTCGAGGATGTCCGTCGCGGCGCAGTATCTGCCGGCGTGGACTCGGAGGAACTGACAGCAACGGCGATGGCGGTTGCCTCGAGACTGCCGGAGATGGTTCTCCGAGGCTCCTGACGCCTGGACCGTGCGCGATGCCGTGGCCGGTCAGGCCGGCACGAAATCGAGAACGACTGCTCCCTCGCTCGACGCATACTCCGCGAGTTCCTCCACTGTCGGCTCGCCTTCGATCTTCGACGCCAGCGCACGCTGGCCGCGCTTCGGATCGTGTCGATCGAGGATCGACCGCATCCGTTGCCCCACGAGGTCGGGGGCATCGACGACGGTCGCGGTGAACGGCCGGCGTTCGGCGTCGAGCACGAGCTCGGCTGGATGTCCACCGAGGAAGTTGTACTTGTAGCTCGCTTGCGTAATGGTGAACAGCTGGCCGTCGATCTCGTGGCGGCCGACGGGCGTCGAGTACTCACGTCCCGTCTTGCGCCCGGTCCAATGCAGCACCATGAGGTGCTCGCCGACCGATCCCCATCCACGAGCGATGACGAACTTCATCGCTGGGTTCATCATGTTCATCACCCACGGGCTTGGGGTTGAGCGTGTGATCGTTGCCATGCGGTGTTCCTCTTCAGTCGGTCGTCAGAACAGCAGTTCAGTCGAGTTCGAGTGGTGTATGGGCGAGCTGCGCGGCTTCTTCGGACGGGATCCCCAGTACGCGCAGCACCAGCTCCGCGGTGGTGTCGGCGAGCTCCTCCGCAGGCCCGCCACCGTCGAGTGCCTGGACCACGCCGACGATGGCCCCATCGATGAAGCTGGTTGTCGTGGTGAGATCCGCAACGTCGTACCGGCCGCTCTCGAGTCCGTTGGCGATGTCGTTGCGCGGCACCGAGCCCATGTCGGCCACGAGTTCGCTGAACGACATTCCCGACCGGGCGTACCAACTCCACAGCGGGTCGTTGGCGATGGCTCGGAGGAGAAAGCGCAAGCCGAGCGCCATCCGCAGCGCCGGATCGCTGGAACCCTGCGCGGCACGGTCAACCCGCTCGTGGACCGGCTCGGCGAGCCGTTCGATGACCGGACCCAACACGTCGCCCTTCGTTTTGAAGTGCAAGTAGAACGTGCCGTGGCCGATGTCAGCGGCGTCGGTGATGTCTTGGATGGTCACCGCCTCTACCCCTCGGTCGCGCATCAGGCGTTCGGCCGACTCCACGAGCCGCGCCCGCGTTGACGCCTTCCGGCGCGCGGTTCGGGTGGCCGGGACAGGGGCACTGTGGGCGGACATGTACCCATTATGACGAAAGTCAGAGACAAATCAAATCAAATATGACTACAGTCAGAATGGTTCGGGATGTTCGAGTGCACGAGCCGGGCCGCAACAACACGGTTGCACTGTTCAGCACCGCCCAGTTCGCTCAGATCGACGTCGACGCCAGCACGGTCGGAACGATTCTTCACGGTGCCGGTGCAGGGTCGAACAGCCGCTCGGGCGACGCGAGTTCGACGCCGTCGCCGGGCGCGCCGGGTGTTGAGTAGAAACCGAGTACCGGGCCACCGAGCGAGTAGCCGATCAGGCGGCGCAGCTCCGGAGTGAATGAGCGGGCCACGTCGGGCGGACACGACAGGTATTGGTTCTCTTCCTGGCGGAGCCAGTTGAGCGTGTAGTGGATGAGAACACCGACCCGTTCATTGGATGTGCGGTTCTCCCCGCCGCCGTGGATCACCGTGCCGTTGTAGAGCAGCACCGAGCCGGGATGCATCTCGGCGGCGACGATCTCGTCGTCGGTCGGCACTCGATCCTTGTCCCAGCGATGTGAACCCGGCACGAAGCGTGTCGCTCCGTTCGGCTCGGTGAAGTCGGTGAGTGCCCAGATCGTGCTGAACTGGGTCTCGACCGATCGGTTCAATGCCGACCCCCACACGCCGCGATCGCGGTGCAGGGGTTGCGCACCCTGACCCTCGCCGATGCTCACCGCCTGCGTGAAGTGCAACTGGTGTTGATCGCAGTACGGAGCGAGGTACTGCTCGCTCGACGCGTTCACCAGCGGATGTACAGCGAGTTCACGGCACGCTGCCGACCGCGCCAGCAACGCGCCGACGCGCTTGGTGTCGAACCCGGCGAACGTGTTGGTGCCGGTGGGGCAGTGATCGATGTAGGGCGACAGCTCGGCCGACAACCGCTCGAGCATGGTCGCGTCGAGTAGGTCGTCGACGATGACCCCGCCGTGCTCCTCGATGGCGGCGCAGATCGCCGACGTATTCGTGGTCTTCGGAAGATGCAGGATCTCGGTCATGCCGACGCTCCGGTCGGGGCGCGGGCGACGAGGTTGTCGAGGAGGCGATGGAGCGCACGTTGTTGGCGTTCGACGGGCCACAGGTCGGGGGCGACCGACGCGCACAACCCAATGCCGTCGACCGCTGCGACGATGGCGCCCGCGATCTCGGTGGCGTCGTCCACACCGTTCCGTTCGAGATGATCGGCCACCGACTGCTCGATCCGTGCGTAGAACTCGTGGTAGGCGACGAGCAGCGTGGGCGAACTCGGCGCGGCGCCGCAGTAGGCGAGCCACACCTTCCACTGTCGACGCGCCGCGTCGTCGATCGGTAGGTGCAGGCCGAGGCGGGCGTGCCTGAAGTTCACCGCTGCGGAATCCGGCTGCGCAAGCAGGTCGGCCAGGTGATGCAGGGTGGCCACCAGCAGTGCGTCCTTGTCGCGGAAGTAGTGGCCGATCGTGCCGGTTGTCGCCCCGGCGCGTTGCGCGATCTCGCGCAGGGTGACCCGCTCGAGCCCGACGTCGGCGATTGCGTCGATGGCGGCATCGATGAGCGCCGCACGTCGTTGTTCGTGGTCGACGACCTTGGGCATCACCGGAGGTTATTACGTCACGATAATGATGTAAAGCTCACACTCGCGACCACCGCCGATCTAGAGTCCGCGCCATGACCCGATCGACGCACGCCTTCACCGACGACGCGCTCGGAACTCACGACGCAGTCGGTCTCGCTGCGGAAATCGCTGCCGGCCGGGTGAGTCCGACCGAAGCGATCGAAGCGGCGCTCGCTCGTGCCGACGCGGTCAACGGCGAGATCAACGCCATCGTCACGCCGACCATCGACCGCGCGACGGACATGGCGGCTGCCGGTACGACGGGCGTACTCGCCGGAGTGCCGACGTACATCAAAGACACCGACGCGATCGAGGGCGTGCCGAATCGCTTCGGTTCGCGGGCGATGCCCGACACCCCAGCGGCGGAATCATCGCCGCTGGTCCTGCAGTACGAGTCGACCGGCGTGATCCCGCTCGGGTCCTCGACACTGCCCGAGTTCGGTCTGACGGCCACGACCGAGCCGCTGCTCACCGGCGCAACTCGCAACCCGTGGAGTCTCGACCACTCCACGGGCGGATCGTCGGGCGGATCCGCGGCGCTGGTCGCCGCGGGTGTGGTCCCCATCGCCCACGCCAACGATGGCGGCGGCTCGATTCGAATCCCGGCGGCGAACTGCGGGCTCGTCGGCCTCAAGCCGACACGGGATCGAATTCGCCAGACGGAATTGCCGAAGATCGTGCCGATCAACATCGCCGTCCAAGGTGTGGTCAGCCGCACCGTGCGCGACACCGCGCTGTTCATGCACGGTGCTGAACAACACTTCCGCCACCCAGCACTCCCGGCGGTCGACCACGTCACCGATCCGCTCGATCGTCCGCTGCGTATCGGACTGATCACCACCGATGCCGAGGGCGTCACGTTCGACTCGCGTTCGGTGGCCGAGGCCGAACGCATCGCGCAACTGTGCGAGTCGCTCGGACATCGCGTGGAGCCGATCGGCAACCCGTTCTCGGCATCGTTCGTCGACGACTTCTTCGTGTTCTGGAGTTTGGTGCCGGCGTTGATGTGGCGTATGGGCGCACGCGCCTTCGGTGAAGGATTCGACCGCGACCAACTCGAACCATGGACGAGGTACCTCGCCAAGTACTTCACTCGGCACATCACCCGGCTGCCCGGTGCCGTACGCCGGCTGCGGCGCTTCGAGGCCGACTACACCGCAACGTTCGCGAACTGCGACGTGTTGCTCTCGCCGACCCTTGGTCGTCCGGTTCCGGAGATCGGCTACTTCGACACCACCATTCCGGGCGACGTGCACATGGCGCGGGCCAGGAGCCACGTCCCGATCACGCCATTTCAGAACGCCAGCGGTGGCCCGGCGATCTCGCTTCCGCTGGCCACCGATGATCGTGGGCTGCCGCTCGGGATCCACTTCGGCGCAGATCTCGGACAGGAAGCGTTGCTGCTCGGACTGGCCCTGCAGCTGGAACAGGCCAGCCCGTGGAAGACCCTCGCCGACACCTGAGCGGCACAACCTTCCACTGCCAATGCCGTCCTCCGAGCTGAGCGCCGACGAGGCACGTTCGTCTCCAACCCAGGGCCGCGACCGGATCACGTCGCTCGACGCCATCCGCGGGATCGCAGTACTCGGCATCTTGCCGATGAACGTCGTCGGCTTCGCGCTGGTGAGTGAGGCCTACTTCAACGTCGACGCTGGCGGGTCGCACACGTGGTTTGACGAGCTGGTGGGTGGGCTCGGCGAGATCTTCATCGACGGCAAGTTCATGGGGATCTTCTCGGCGTTGTTCGGTGCTGGCATCGTGCTGTTCGCCGACCGCGCGGCGGCCAAAGGTGCACGACCGGTACGTCTCAGCGTGTGGCGCAACTTCTTGTTGTTGCTGATCGGCCTCGCCCACACGCTCCTTTGGGATGGCGACATCCTTGTGGTGTACGCGCTGTGTTCGCCGGTGCTCCTTGCGCTGCGCGCGGCGTCCCCGCGGCTGCTGGCCGTGCTCGGTGTGGGACTCATGTTGCTCCCGCCGGCGATTGCGTGGCCGGTACAAGCGGCGATCCCTCAGAACGGACCCGGGCCAGTCGAGTACTGGACACCCGACGGCGAGCAGATCGACGCGGTTGGCGTCTATCTCTTCGTGTGGCTCGTGGCGCGGGCGCTCGGCATGATGCTGATCGGCATCGCGCTCTACCGCTGGGGCGTGCTGCAGGGACGGCGTGCGCCCCGCGTGTACCGCACCATGACGCGTGTCGGGCTGGCCGTCGGGTTGCCGCTTGCCGTGGCTGGTTTCGGGGTGCACGCGTTGTCGGGGTACGCGGTTGACGTCGCCGTGATCGGCGACATTCCCGCAGTGTTGGCCATCGTGCCAATGGCGCTGGCCTACATCGGGATCATCGTCCGCTGGGACGCCGGCGGTGACACGGCGGGGAGGCTGCGCATTCGATCGATCGGTCGAATGGCGCTCTCCAACTATCTGTCGCAGTCGGTGCTCGGCGTGACGTTCTTCGCTCTACTCGGCGACGACATCGGCCGTGGGTGGCTTGCCGCGTTCGTGCTGGTGGTCTGGGCGCTGCAACTGTGGTGGTCGCCGCTGTGGTTGCGGCACTTTCGATTCGGCCCCGTCGAGTGGCTCTGGCGCGTCGGTACGTATCGGCGCATGGTTCCGCTTCGGCGGTCGTGACGAGTCGGGAGGAAACGGAGAATGATGCAACACGACGACGCCACGATTGACGCACTGGTGCAACGGCTCGAGTTCGTCTCCGAAGAGTTTGCGGAGATCGGGTCACCGTTCGTGTCGCGCCTCTTGGCGTTGATGGCCGAGGACGTGCGTTCCCGGCCGTCAGGAGGAACTGCGCAGTTGCTGCTGCCGACGCTCGACGCTCCGGTCGACGACTACCACGCGCAGCGCGCCTTGAGCGGGGTTCACTGGCGCGTGCTGAACGGCGACGAACCGCCACTCACTGCGCACTACGGGTCTGTCGGCGGCGACAACGATCCAGACGCGGCGTGGCCGATCGTACGGGCGGTGCTCGATCGGCAACCCGACGAGGTCGTCAAAGCGCTGGCGCACCCCCTACAAACGAACGAGCCAGCGCGGTCGGCGGCGCTCATCGTCGGACTGCTTGAGATCGCCGCGATCACGAGCCTGCCGATCCGATTGCTCGAGGTCGGTGCATCGGCGGGTCTCAACCTTCATCTCGACAAGTTCCGCTTCGAGCACGGCGAAACTGCCACTGGTCCGGCCGACTCGCCCGTCAGGTTCGTCGACCTGTGGCCGGCCGGCGCGCCGCGGTTCGACACCACGTTGCGCATCACGCATCGTCGGGGGTGCGACCGCGACCCCATCGATCTGCGCTCGGCGGATGAGCACACGCGGCTGTTGTCGTACGTGTGGCCCGACGAAAAGGAGCGCTTCGCACTGCACCGTGGCGCGACCCAGATCGCTGCAACCGATCCCGTCGCAATCGATTCGTCCGACGCTGCCGACTGGGTCGAGCAGCAGCTCGATGGGCCACTTCCCGCTGGCGAGGCGACGGTGGTGATGCATTCGCTCGTGTGGATGTATCTCGATACGGACACGCAGCGTCGAATCGACTCGGCGATGCGGCGCGCCGGCGAACGTGCCGCGGACAACGCACCGCTGGCCTGGCTGCGCTTCGAACAAGAAGCAAGCCACAAGGCGGCGTGTGACCTGCGATTGCAGATGTGGCCGGGCGGGGACGACGTACTGCTCGCCACCGGCGGACATCACCTTGCGCCGGTGCATGTGTACTAGCGAGTGATGATCTCGGGGCGAGCCGCGTAGCCCTTCATCATCAACCCGGTGAACTTCTCGACCATCTCCTCGAACGGAGCGAGCGTCGTGTCGGTCTTCTCGGCCAGGTCGTCAAGGCTGGGCAGCAGTGTCGAGAAGCCGTGGACGAGCGAAAAGGTCATCGTGGCCGCCGCATCGACATCGAGCGCCGGGTTGTGTGCGTCGCGAATGTCGCTGATGACGTCGAGGAGACGCTCGTAGGCGGCGGCGCTGACCACGGCGAGGGTCGGATCGGCGTCGTCGACGAGTTCGTCCACGCACATCACGGCGAAGTGCCCCGGGTTCTCGACGGCCGTGCGGACGTAGGCCTTGCCCATCGCATTCAGCCGGTCGACGGGGTCGTCCAACCCGACGATGGCCGTGTCGAAGTTCGCGGCGAGGGTGGTGAATCCCTCGGCTGCGACCGATGTCAGGAGACCGCGGGCGTCGCCGAAGTGATGCGCCGGGGCGGCGTGTGACACGCCAGCGCGGCGGGCGACCTCACGCAGGCTGAACCCGGTCGGCCCGCGTTCGGCCACGAGTTCAGCGGTTGCGGCGCGCAACGTGGCGGGCAGGTCGTCGGTCCGTGTGGCCGTTGGCACACCGCCATCGTGAAGGATCCGCTTGACAGTGTCAAGTGCTCCCGCTATGAATTGACACGTGTCAACTAGACACTGTCAAGCCATCGTCTTCCTCTCCCCTTCTCTCTCGTTGGAGCAGCCATGACCGCAGCACTCACGTCCGTAATCACTCGATTGCAGCAACGGCCGGGGCGCGTACTCGCGGCCCTGCTCGTCCTGACCGGCCTCCTGGTCGTGCCGTTTCTTGCGATGGCCCCGGACAGCTCGGCCTCGACCGAACCGAGCGGCGATGTGTTCACTGCGCGCGACCGGATTGACGACACGTTCGCCTCGTCGGTGCATCCGACGTTCATCATCGTTGAAGCTGACGATGGGCAGATGCTCGATGCTGAGTCGCTGGGATCGTTGCTCGCTGCGGAGGAAGCACTGCGCGCTGATCCCGAGCTGGCGCCGACCCTGTTCTCGTACTTCGACACCGAGACGCGTACCGACGTGACCGGCGTGGTCAGCATGGCCTCGCTCGTGGACCAAGCGCTGCGCGCGGACGGCGGGGCCGGACTCGCCGATGCCTCCGATGAGGAAGTGGCCGCGGCCGGCGCAGCGTTGATCGCCGGGTACGGCGAGCGGTCCGATGTGCTCGGAATTTCGGCGCAGTCGACGCAGGACGCCGATGGCTGGACGGTGCCGGCGCTGGCGATCACGGTGTTGTCCGACGACGAACTGCTCGGATTCGGCGCCACCTCGGTCAACCTCGGGGGCGACACCGACGTGGAAGAGTTCGACCGTTCGGTCCAAGAGGTGTTCCGCGTCGAGGGGTTGCAGGCCAATGGTGTGGCCATCGATGTGAACCTCACCTCACAGGAGCAGGGCGCAGTCGCAGGGCCGTTCATCGGCTTCACGATCCTCGCGGTGCTGCTGCTGGTGGGCATCACCTTCCGCAGCTACTGGGTGCTCGCCACCGTCAGCGTTGCGTTCCTCGTGCTCATCATGTGGCTGAAGGGCATCTCCAACCTGATCGGTTTGAAGGACGACCTGGTGCTGTCGCTGATCGTGCCCGTGGCGATGATCAGCTTCGGCGTGGACTACGCCTTCCACGGGATCGGCCGCTATCGAGAGGAGCGGGCCGAGGGCCAGACATCGAAGCCCGCGTTCGTGGCGGGACTGACCGCGGTGTCGGGGGCGCTGCTACTCGCGTTCGTCACTGGTGCAACGGCCTTCCTGGCCAACCTCACCTCGGGCATCGAGTCGATCATCCAGTTCGGAATCGGCGCGGCGATCGCCCTCGGTTCGGCGTACCTGTTGCTGGGCATCGTGACGCCACTCGTGCTGTCGCGCATCGAGACCGACGTACCGGCACCCTCGCCATCGCGGCGCTCGACGGTGCTGCGCATCGCTGCTGGCATCGGTGCTGCGTCGATGGCGATGGGGGCGGTGCTGATGCTCGTGTTCGTGATGCCGTGGCTCGGCGTGGTGCTCACCGTGCTCAGCGCCGCGGTGACGCTGGTGGTGCCGTACCTGGTCCAGCGGCGCAAGCACGTCGGCCTGCGCGCCGGTGAGATGCCGGTGGCATCGACCGACGGGCGGATCGCTCGACGGATTGGCGCTGCCGTCGGCGCGCTTGCGGCGCGGCCGGCGATCGTGGTGCCGGCCGCACTGGTGGTCACTGCGGTCGCCGCCACGTTCGCAGTGCAGGTGCCAGCCGAGTTCGACGTCGAAGACTTCTTCTCGCCCGACACCGACTTCGTCGTCGGTCTCGACCAGCTCGATACGCACGTCGGCGACCGCGGCGGCGAGCCGGCGCTGCTGTACGTCGAAGGCGATCTCGCCGATCCCGCCGCACTCGCCCTCGTTGGCGAGCGGCTCGACGAGATCCGTGCGCTCGACACCGACTCGTTGGCCAGCGACGCCGACGGGGTGACCATCGACGGCGGTGTCTTCGAGGTGCTCGACGCTGCGGCGGAGTCGGACCTGATGGTCGGCCTCGTCGAGCAGCAGACCGGAGTGACCCTGACCGACGTCGACGGCAACGGAATTCCCGACACCCGCGAGCAGGTCACCGCCCTCATCGGCGTGGCCGCACAGACCGGCGTGCCGTTCGACGCCGAGCGCCTGGCGCTGACTCCCGACGACGTCAACACCGCAGTGCAACTCGGCGAGCAGCCGAGCACGGTGTTCGAGATGGGTGTGGTCGACAGCCGATCACAGGAATCGGTCAGCGCCACCCGCGAGCAGCTGACGCCGATCGCCGACTCGCTGTCGGACGACCTCGGCGGCACATTCGTGCAGGTCACGGGCAGCGCCCTCGTGCGCGAGGCATCGCTCGATGCGACGAATCGGGCGCTGCAGGTGTCGTTGCCCGTCGCGCTGGTGTTGTGCTTCCTGCTGGGGAGCGTGTTCCTGCGGTCGCTGCGTTACGGCCTGGTCAGCGTCGTGCCGATCATGATGGTGGTCGCCTGGCTGTATGCCGTGATGTATGCGGCCGGCTTTGCCATCAACCTCGTGACCGCGACCATTGCAGCGGTGTCGATCGGTATCGGCATCGACTTCGCCATCCACTTCATCGCCAGATATCGCGAGGAGCTTGCTCGCCACGGTACGCGGGCAACGGCAGTGCGTATCGCGGGCGAGGGCACCGGGCTGGCGCTGGTTGCCTCGGCGGTCAGCTCGGCGGTCGGCTTCGGCATCTTGGCCCTCGCCCCGATGCCGCTGTTCGCCGCCTACGGGCTGCTCACTGCGTTGATGATCTTGATGGCGCTAGTGGCCACGCTGGCGGTGCTGCCGGCGCTACTCGTGGCGATCACCCGCGACGATCTCGCGGCGAGCACATCCGGCGACGATCCGGTACAACCCGTATTGGCCACCGCGGGTGCCGGCCCGTCGACCGAGTGAGTCGCTCAGTCGGGGGTGTGGCGGATGGCAGGCATCCACTTCGGTCCGGCGGTCGCGTTGATCCGGGCAAGAAACGCGGCCTCGTGCGCTTCGACGGCCGAGCACAACCGCTCGGTCGTCGGTTCGCCGACCGCTTGCCATGCGGGTGCCGTGAGCGCATCCGTGCGTCGCTCCAGCTCCCGACGAAGACTGCGCCCGGCGTCGTTGAGTGCCGTGCCCGTGGCCAATCCCTTCGCTGCGAGACGGGCCCATCCCGTCGCGACGGCGGCATCGTCGTTGCCGCGGCTACGGGCGATCCACTCTTCGCTCTCGTATTCGTCTGGGTCGACCATGGCGCTGTGCAAAAGGCCGACCTCGATGGCGTCGAGGTCCTCGGCGGCACACAGCGCCCAGTGATTGTCGCCGCGTAACTCGCGGAGGCAATTCACCGCCAGCCATGCGGACAACACGGGGCGATCGTCCGGTCGGGGTTGGGCGCGGAATGCGCTGAACAGCGGTCGTGCGCCGAAGTGCACCGCATCGACGCCGCGCCACAGGTCGTTCGCCAACGGAGCAAGTTCGGCGCCGAGCCCGGGAGCGATCGACTCGAGCCCCGGCTCGATCGAGGCATCCCGGGCAGCGTTGATCGCCTCCGGCGTCGTCGCCTGGTACGTCATGTCGAGCAGCCGCTCGACCATCTGCGGGTTCATCGAATACGTCGTGGCGGCCGCCGCGGCCGGCGTGATGCGGCCGAGGGCGGCGAGCCGCCACGACACGATCCAGCCCAGTCCGTCCGGAACGCCGTTCGCCGCATGGCGGGCAATCGCCTCCGGATCCCACATCAACCAGCCGACGAGGTGATGGCCGGCGCGACCGGCGCGCTGGGTGAGTTCGATCCAGTCCGTCATGCGCGATGAACCTAGGGCGACGACGCGCTCCGAATGGAGCTGAACCCACAGCGCGATGAGCTGCGCGACACTGGCGGTGTGGCCCGGCAGACATCCGACGCGGTCGACAGGGATCGGGTGGCGTTCACCGAGCTCCCGGTGGTCGACCTCCGACGGTGGCAGGGTGCTGCGGCTGATCGGGAGGCATTTGCGGCCGAGGTCGCTGACATCTGCCACCGGGTCGGGTTCTTCGTTGTGGTCGAGCACTCGATCGATGGCTCGTTTATCGACTCGATCTTCGAGATGATGCACGACCTGTTCGGCCTACCCGATGCCGAGAAGTCGGCGATCGACAAGCGCCGGTCGCGGCACTTTCGCGGGTGGGAGGCCGTCGGGACCGAGTTCACCAACAACCGGCCCGACATCCGCGAGCAGGTCGACCTGTGGAGCGAGCGGCCAGCGCGCGGTCCCGACGTGCAGCCCGCATACCTTCGACTGCTCGGCCCGAATCAGTGGTTTCGAGATGACGTGTTGCCCGGTTCCGCCGCCCTGATGCGCCGTTGGTTCACCGAGATGGGTGCACTCGCCGATGCGCTGCTCGGCGTGCTGTCTGTCGGGCTCGAGCTCGACGAGAAGTACCTCGCAACGATGTTCGGCGACGAGCCGATGTCGCTGACCAAGCTCATCCGGTATCCGCCGACGCCGCCGGGCGGCGCCGGCGTCAACGCACACCACGACACCGGCTTTCTGACGTTGCTCGCGCCCGGGCCGACGCCCGGTTTGCAGATCGAGAATCAGGCAGGGGAGTGGATCCCCGCGCCGTCGATACCGGGTGGGCTCATCGTCAATCTCGGCGAGATGTTGCAGAGCCTGACCGGCAACTACTTCACGGCCACGCCGCATCGTGTGATCACCGACGACGTGCGCTACTCGGCCGCCTACTTCCACGGACCATCGCTCGATACGTCACTCACCCCGTTGCCGTTGGGCGACCGATTCCACCAGGCGGTCGCCGCCAGCGCGCACCATGCCGGGGCCGGCTTCATGGCGACCAAGGCCGAGACCGACGCCGGTGTGGGGGACATGCAATCGGAGCATCACGCCGCGGTGTACGGGGAGCAGCTGTGGAACTACTTCGCCCGCAGCTACCCCGAGCTCGTCACGGCGCACTATCCCGGCGACACCTGACGGGTTGCAGCGGCCCGGTCTACCGCCTGCCGGTGCCTTCCAGCGGCGGTGTCGCTGGGCCGCCGCCGCCCGATGGTGGCGGAGCCACTTCGAACACCAACTCGGCAACCGTCGTTTCCGCCGCGCCGGGGGAGTGGGTGGAACCGAACGTGAGTCGCAACTCGTCGTCGACGTAGGCGCCGGTGACCGACGTGAGCGGCCGATGGATCGGGATCTGTACTCCCGCGCCCCAGTTCTCGTACCGCACCGTGTAGAAGCCATCGACGTCGGCATCGACCACGTTGCCCGCCGCGTCGACCGTGAAGTCGAGCTGGTCGACGTCCAACTCGAGGAACGTGAACCAGGGATTGCCGAGGCCGGCTCGGTGCATCACACTGAGCTCGCATCGGTTCGGGGTGCGACATTTGATGTTGCCGTTCGTCCCGTCGAATTCGACACGGTCGGCAGTACCGGCGCCGAGCGGTTGGAACACATCCGTTGCCTGGTGATCGTCGACTGGCGGGTTGAGCAGCAGCGACTGTTTGGCGACGACGCGATAGTCGACCGTCTCGGCTGTTGCCGAGACCGAGGTTGCGCTGGCGGTCAAGGCGGTCGCCCCGAGGGCTGCGCAGGCAATAGCGAAGAGTCGTCGTCGTCGTCGGCCGCGTTGCGGCTGAGTCGAGGTGGGTGAGGTCGGGATCGTGGTCGGTCGCATTCTCGTTCCGGGGTTGGCTCGGCGTCGCGAATGCGCCGAGTGGTGCCTCCGTTTGTACGCCGACCGACCTGAAGGCAACCTGTGCCGCCCCCGAATCTGCGATTAGCGACGGGTGACGCGCACCGGCAGCTTGGCGTAGCCGTGCACGAACGACGAGAACACGCGCTCGGGCTCGGCTTGCACTTCGACCCGCTCGAAGCGCGGGAGCAGCTCTTCCCACAGCACGCGGAGTTGCAGCTCCGCGAGGCGGGCGCCCATGCAGAAATGGATGCCGTAGCCGAACGACAGGTGCTTGTCGGCGTTCTCCCGCTCGATGTCGATCACGTCGGCGTTCTCGAACACGTCCTCGTCGCGGTTCGCCGAGATGTACCACATCAAGATCTGGTCGCCCTTCTTGATCTGCTTGCCGCCGAGCTCGGTGTCACGGGTGGCGGTGCGCCGCATGTACGACAGCGGGGTCTGCCAGCGCACGATTTCTTTGACCATGTTCTTGGTCAGACCCGGGTCGGCGATCAGCTTGTCGTACTGCTCGGGGAACTGATTGAGCCCGTACACGCTCCCCGACATCGAGTTGCGGGTCGTGTCGTTGCCGCCCACGATGAGCAACAGCAGGTTGCCGAGATGGGAGATGGTCGGGATGTCCTTGGTGGCCTCGCCGTGCACCAGCATCGACACGAGGTCGTTGCCTGGCTGTTCGCGACGCTCCTCCCACAGACGCTCGAAGTAGCGCACGCAACCCATCAATTCGTCGCGTTTCTGCTCCTGCGACTCGACGATGCCGCCCGGTCGCGGGATGGCGAACAGCACATCGGACCACCGAGTGAGCATTCGTCGATCGTCGATCGGGAAGTCGAACAGTGTCGCCAACATCAGCGTTGTCAACTCGACCGACACCGTGTCGACCCAGTCGAACGTCTCGCCCTCGGGGAGGGATTCCAGCACGTTGATCGTTCGTTCGCGCATGACCGGTTCGAAGTTCTTCAGGTTCGCGGGCGCCGCGATGCTGCGCACCGTGTTGCGCTGCGCGGTGTGTTCCGGCGGGTCCATCGCGATGAACGACATGATGTTTGGCGCGTCGTCGGGGATTTTGTCCGGGGTGAGACCGAGTGTGATGCCGTCTGCTGACGAATACGTCTCCCAGTCGCCGTCGACCGCCTTCACGTCGTCGTACTTGGTGATCGACCAGTAGCGACCCGCCAGATCGAGTTCGTTGGGGTGCACCGGGTCTTCGGCGCGCAGGCGAGCGAAGTGCTCCTGCCAGCGGTCTTCGCGGAACAGGTGGGCGTTGTACGGATTGATCGCGTCGAGCGGTAAGTCGCCCGCGGACGGCACGTTGGCGCCCTTCTCGGCTGCCTCGATCTCCGGCGTCCGGTTGAGCGCCGGCATCAGCGTGGCATCGCTCGCAGTATCGGTCATCCTGCGAGCTTTGCAGGTGGGCATCTCGGCGATCGAGCAGTAGTGCTCAGCGGGTTACTCCCACTGAGCGACGATCGCCTCCATCGCGGCGATCACGGTGTCGATCTCGACGGTCGGTGCACCGCCGCGCACGGTGACGTCGAGGCCGAACATCCACGTGACGAGCACACTCGTGCGTTGCTCGATCGTGTGCTCTGCGCCGCCGATTGACACCACGAGCGGTCGCACGACGTCGCGCACTGCCGTGCGGTAGGCCGCACCGAAGTCCTCGAACCCCTCTGCGGTGCCGTGTAGCTCGCACGAGGACGCGATCAGCAGGCACCCGCGGCTGGCCACGCCGTCGACCAGGTCGTTGCGGATCTCCTGCAGGAACCGGTGGAGTCCCTCGACGCCGGAGCCCGCCGCTTCGATTCGTGTGCTCATCGCGCCCATGCGTGCAGCGATGTACCGCCGCAGTACACGGGCGAACAGCTCGTCTTTGGAGCCAAAGGTTCGGTACAGGCTCGGCTTGTGGACGCCGGTGGCCTCGACCAGGTCGGTCACGGTGGTCGCGCCGAAGCCCTGCTCCCAGAACACGTCGGTGATCTGGTCGAGCGCAACCTCTTCATCGAACTGCCGAGGACGGCCCGGCGATCGGGTGTCGGTGACGTCCATGCGGGTCAGCGTAGCGAATTCTGTACCGATCGGTTGCAAACTGTCGTCAATTTGATATGTTCCGGTACCAAATATCCGCAACACACGCAAGGACGAGCCAAATGAGTGAGTACGCCAACAGGTCCGCGCTGGTCACCGGTGCCAACTCCGGTCTCGGGTTCGAGGCCGCGGCCCAGCTCGCCGAGATGGGTTATGGGTCGGTCACGTTGGCCTGTCGCACCCAGGAGAAGGCCGACGCCGCCGCGGCGGAATTGCGGGCGCGCACCGGGGCCGATGTGTTCGACACGGTTGCGGTCGACGTTGCCGTGATCGAGTCGTCGCGCAACGCTGCCGCCGAGTTGATCAACCGGGGTCGGGCCTTCGACGTTGTGCTGCTCAACGCCGGTATGGTCCCGAGCGAGCTCGAACGGACGACGGACGGCATCGAGATGTCCTTCGCTGCCTCGTTGATCGGCCACCACATTCTCACCACCGAGCTACTCGACGCAGGGCTGCTCGATGGCGCGTCGGTGGTGCTCGTCGGATCGGAGGCGGCCAACAACGATCTACCGAAGATGATGGGAATGAGCGTGTACGACTTCGCGCTCGGTGAACCGTCGGCCTTCGGCAGCACCGAGGTCGAGGCGATGCGTAACTTCGCCACGGCGGCGGGCAAGCCGGAATACAACGGCTCGCGTCAGTACGCGACGACCAAGGTGTTCTCGTCGTGGTGGTCGGCGGCAATGGAGCGACGAACCGATGGCACCACGCGGTTCTACACGGTCTCGCCAGGTGCGAACCTCGGTACGTCAGCCGACCGCAATATCACGGGCGGGCTGAAGCTCATGCTCGGCGTGATGGGCAAGGTCGGCAAGTACGTCGGGATGGACCAACCGGTGCCGGTCGGCGCCAAGCGGTACATCGACGTTGCCCACGGCGTCGACGGCCCATACGAGTCGGGTCGTACCTACACGTCGCGGCCGAAGAAGATGACCGGACCACTGGTGGAACGGGACCACGATCACCTCACCGACGTCGACCGTCAAGACACGGCGATCGGGTTGCTCGACGAGCTCGTCGGGTAGCGTCCGACATCGTGCCGTCGGGTTCGCCACCGTTGCGATTCACGACCTGGCTTGCGCCGGGCCTGCCCATTGGGCTGTTCCAGACAGTCGCCGAGCACGTCGCTGGCGGGCTCGACCGCGATCATGAATTGTCGGTCGAGTCGAAGATGTCGGGTCCGGTCGCCGCCGCTGACGACCGGTTTGCCCATGGCCGCACCGACATCGGCTTCATTTGCCCGCCGGCATACCTGTGGCTCACTCGGCGGGCGCCGTCGAGCGTCGCACTGGTGCCGCTGGCGCCGATCTACGACGACCCGCGCAACGAGGGACGTCCGGTCTACGTGTCGGACGTGATCGTGCGTGCCGACGCAGGCATCGAGCGGTTCGCCGACCTGCGGGGTCGGCGCGTGGGCTACAACGAGCGGGCATCGTTGTCGGGCTTCGTCAGCCTGCTGGCCAAGCTCGATGCCGAAGGCGTCGGCCCCGATTTCTTCGGAGAACTGCGTCAGGTGGGGAGTCACCGGCGGGCCCTAGAGCTGATCGAGGCCGGCCAACTCGATGCCGCGGCGATCGACGCGAACGTGCTGCACTCGTGGAGCGTTGAGCGGGCCGATAGTGGTGCGGTGATGCGATCGATCGACGTGCTCGGGCCGTATCCAGTGCAGCCGATCGTGGTGCGTGCCGACCGTGCCGATCTCGTTCCTGCGCTCGTCGAGCAATTGGCCCGGCCGCAGCTGGCCGACGCACTGCGCCCGTTCGTCTTGCGCGGCTTCGGTCGCGTCGACCACGACGACTACGTCCGGCTGGCACCGCTCGTCGATCGGGCGATGGCCGCCGTTCCCGCGTAGGTCGGTCTCACGATCCATTGGGTCGAGTTCAGGCCGCGCTCAGGTGCGGGGCTGTTGAGTAGACGGCACGATGCCAGCCAACTCAGACCAAACGTCCCCTTCGCGCAAGCGCTTGTCGTTCACCGCTGCGGTGGCGGCGATCGCCCTGATCCCGATGGTGGGAGGTGGCGCGCGGGTCACTGCCGACGGACAGCTCGACGATGAGACGTTCGACCGGTGGATCGTTTCGGTCGATCCGACTGCCCGTCTCGCCGTCGCCACCATCGACGACGTGGGCGACATCGACGGTGTCGATGTGGTGATGGAGATCGACGAGGGTGTCGAGGTGATCGAGACCGAGTCGTTGACGCTCGACGAGGTCGAACAGTTGGTCGACGAGCCTGGACTGCGGATCGAACCCGACTATCCGGCGCAGCTTGCATCAGTCGTTCCCGACGACACGTTGTTCTCGCTGCAGTGGGGACTGTCGAACCCCGACAACGAGTTCGACATCGGCGCTCCCGACGCGTGGGCCTATCTGACCGATGCCCCCGATGTGGTTGTTGCCGTGATCGACTCAGGCATCGACGCGGACCACGAAGACCTGGCCGGCAACATGTGGAACAACCCCGGCGAGGTCGTCGATGGCACCGACACCAATGGCAACGGCTTCGTCGATGACGTCTTCGGTTGGGACTTCGTGGCCGACGCACCGGCCGGCAACGACCCCAACGGACACGGCACTCACGTTGCCGGAACGATCGGCGCAGAGACCGACAACGGGATCGGCGTCGCCGGCGTCGCGTGGAATGTGCAGCTGATGGACGTGCGCGCCTTCGACGAGTTCGGCGGCGGCAACACCTCCGATGTGATGGCGGCGCTGCGGTATGCCATCGACAACGGCGCCGACGTGATCAACGCCAGCTTCAGCGGACGCGGCACGGAGAGTTATGCCGAGCTGCTCGACGAGGCTGACGCGGCCGGCATCGCTGTGATCGCAGCGGCATCCAACGACAGCATGGACAACGACATCGATCCGATGCTGCCGTACCCCGCCAATCATTCGACCGTGGTGTCGGTCGCTGCGATCGACAGCCAAGGTGAGCTGGCTGACTTCTCCAACTACGGAGCGTCCAGCGTCGACCTGGCGGCCCCCGGCGTCAACATCGCCAGCACGATGGCCGGCTCGTATTACTACATGTCGGGGACATCGATGGCCGCACCCCACGTCACGGGCGTGGCGGCGCTACTGCTGCAGGCTGATCCGTCGCTTTCGCCGTCGCAGGTCGCCGACGTTCTGCGGTCGACGATCGAGCCCGCCCCGCAGCTCGAAGGCACCTCGATCACGGGTGGCTTCGTGCAAGCAGACGCCGCATTGGCGTCGATCCTCGAGGCGCCGGCCGTCGCCGCCTGATCCATTACTCTCCCGCCAACGTGGGAGTACTTGACGAACTCGGCTACGAACACTCGCCGGCCAACGCCGCGCAACGCGTCACGCAGCGAGTCGCCGCGAGTGGGCCTGGTGCGTGGTTGTCGCAGCGGACCCTGTACCCGCTCGACACGATCGTGTTCCGACGCACGAACGGCCGAACGTCGCTCGCCGAGATCGCGGCTGGGCTCCCGGTGATCTTGTTGACGACCACGGGCGCCAAGTCCGGCGAGCAGCGCACGATGCCGCTGGTGGGAACCCCGCTCGACGGCGAGTTGGCGATCATCGGGTCGAACTACGGCCAGCAACGAACACCCGGATGGGTGTACAACCTCGAAGCCGACCCGACCGCCACCGTGGCGTACCGGGGACGTTCGGTCGGCGTCATCGCCCGTCGCGCTGATGACGACACCGCCGACCGAGTGTTCGAGGTCGCTGGCGCGTTCTATCCCGGGTATCGCAAGTACCGTACGCGCGCCGAGCACCGCACGATTCGGGTGTTCCTGCTCGACGCAGCGCCCTGACGGTCGGCGCCGATCGCCGGTGAAGCTCAGACGGGCTGGACGTTGCGCGCTTCGTCGCCCTTACGGCCTTGGCCGAGATCGAACTCGACGAGCTGGCCCTCGCTGAGCGACTTGTAGCCCGTGGTGGCGATGTTCGAGTAGTGCACGAACACGTCGTTGTCGTGACCGTCGGCCGCGATGAACCCGAAGCCCTTCTTGTTGTTGAAGAACTTCACCGTGCCGCGGGTACTGCCGGCGCTGCGGCCGCTCCGGCGGGTGCGTCGTCGGGTCTGCTTGCTCTTCTTCGGGCGTCGCTCGATCCGTTCGGCGGGCTCGACGTGCTCGATGATGTCGATCGGCGCCGGTGCAGCGTCGCTCAGCGCGGTGGCGTCGGGCTCGGCGATCGGCTCGTCGATCCCGGCGTGGCGCTGAAGCCGCCGGGCGTCCTTGGTCTGATCGGGTGGAACGAGGGCGACCACTGTGCCGCCTTCGCCGCCGCGCGCCGTACGCCCGGATCGGTGGATGTAGTCCTTCGGATCGGCGGGCAGGTCGTAGTGCACCACCGATGCCACCCGGTCGATGTGGATCCCACGGGCGGCCACGTCGGTGGCGACCAGCGCCTGCGCGCGCCCGTCGGCGAACTCGGCGAGGGCCCGTGTGCGGCGGTTCTGGTTACGGCCGCCATGGATCGCGGTAGCGGTGACACCCTGCTTGGTCAGCTGGCGCTCGAGACGGTCAGCGCCGTGGCGGGTGCGGCAGAACACGATCGCTGGCCACGCAGCGTTGATCGCTTGTGCGGCAACTCGTGGCCGGTCGGTCCGCTCGACGTTCCAGAAGAAGTGGTTGGCGGCGGTGATGTCGGGGGTGTCCTCGCCGACCTCGTGGCGCACTGGGTCGTGCTGGTAGGCGTGCGTGAGTTCGCCAACGCTGCCATCGAGCGTGGCGGAGAAGAGCAGCGTCTGGCGGCTTGGCGACGTCTGGTCGAGCAGGCGTCGCACGGCGGGCAAAAAGCCCATGTCGGCCATTCGGTCGGCCTCGTCGACAACGACGCAGTCGACGGCCTCAAGGGTGACCTTGCCCATCTGGATCAGGTCTTCGAGCCGCCCAGGGCAGGCGACGAGAATGTCGACGCCTCGCTGTAACGCGTCGAGTTGCTTGCCGTAGCCGACGCCCCCGTACACGACGGCGACGCGCAGTCGGCCAGCGAACGTGTCGAGCTCCGCAGCGATCTGGTCGGCGAGTTCGCGCGTCGGCGCGAGCACGAGACTGTGCGGACGGCGCGTCTCCGCCCGCTCGGTCAGCGCGACGAGCGGGACGCCGAACGCAAGGGTCTTGCCCGAACCGGTTGGGGCGCGGCCACAAACGTCGTGACCGGCAAGGGTGTCGGCGATCGTCGCCGCCTGGATGGCGAATGGTTCGGTGATGCCGCGCCGTTCGAGCGCGGTGCAGATCGACTCGGGCACGCCGAGATCAGCAAAGGTCGGGTTCACTTTGGGGGTCTCCTGTTCGAGCTGGCTCGCTCGACGGGATACCTCCGCAAGCAAACCCATCGGGTGGGGGTACCCGACGAGAAGTCGACGCTACCGGGTTATGGCTCGATTGCGCCGGCGGCGACCAGACGCCACTGCACCGGACCAGGTGAACCGAAGGGAATCACCGTGACCCCGTCGTTGCCCGGCGTGGGGGTGAGGAACACCAAGGTCTCGATCAGGTCGCTGAACACGAGATTGGTCCCATTCGGCTCGGTGGTGACGGTCCACACCTGGCCGGGAAGCTGTGCCGGACCATCGGTGTAGAACACTCCGCTCCCTTCGGTGCTCAGCAGGCGAGTTGGTCCCTGGGCCGAGTTCGACACCTCGTAGCGCCCACCGCCCAAGTTGACGAAGCGCCACCGTTGGCCAGGGAATGCGCCCGTGGGCGACAGGGCGGGCGACTCTGCGGTGGTGTCGAGCGCTGTCTCGGGGCCCACGGCGTCGTTGGTCAGGCGATACCACTGGACCAGTTCAACAAGGTCGATCGCCGCGGCCTCGTCGACCAGTGCGTCGACGTTGCTGGCGAGCTCGTCGGCCAGGCGTTCGACATCAGCTGGGTCGCCGGGTGCCGGTGTGATCTCGCTGATGTCAACCCACACACTTCCATCTGTCCACACCGCGCCACATTGCTGCTGCTCCAGGGATGGAACGACGACGCAGTGGTCGTACAGCTCGCCGCCGGCTGCTGAGCCGCGCGGGTTGATCGTTGCTTGCGCGTCGGCGATCCCGCCGGGATACAGCGAGGCGACGAACTGCTCGGGCGTCGTCGGACCCACCGTGAGTCGGACCTCGTCGCACCCGACGGTGCTCATCCCCATGTCGGGTCGCACGTCGGCGTTGCCGGGTGGAGCCGACTCGTCGCCGATGCGTGTGGCGATCTCCACCGCCGTCGGCAGTGGGCAGGCCCACGGGATCGGTGGCCGTTGTGTGCCCAGCGCCACGACGTTGGCCACGGCGCGTGCGCTGGTGGGGTCATCGGGACTCGACGCGTTGTCGAGCTCTGGCGCGTCGTCAGTGGTGGTGATCGTCGGTGGAATCGTCAGCTCGGTGTCCGCCTCGTCGTCCGATGCGCATGCAGCAACGAGTAACGCGGTCAGTACAGCAGCGGCGGTGATCGATCGCGATGCACTCCCGGCCATGGCGGCCATCGTTGTGGAGCCGATACCGATCGGCAAACTCGGGATCGTCACGAACACACGACTGCGCTCGTGGCACCGGTGGTACCGTCGCCACGTGCTGGCGGCGCGCACGCAATGGAGGCGGCACTCGTGACTGGCTCCAACGTGCGGGGGCGCGCCACGAAGCGACGGCTGGAGCGTGTCGCCCTCGAGCTGTTCGACGAGTACGGCTTCGAAGACACCACCGCAGACATGATCGCCGAACACGGCGGCGTGTCTCGCCGGACGTTCTTCCACCACTTCCCCAACAAGCTCGACGTGTTGTGGGGCGACTCCAGCGAACAGATCAGCCGGTTCTCCAGCCTGCTGTTCGAACAGGACGACCCGGATCTGCGGGCGTGCATGTTGGAAGCGATTCGACAAAACGCCATCGAGGAGAACTTCAGCGAACTCGATCTCCTCCGATTTCGTGTGGTCCGCAGCTCGCAACCAGCGCTCCAGATCCAGGAGCGATTCGACGCCGAGTTCACCCCGGTATTGGCAGCGTGGCTCGCCGCCCGCACGCGGCGGCGTGTCGACGACCCTGCGGTGCGTGCCCGTGCGGCGGCGTTGGCGGCGTTGCGCCGGTTTGCCCTCGAGGAGTGGGCGAGGAGCGGCGGCGAACGCGACATTGGCGAAATCGCCGAGATCGCCCTGGCGGCGGTGGATCTCGCTCTGTGACCTTCGTTCCGTAAGTTTCTGCACTCAATGCAGTAACATTGTTTGGCGTGCCTATCTCACAACGTTCATGGGGTCGTGCGAGCGTGCTCGCAACTGCCGCTGCGCTGCTGTTCGCCAGCGCGTGTGGCGACGACGACGACTCGTCCACAACCAGCCCAGCCCCGACCACGATGGACGCGGCTGCCGAGGGTCCGGCCGACACGACGCCGGCAACAACGCAAGTCGATCAGGAAGTATCCGACGATGACATGTCCGACGACACGTCGCCGCCGGCGGCAACCGTCGAGGCCGGCGCAACGCGTATCGCCGACACGGTGTACGGACCGGTCGAAGTGCCGGTCGATGCCGAGCGAGTCTTCGCGCTCGACGAGTACGCCGGGGCCGTGATGCTCTCGGTTGGCATCGAGCCGGTCGCCGCATTCCAGCCCTACGACGCCGTCGTGTCGACGCAGCTGCTCGACGAGGCAGGCGTCGAACTCGTTCCGGCGACTTTTGGTGAGTGGAACTACGAGGCGATCGCTGCCTACGAACCCGACCTGATCGTGCTCACCGACACGCAGGATCCGGCGGTGACTGAACAGCTGTCCGACATCGCCCCAGCGGTCACCTTGCCGTTTGTTGCACCGTGGCGCGATGGCTTCACTGCGCTGGGATCGGCAGCTGGGCAAGAGGAGCGCACGGACGCAGCGGTGGCGGAACTCGAACAGCGTCTGGCCAGCGTCGCCGCACAGGCCGATGGCGCGGTGATGAGCGTGCTCGGAACCGGTCCGGTGTTCGGCACGTACACCATCGGGAGTGATACCCCGACCGCTCAGATCATCGCCGAGGCCGGCTACGCGCGGCCGGATACTCAGGCTGAGCCTGCGAATCTCGGTGCGCTGTTCTCACTGTCGCCCGAGGTACTCGGCGATCACGACGGCGACATCGTCGTCGCGTACGGCGGCAACCCTGGGTTCTACGACGCAGACGCACTCGCTGCACTGCCGACGTACGCAGCACTCCCCGCCGCACAGGACGGGCGCACCGTCGAAGTGTTGGGAGAGGTGTGGATCAACTCCGATCCGTTCTCGATGTTCTGGGTCATCGAAGACCTCGCGGCGATCGCCGACGGCGGACAACCAGCGACACTCGACGACGTTGGCGAGCGATGGGTAGCGTTCTTGGAGCTCGGGCAATGAGCGACCCGAGTCGCCTGACGCTCGAGCGCGCGGGCGGGCTCGAGCTCGATCACATCGCGCTCGCCGTGCCGTCGATGGAACGCGGGCTGGAGCACGTTCGGCAGCTCACCGGAGCTGAGCCACTGCTCCTCGACGCCGAGGACGGTCAGTGGTACCGCAGTGCGAGCTTGCCGCTCGGTCGGCAGACGGCGCTGGAGATCCTCGCTCCCAATCCGGATCACAAGGGCGTCCACCCGTTGGCGATGATGATCCGCGGTTTCACCGAGCCTCGACTGTTGTTCTGGTACCTCGCCACCAACGATCTCGATCGATTCGGCGTAGCGGCGGGCAGTGTTGGGGCGGGGCTCCATCGCATCCAGCAACTCGGTACCGCAGGCCAGAGCCAGAGTGTGTATCGGCGGGCACAGATCGGGAAGCGGTTCGTGTCCGCAGTGCCCCAGGTGATCGAGTGGCAGGAGCGCCATGATCGCTCTGGCGCAGATGACCGCTGCAGTCTGCTCAGCTTCGCCGTGAGCCACCCCGACGCCGACCAGCACAATCGGGCACTCGAGGCAGTCGGGGCGACCACGCGCATCGACCGCGGCGAACATGCGCTCCGGCTCGATTTCGACTCGCCGAGGGGCGCAGTGCGGATCGAGAGCGCCGGATTTGACGCCACGGTGGGCGCGATGGCCCGGGGAGTTGCCGCGGGGTTGTTCCGCCGGTTCTAGTTCTCGGCCTGAGGGCGACCAGTCAGGCGCCCGGCATGGCGAACTGCTCGAAGATCGCCACGTTGGAGGTGGCGGCCGCGTGGCGTCGGCCGATCACAGCCTGGTACTCGGGCGAGTTGTACCAAGCCTGCGCCGCATCGACCGACTCGAACTCGATCATCACCGTCTGCTGGCCGTGCCACGCACCTTCGAGCACATCGGTTGCGCCACTGGCGATGCGCGGGATTCCGCCGTATTGCAGCACGCTCGGCACGGCATCGGCGGCGTATGCCTCGATCGCCTCGGGATCGGTGATGTCTTCGGTGAAGATGATGTACGCAGCCACGGCAGTCTCCTCAGGTCGAACGGGCCGGCAGTTTCACACCCGTCATGATGGCGCAACGAGCCAGGCGACGGCATCGACGACAACGTCGGCCGCAGGTTGGCGATACACACATGTGCGGTCGCCGTCGATCGGCGCGAGCGCGAGATTGGCCACGGCCCCGTCTCGGTGGTTGAGTGTGGAGTGCGCAGGAGCCGTTCCGTTGCCGCAGCGGCGTGTGGTGAGATACCCGCGGCCGTCGCGGATGCCGACGACGTTGACCAACGCACCGACGGTACCCTCGGCCGCGCCCGCGGTTGTGACGACGAAGTCGCCGGCGCCCGGCCCGGCGGCCGTGCGTGAATCGGCGAGTCGCGTGTTGCTCACCGTTTGCAGCAACGCGCCGTCCGCGACGGCGACACCGCTCACGTCGACGACGAGATGCGTCGGCGCGTGGTTGTACACGCAGATCGTGCCGTCGGTGCCGATCTTTGTGATCGCCGCAACCGCGATGGTCTCTCCGCCGACGTGATTGAGGTTCGAGGCGGTGGGCGGAGCGCTGGTACACGGACCCGGATACGTGGTGACGTAGCCGCGACGCGTCGACTCGGTCGCTGTCACGTTGACGAACACTGCCGTCGCGTCATCGGACACCTGGTCCGCCCGCCGGATGGGAATCGTCGTGACGGTTCCGTCCTGGCGCCGCCCATTGGCACTGACGAGTTCGGTCGGGGTGGTTGTGCGCGTGTCGAACACGCGCGCCGGCTCCGTCGGCCGCAACCCGACCCCGTCATCGTCGAGGTGGCCGAGCAGGTCCACGACGATGTCGGTGGGCATGGAGGCGTAGATGCAGATCGCTCCTTCGCCGATCGGAGCGACAGCGAGATTGGCGGTTGCGCCGCGATCGCGAGCGTTGAGGGTGGACGTCGGTGGTCGCGCCGCACCGCAAGCGAAGGTGGCCAGGTTGCCGCGGCGGCAGGGATCCACGGCGGTGAGGGTGATCACCGCCGCGTTGGCATCGGAGTACTCGGCGGGGACGGGGACGCGCAGGACGTGCTGGGCGCGGATCATGGTGTTGTTGCGCGTGTCGGCGAGGCGGCGGGGTGCATCGTGCATGGTGACTCCTGCCGGATCGCCGAGCTGTGCTGCGGTGCTGATCGGCGGGGCTGCTTCGCCGCCGGCCGCCAGGTCGCAGCGCGTCGGTGGAGGCGGAGCGAGCGAGCCGAGCGCCTCGGCGATGAGTTGGGCCATCGCTCGGCCACCGCTTGCATTGAGGTGCAATCCATCGCGCGCGACCCAGTCGCCGCGCCCAGCGCTCCGGCTGGCCCAGTCGGCGATGGTCAGGTCCGGATACTGTGCGGCCTTGGCCCACAGCGTGGCGTTGTGATTGCGCAGCTGGCTTGGATAACGGCCGGCGACGCGGTACGTGAGCCACACGACGTGGGGAACTCCCTGTCGACGTGCCTCGGCCATCACCTGATCGATGGCGCTGGTGATGGTGTCGTCGTTGTACCCGGCCGCCACGACGATGGCCCGATCGGTGGCACCGGCGTTGGCTCGGATCACGTTGAGCGCCGTCGCTGGTCGATTGCCCTGATAGCTGCAGCTGGTCGACACGACGCGGCGGCAGACCTGGGCGTCGAACCGATGGTTGGGGAGCGACGAGCGGGCGCTGGCGCTCATGCCTGCCATCACGGAGTCGCCGACGAGGAGGTCCGTTGTTGCGGCCGCGGCAGGCGTGGCCGGCGAGGCGATGAACACGATGAGCGGCGCGATCAGCATCGTCGACAGGAGCATCGTCAGCCGTGAGATCACATCTGGATCGTAGGAGCAGCGCCACCGATATGGTGAGCGGATCTGCAGTCCCAGCGGCAAAAGGAGGGTGAACTCGTGAGCGACGTCCAACGCATTCGTCTTACCCAGTTCAGCCACGGCGCTGGTTGAGGCTGCAAGCTCGCCCCGGGCGAGCTCGCGCACGTGATGCGCGATCTGCACGACGACGCTCCCGACGAGCTCATCGTCGGCTCCGACACGGGCGACGATGCGGCGGTGTGGCGGCTCGACGACGAGCGCGCCTTGGTATCGACCGCCGACTTCATCACGCCGGTGGTCGATGACGCGCGCACGTGGGGCAGGGTCGCGGCGGCGAACAGTGTCTCGGATGTGTACGCGATGGGCGGACGTCCGCTGTTTGCGCTCAACCTCGTCGGTTGGAATCGCGACGAGCTGCCCACCGAGATGCTCGGTGAGGTACTGGCCGGTGGGCGCGACATTGCGCGCGAGGCCGGGTTCGTCATTGTCGGTGGACACACGATCGACGACCCGGAACCGAAGTACGGGATGGCCGTGACCGGCGAGGTGCATCCCGATCGGGTGCTCACGAACGCCGGATTGCGGCCTGGTGATGTGCTGATCTTGACCAAGCCACTCGGAGTCGGCGTGGTGACCACGGCGATCAAGGCGGAGGAGGCGACTGCCGACGTGGCCACTGCGGCGGTCGATTCGATGGTGCGGCTCAACAACCGCGCCAGCCAGGTGGCGATGTCCGCTGGTGCCACTGGCTGCACCGATGTGACCGGGTTCGGGCTGCTCGGCCATCTCGGACGAATGTCGCTCGAGTCGGACGTGCGGACGATCGTCGATTTCGACGCGTTGCCGTTCCTTCCGGGCGCGGTCGAACTCGCTCATGCCGGGATGATTCCCGGAGGCTCGCGCCGCAATCTCGAGTGGGGCGACGAATTGCTCGACGCCGGCATGCACGACGAGGTCCACCGGTTGCTCGTGGCCGACGCACAAACCTCTGGCGGGCTCGTGTTCGGTGTTGACCCCGGCGAGGTCGACGGCGCTCTCGCCGAGTTGTCGGCGACTGGTCATTCCGCGGCGCGTATCGGTGCGGTCACCGACGGTGCCGCCGGCGTCACCCTTCGCTGATGCCGACGCCGGCGCGTCGATCGAGCCGTCGCGCTAGTTCGGCGATGTGTGCTGGCGTGATGTCACAACAGCCGCCAACGATCGTTGCGCCTCCATCGATCCACCGGTCGACGATGTCGGCGTAGCGCTCGGCCGTGAGGTCGGGGCGCGCCTCGTGGATCGCTTCGTTCGCTTCGTAGTGGGTCTTGGGAGCAGGAGGAAACGCGTTGGCGTAGCCACCGATGCGGACCGTGTCACCGATGCACGTTCGCAGCTCGTCGATCGCTGGGGTGATGTGTTCGGGCAGCGAGCAGTTGATCAGCACGGCGGCGACGCGCTGCTCCGTTGCGAGGGCCGCGGCGACCGCGCCGATCGACTCACCGGAGGGCAACGCCGGCTGCGAAGCGTGCCCATGGTGATGATCGTCGAGGGTGAACGACACCCACCGTGGGAGGTCGCCGCCGTGACGGTCGAGTGCGGCGAGAGCGGCGCGGATCTCGGCCACGCTGCTGAGCGTCTCCGCCAGCCAGATGTCGACGAACGGCGCCAACGCCGACACGATCGTGTCGAGCAGCGCGGGTGCTCGGTCGGCGTCGAACAGGTCGGGTCGATACGAACCGAACAGCGGCGGGAGCGACCCGGCCACCAGGATGTCAGCATCGTCGGCAACGGTGCGGGCGAGGCGACCGGCGAGCGCAGTGAGCTCGGCCCCACGTGCTGCGAAGCGATCGTCGCCAAGGTGGTAGGGCACGACCGCGTAGTTGCTTGTCGTGATGACCGTTGCACCTGCGTCGGCGAAGTTGGCGTGTGCCTCGGCGACGCGGTCCGGTGCTTCGATGAGCGCAAGCGCCGACCACTCCGGTTGGCGGAATGGCGCGCCGATGCGACGCAACTCTTTGCCCATCCCGCCGTCGAGCAGCACCATGTTGGTCGCCATGTCAACCACGGACCGTACCGTTCGCGGCGTTGAGAACCGGGCGGAGGCGCCTACGGAAACCGGTTGTTAACCGCGGCGTACGATGATGCCTTGCGGTCGCAAAGGGGGGCCCGCAGTGTCAGCATCGCCATTCATCGTTCGAGCGCTTGGCCCGCTCACCGTGCTCGTCGACGGCGAACCCGTCGATATCGGTGGGCCGAAGCAGCGTCTGCTCCTGGCACGACTGCTGATCGACCGCGACCACGCCGTGTCTGTCGACCAGCTCGTGGATGCGTTGTGGGGCGATGACCCGCCGCCGACGGCGCGCAAAGCGCTCCAGGTGCACGTGTCGAAGCTGCGCCGAGCGCTGGGGGAGGGATTCCCGCTGCGGACCGCTCCCGGTGCGTACCTCGTTCAATCCGCTGGTTTCGACTTCGATGTGGCCGAGTTCGAGGCGGCGATCGATCGGGCGACGACAGTGCTGCGCACCGATGCAGGGGCAGCGAGCACGGAGCTGGCGAACGCGCTCGCAATGTGGAATGGGCCCGCGTTCGCCGATCTCGGGGATCAGTCGTCATTAACGGGGGAGATCACGCGTCTCACCGAGCTTCGTGTGACCGCGCTCGAACGGCGCGTCGATGCCGATCTGCGGCTTGGTCGCCACACCGAGCTTGTCGCTGAGCTGGAGACGCTGACGATCGAGTTTCCGTATCGCGAGCGGTTCCGCGAGCAGCACATGCTTGCGCTGTATCGGGCCGGGAGGCAGACGGAGGCGCTACGCGTCTACGACTCGACACGGTCGACGCTCGTCGACGATCTGGGAATCGATCCGTCCCCCAGCCTGCGGGCGCTGCATACGCAGATCCTCGATCACGCAGCAGAGCTCGATTACCACTCCGACCCCGATGAGCCTCGCCTTGCGTTCTTGGCGACCGATCTGGCCGATTCAACGTCGATGTGGGAAGCGAACCCTGAGGCGATGCAGATCGCGCTCGCTCGACATGATCAGATCCTCACCGATGCCGTTGAGGCCAATCGCGGAACGGTGTTCAAGGGCACCGGCGACGGGATCTACGCCGTGTTTGCCGATGCCGCCGACGGAGTCCAGGCAGCGATCGATGCACAGCTCGCCCTCGCCTCGGAGTCCTGGCCAACCGACACGCGGCTACAGGTGCGGATGGCTGTTGATGAAGGTCCTGCGTCCGAGCGCGACGGCGACTACTTCGGTCCCGTTTTGAATCGAGTGAGCCGGATCATGTCGTCGGCGCATGGTGGCCAAACCCTGCTCCCCGCCGAGCTTGCGGACCGCGCCCCGATTCCGACGCGCGACCTGGGCACTGCCGACTACAAGGGAATCGGCCGCGTCGACGTCGTGCAGGTCGATCCGCCGGGTCTGACACGCGACTTCCCGACGTTGCGCACCGACCGTGCCCCGAAAGGTGTCCCGCGGCAAGGATTCGGACAGGCGATCCGCGGGTACGAGGTGCGCGAGCAGCTGGGCCTCGGTGCGTCGGGCGTCGTATACCGGGCGTATCAGGCGTCGATCGGTCGCGAGGTGGCGATCAAGGTGATTCGTCCCGAGTTGGCCAATCGTTCGGGGTTCGTCAAGCGGTTCGAGGCTGAGGCGCAGTTCGTTGCGCAGTTGGAACATCCACATATCGCGCCGCTGTACGACTACTGGCGCGACCCCGATGGGGCGTATCTGGTGATGCAGTTGCTGCGCGGGGGGAGTCTTGCGGACTCCCTGGAGCGGTCGCCGTGGCGTCCTGCCGCGGCGATGCAGCTGCTCGAACAGGTTGGTGCGGCGCTCGACTATGCCCACCGTCATGGGGTACTGCACCGCGATCTCAAGCCGGCCAATGTGCTGCTCGATGGTGATGGCAACGCGTTCTTGTCCGACTTCGGGATTGCCACCGACCACATCGATGCGGTCGCCTTGCCCGCCGAGAGTTCGGTGGCCTACATCACTCCCGAAGAGCTGGCCGGCGCACCGATCGGCACCGCGGCGGACATCTATGGGCTGACCCTGCTGGCCTATGAGACGTTGACCGGCGAGCGGCCTGAGCCAGGTGGACAGCCGCAGCCGGTGACCTCGCTGCGGCCCGAGCTACCAGCGTCGCTCGACCGCGTCCTGGCGCGCGGCGCGCATCCGGATCCCGAGCGCCGGTTCCCACGTGTCGCGGATCTCCTGCGGGCGCTGCGTCAGGCGTTCGGCGCCGACGTGATCGGTCGACCCGATGATGACGCGACCATTGAGGTGCGTAACCCGTACAAGGGTTTGCGCGCGTTCAAGGAAACCGACGCGCATGACTTCTTCGGTCGCGACGAGTTCGTCGATGAGCTGGTCGAGCGCGCCGGAACACACCGCTTCCTCGCCGTGGTCGGCCCGTCGGGGAGTGGCAAGTCGAGCGTCGTGCGCGCCGGGTTGTTGCCGCGTATCCGTCGGGGTGGCTTGGGTGTCGATGGCGCGGTGCTGATCTCGGAGATGTACCCGGGCTCTCACCCGTTCGAGGAGCTCGAGGCGGCGCTCGTGCGGGTTGCAGTGGCGCCGACGGCCGGCGTGATGTCGGAGCTGCTCGGCGACGAACGCGGGCTGTTGCGCGTGACCAAACAGATCCTGCCTGACGACGACAGCGAGCTCGTGTTGGTGATCGACCAGTTCGAAGAGCTGTTCTCGCTGACCAACGACACGGCGACACGCGACCTGTTCTTGGCGAGCCTGGTCGAGGTTGCCAACGACGAACGCAGTCGGGTGCGCATCGTGGTGACCCTGCGCGCGGACTATTTCGACCGACCCCTGCAGCACGCCGAGTTCGGAGCGTTGCTGCGCACTGGCCTGGTGCCGATCGCTGCGCCGCGCGAACACGAGTTGGCTGCCGCCATTATCGAGCCGGCTCGCCAAGCGGGACTGGACATCGAGTCGGGATTGGTCGCCCGCATCGTGCGCGACGTCGCCGACGAACCGGGCGCGCTGCCCCTGCTGCAGTACGCCTTGACTGCGTTGGTTGAGGCCCGTGAGGGTCGGGTGCTCGACGTCGCTGCATATGAACGAATCGGTGGTGTTGACGGGGCCCTCGCCCAACGCGCCGAGGAGATCCACAACGGCCTTGCTCCGCCAGCGCAAGCGGCGGCGCGCGAGGTGTTTCTCCGGCTGGTTCGGGTGGACGAGCACAGCGATGACACCCGGCGCCGGGCCGGTCGTGCGGAGCTCGATCGGCTCGGTTTCCCCGACGCCGTCATCGACTCGGTGGTCACCGCCTACGGCTCGTTCCGGCTGGTGTCGTTCGACCGCGAGCCGGTCAGTCGAGGCCAGACGATCGAGGTGGCCCACGAGGCGCTGATCCGTGAGTGGCCGCGCTATCGCGGGTGGATCGACGAACGCCGCGAGTCGTTGCTCGTCGAGCGTCGCCTCGAAACCGCTGCGGGCGACTGGGATAGTGGAGGCCGCAGCACCGATCTGTTGGTCGCGGGCGCACGGCTCGACCAGTTCGAGCGGTGGGCCGACGGTCAGCCCGGTGAACCTCCGGATCCTGTGGGCGAGTTCATTGCCGAGTCCCGGTCGACTGCGGATGCCACCGCCCGTCGAACGGCGCGTCGTCGACGCAGCATCGTCACGATCGTCGCCGCGCTCGCCGTGCTGGCGTTGATCGGGGCGGCGATCGCAGTGGTGCAGCGCAATCGAGCCCAGGACCAGCAGTCCGCCGCGGTCGCCGCAGCCGCCCAAGCCGAGGCCGAGGCGGCCAATGCGCGCGCAGCTGAGGCCGCAGCATCGGCGGCGGCCGACGCCGAGTCGGAGTCTGCAACTCTCGCGGAACTGGCCCGCGCCGAGGCTGACGGGTTGCGCGATGACGCGCAGCAACAGGCCCTGATCGAGTCGTCGCGTGCCCTCGGTTTGGCAGCACTCGATGCTGCAGATGACGACGTCGATCTCGGTGTACTCCTGGCGGTCGAGTCGGCCCGTCGTGCGGAGAGCGCCAGGGTCGACCTCGACGAGCCGATGCGCGCGTTGTTCAGTACCACCGCGGCGCACAACATGGTGCTACGTGAGCAAGCGCTCGACGACCCATCGATCAGCCAGCCGATCGTGAGTACCGAGCCGAGCGGCAGCCGGGTGGCGATGGTCGTTGCCGCCTCAAGCGGATCGTCTGGCGAGGTTGTCATCGTCGACTCCGACGGCGGTGGCCGGTTGCGCGCCGAGGTGGCCGACCCGACGTCGGTGGCCTGGCACGGCGATCGCAACGTGCTGTTGGTCGGCGACCGCAACGGCGACATTTGGAGTGTCGACCCCGACACCGGCGGCGCCGGCCTGTTGTTGTCGACCGGCGCGCAATCCGTTGAGGTGTGGTCGGTCGACGACAGGTGGTTGCTCTACAAGGCGAGCGACGGTCGCTTCGCGGGTCTTGGCGAGATCGTGGTTGCCGACGGGCAGACACTCGAGCCGGTACTGGGACGCGATGGCACTTGGGGAGCGGTGGCTCCTGACGGCGCCCATGTCCTCATCCACCCCGGACCAGCGGTCGAACGGGCTGAGCTGTACTCGCTGCCGGATGGTCGGTTCGTCGGTTCGCCGGACGTCTTCGATGGCGACAGTCTGCGCGCGGCGTGGAGCCCTGATGGTTCAGCGATCATCGTCGCCAACTTCGGCGCGGGCGAGGTGCTGCGTATCGACGTGCCGAGCCTCGACACATCGTCAGCCAAGTTCGCTGGCACGGTGGATGCTCGCCCCGTGCTCATCTCGACGGTCGCAGTCAGTCCCGACGGGCGGTGGCTGGCGGTTGGTCAGAACGACGGGACGGTGAGGGTGCTCGACGTGGACACCCTCGAGCAGGTCGCCCGCTTCAGCGGGCACACCAATTTCGTTAACGCAATCGTGTGGGGGGCAAATTCCGATCGGTTGGTATCGCTCGATCGGTCGCGCGAGCTGATGTTGTGGGATACCACGTCGACCAGTTCTGCGCCGCGCGTTGTCCGTGCGCAGTCGCCCCACTTTCCCGAAGGACATGTCGTTCGCTCCGACGGTCGACGAGTCGTGGGCACGCGCGAGCCCGGAACCGAAGGCTTCGCCGCGCTCGGTCCGGTCGAGATGTGGTCGCCAGACCCCACCGCGCCCGCGGTTGAACTGCTGCAGCCCACCGGTGGTGATGCTCAGTTCTTCCGGCTCGGGCCCGAGATCGATGGTGGTCACCTCGCCGCGAGTCAGCTCGGCGACCGCGTCGTCGTCTTCGACGCGCTCTCGGGCGAGGAACTCCTCGTCGTTCCCGGCGCTGACGCATCGCCGATTGGCTTCAGCCCCGACGGAACGACCGCGATACTGCAACGGGTCGACTTTGCCGCGCAGCCGCGGACGTCGAGAGTGGCCGCAGTCGACATTGAGACTGGGCAGGAACTGTGGTCGATACCCGACCTGGCCGCAGTGGTCGAGCCGGATCCCGCCGGCGACGTCCTCTATGTCCTGACAGGTCCCGGCGTCTTCCTGCCCGAGGCGCGCGGGCCGGAGCTGCTCGTTGTCGATCTGCAGTCCGGTGCCGAGCTGGCGTCGCATCGGCTGCGTTCCGGAGACGGTTGGATCGTGGCAACCCAGTCGGGGGCACACGTGGTGGTGGTCGAACGCGGCGAGGACGGAGACCGGGTGTGGATTTTGCTGTTCGACGCGTCGGCGTTGCGGTCCGCGCCCGACACGGCACTGGTCGCGGGACGTGAGTTGGCGAGCCAGGAGCTCCCGCTTGGGTTCGCCGTCAGTGCAGATGAGTCAACGATCGTCATACCGACGGGGACGGTCGGCGATGAGATCGACGCGTACGCCCTCGACGATGAGCTCGCTCGGCGATGGTCCTTGGCCACCGGAGGGCTCGTGGCGTATCCGGCCACGCACGACGGTCACGTCTGGCTGCCATCACCGCCGTTGAGTCCACTTGGTGATACCCCGCGTTTCGACTTGTTGGGTATTCCGCTCGACATGGCCGAGTACGCCGACTGGGCATCCACGATCCCGAACCGTGACTTCACCGAGGCCGAGTGCGAGCGGTATCTCGGCGGTCCGTGCGCTGAGACTCTGACCACGTCGACCTAGCGCCCGGCACTGGCGTACCGTCGGCGGATGGCAGTCGACACCACGAAGATCCATCCGCTCGATCCGGCGTCGGTCGACGAGCTCGGCGCGGCGGTCGATGCGGTACGGGCGGCCGGTGAGCTGAGCGATCGAGCGTACTTTGCGTTCGGTCAGCGCGTCGAACCGACTCGCAGCGAACTCGCCTCCTACGCATCGGGAAATGAGTTTGAACGGGTTGTGACGTTGGTCGGTCACGACCCCGACGCGGCCAGCAGTTTCGAGGCCTTCGTGTCGTCGAACACCGATCGACTGACTTCGTTCAACTGGATCGAGCACGGTCAGGCGCCGATCTGCCTCGCCGACGTCGTTGCTGTGTACATGGCGCTCGGTGAGCACGACGAATGGAGTGCGGCGCTCGCCAAGCGAGGTATCGACGACCCCTCGCTCGTGCACATCGAGCCGTGGATGGCTGGCGTACATCCGCCGGAGATGCCATCTGGACGAGTGATGCGCGCCTTCGCCTTTCTTCACCACGACCCCGACGACAACTACTACGCCCACCCGATCGAGGGCTTGATCGCACTGGTCAACGTCGACGACGGCGCCGTGCTGGTCGAGGACCACGGCGTGGTGCCGATCCCCGAAAAGCCGGCCGAGTACGCCGCGGATCGGGTGCCAGATCAGCGCGACGACATCAAGCCGCTCGAGATCACGCAACCCGACGGTCCGAGCTTCGAGGTCGACGGTCACACGATCACGTGGCAGAACTGGCACCTGCGAATCTCGGTCCATCCCATCGAGGGCCTGGTGCTCCACGACGTGGGGTACCGCGACGGCGACCGTGACCGGTCGATCCTGCACCGCGCCGCGCTGTCCGACATGGTCGTGCCGTATGGCGATCCATCACCGTTGCACTACTGGAAGCACGCCTTCGACGCCGGCGAGACCGCGCTGGGCCAGAGCGCCAACTCGCTCAAGCTCGGCTGCGACTGCCTCGGCGAGATCTACTACTTCGACGCCGCGTTCGTCGGTTCCGACGGCGTTCCCTACACCAAGGAGAACACCGTGTGTCTCCACGAGGAGGACTTCGGCATCCTCTGGAAGCACACCAACCCCTTCCGCCCCGACTTGGCTCCCGAGGTTCGCCGCTCGCGTCGACTCGTGGTGAGCACGATCCACACGATCGGCAACTACGAGTACGGCTTCTACTGGTACTTCTACCTCGACGGGACGATCGAGCTGGAGACCAAGCTCACCGGCATCATCGGCGTGTCGGTGACCGAAGACGGCACGGCAACCGACACGTCGCCGCTGGTGGCGCCGTCGATCACCTCGCCCATCCACCAGCACCTGTTCTGCTTCCGACTGGACATGGCGGTCGACGGACCGAGCAACTCGGTGATCGAGACCGACGTCGAAGCGACGAGCGACGTTGCGCACCCGTACGGTGCCGGCTTCCGATCGGTCGCCACACCGCTCCGCACCGAACACGCAGCGATGCGCAACATCGACCCGGCGCGCAGCCGCAGTTGGCGGATCACCAACTCGTCGTCGACGAACGCACTCGGCAATCCGGTGGCGTACAAGCTCCTGCCGCAGGCGTCACCGGGGTTTCTCGTGCCACCCGATACTCCGGCCGGCCGCCGCGGCGGCTTCGCACGTCACCATCTGTGGGTCACGCCGTATGACGCCGACGAGCAGTATGCCGGCGCAGGAGCGTTCAGCATGTTGCATCCCGGTGGGGCCGGTCTGCCGAGCTACGTCGAAGGCGACCGCTCGGTCGACGACACCGAAATCGTGGTGTGGCACACGTTCGGCGTGACCCACGTACCCCGACCCGAAGATTGGCCAGTGATGCCGGTGGAGTACGCCGGGTTCACGCTGATGCCGTACGGCTTCTTCGAGCAGAACCCGTCACTCGACGTGCCGCCCTCGGCGGCATGCCACATGGACTGAGCGGGTCGGGGCGGCTTGCGGTGCGCGGCGGCGCGCGGCCGGGTGGGCTCGGTCAGTTGATTTCGGTGCCGTCGGGTCGGTGGGTGTGCCAGTTGCCGTCGGCGTCGCGGTGGACGCGGTAGCCGCGTTCTTTGTGCAGGTTGTGCGCGCGGCACAACGGTGCCCCGTTGCGTGGCACCGTCGCGCCATGGGC
>JBCCVW010000004.1:0-51702 GCA_039194665.1 Actinomycetota bacterium
AGAGTGCCGGTCGGGCGTTCGGGCATGACGGGCGATGCTGATGGCGGAGCGGCGTCGGCGGCGACACGGTCGGCCAGTTCTTCGATCGCGCCGAGACTGTCGTCGCCTCGCTCGGCGAGCATGTGCACCGTGGCGCCAGCGGGGACGAGGCGGCCGGGCTTGTCGGGGTAGGCGAAGAAGGCGACGGGCTCGGTGGTGCCGGCGATGACGAGATGTTCGGTGCCGACGAGCTGCTCGAGGGCCATCTCGCCGAAGTAGGCAAGGCGCTCGGGCTCGAAGCGCCCAGCGCCCCGGGTCATGCGCGTGGCAAAGGTCTCGTGGACGATCTTGGCGCCGGTCGAGTGGGCGATGCGTGCGAGCGCGTCGGACCCGCGTGGCGTGAGTAGCGGGCTGCCGACGAGGATCGTGGTGGACGCCCCCGCGGTGGCGAGCACGTCGGCAACGGCACCGACCGTCGCCGAGTCCACCGTCGTTGGCGGCGCGACCGGACGCGGGTCGGCGGGTCGGGCACCGTCCGTCCACGCCACGTCTGCTGGAAGGATCAGTGTGGACACGTGCGCGTGTTCGCGGGCGGAGGCGACCGCCTCGGCAACGTCGTCGGCGACTGCGGCCGCGGTGTCGCTGCGCCGCACCCAGCCCGAGACGGACCAGGCAACTGCATCGATGTCGGATTCGAGCGGCGCGTCGAGTGGTTTGTGATCGATGGCGTGGTCGCCCACGACGTTGACCATCGGCACATGTGCTCGCCGAGCGTTGTGCAAGTTGGCCAAACCGTTGCCGAGCCCCGGTCCGAGGTGGAGCAGCGTGGCTGCCGGGCGATCGGTCATCCGCGCGTACCCATCAGCGGCGCCGGTAACGACTCCTTCGAACAGTCCCAGCACGCCGCGCATCTCCGGCACGTCGTCGAGTGCAGCGACGAAGTGCATCTCAGAGGTTCCCGGGTTGGCGAAACACACGTCGACGCCAGCGCCGACGAGCGTGTGGAGGAGGGCCTGTGCGCCGTTCATCGGAAGCGGACAGTACTTCGCAGACGCATGAGGATCGGCGGCCCGCTTCTGCCAGTTCGTATCGCATAACATCTCCGGCGAGCGCTCGTCCGCCGGCGCTCGGAGAGACATGAGCAACGTCGACAGCACCGCAGTACCTGCCGATGGGCGGGCGGCCCGGCGGCAACGCAACATCGACGCCGCCCTCGACGTCGTGCTCGAGTTGTTCGCCGAAGACGCGATGTTCCCCACGATCGAGCAAGTGGCCAAGCGGTCGGGCTTGTCGCTGCGGTCGCTGTATCGCTACTTCGCGGACCCTGGCGAACTGCTCGAGGCAGCGATCCGGCGCGGCGCACAACAGTCACGCGAGGCATCGCGCATTCACGGATTCGCCACGGGCCCGCTCGATACGCGAATCGCCGAGTTCGTGGCGATGCGCGTGCGGCTGTGGGAGCTGCGCGGTGCGGTGTTGCGCGCCACATTGGCCAATGCAGCCCGCCATCCTCGGGTGCGCCACGAGCTGGCGGCACGCCGTACCGACATGCGTATCCAGTTCGAGCAGCAGTTCGAGCGCGAGCTGTCGGCGATGAAGGGCGCCGACCGCGAAGCGGTGGCTGCGGCGGGTGACCTGCTCACGCAGATGGAGTCCGTCGACTTTCTGCGTCGGCATCGTCAGCTCACCGCGGAAGAGACGAGAGCATCGATCAACACGGCGCTGCGGGCGCTGTTCACCTGATGTTCGGGTGATCGGCGCGCCGCTTCGCACCTATTGCCAGTGCGATGCGCAATAGTTATGATCACCGCTATGCCGAGATATGGGGATGTCGACGAGGCGTACGGAATCAAGCTGGCCACAACACCGCTCGACGACGACGGGCCGGTGTGGATGATCAACTTGATGAGTTATCGCGATGAAGCGGACTACGCCGACGGGCGAGCGACGTCGCGTACCGGCCGCGAGGCGGACGACGAGTACACCCCGGTGGGTCCGCTCGCCGCCGTGGGCGCAGAGATCGTCTTCGTCGGCGATGTCGCCGACCAGTTCATCGGCGAAACACCGAAGTGGGATCGCGTTGCCGTTGTGCGCTACCCCACCCGCCGGGCGTTCATCGAGATGCAACAGCGCACCGACTTCCAGAAGCAACACGTCCACAAGGAAGCCGGTATGGCCGAGACGATCGTCATCGGTGGCCAACCGCTGGAGGTGCCGCAGATCATCGACGGCCCGGACTGGGCCGACGTGCCGCATCCCCCGACCGACGACGACGGCCCCTACACACTGATCCACGTCCTCCGGTTTCACGACGAGGCCGGGGCGACCGCGACGCCAGATCACATGACGGCCTATCAAGACGTCGCCGGTTCGGTGGCGGTGCCGAACGGCGTGCGCATCGACGGATGGTTCTCGGCAGAGGGAACGATTCTGGGCGACGGCCGAACGTGGCACCAGGTGCGGTTCAACACGTTCCCCAGCAAGCAGGCATTCATGACGGTGGCCATGGACCCCGACCGGCTGAAGGCCCAGGCCGACCATCGCGAGACAGCGATTGCTGACACCTACACACTGGGCGTACGCGGCGTCGTCAATCGGCTCGCCGAATCGCTCACGTCCGCCGAGTGAGCGTGTTGCGCAGCCGCCTCGCGCCATCATGACCTACACGCTCTACGGCGGGCCACCGTCGTTGTACACGGGCAAGGCTCGCTCGTACCTGCGCAGACAGGGCATCGACTTCGTCGAGGTGTCTCCTGGCTCCGACCGATACCGCAACGAGATCATTCCTCAGGTCGGGCGCTGGATCATCCCGGTGTTGGAGACGCCCGACGGTGAGGTGATCCAGGACGGCGCGGACATCATCGACCACTTCGAGCGCGGCGCACACCCGCGGCGGTTCGAGGTGTACCCGCGCTCGCCGGTGTTGCTGGCGATCAGTCACGTCTTCGAGCTCTTCGGTGGAGAGGGCTTGTTGCGCCCGGCGATGCACTACCGCTGGAACTTCGATGACGACAATCTCGACTTCCTGGCATCGGAGTTCGCGCTGCTCGGCCCGCCCGTCGACGACGAGACCGCACGCCGATTCTTCGACCGCAGCAGTGGTCGGATGCGTCGGGCGGCAGTGAGTTTTGGGGTCACGCCGGAGAGTGCGCCAGCGATCGAGGAAGCGTTCGACGAGTGGCTCGATCTCTTATCGACGCACCTGGTCGAACACCCCTACCTGCTCGGTGGGCAGCCAACGATCGGCGATTTCGGTCTGATCGCCGCGATGTGGGCGCACCTGTACCGCGATCCGAAGCCGGCGATGCTGATCAAGCAACGCGCCCCTCGGGTGGGGCGATGGGTCGAGCGGATGACGACCGCTGAGCCGTACCTCCACGAGTACCAACGACAGGACCTGTGGCTCGTCGACCCCGACGATCTCCCCGACACGCTGCTGGCGTTGATGCGCTATGTGGCGGAGGAGTACCTCCCCGAGATCGCTGCGCACGTCGAGGCCGCCAACGCGTGGCTCGCCGCGCATCCCGACATCGAGCCGGGCACCAACGGGCTCGACGACCCCGCCGACCGCAGTTTGGCCGGCGCACGCGGATCGCACGGCGGTGGTGTGGCGAGCTTCGAGTGGCGCGGTCAGCAGCTCACCACCGGCGTGCTGCCGTATCGCTTCTGGTTGATGCAGCGGCTCCACGACGACGTTGCCGCCGCTGATCAACGCGCACAGAAGCGGATCCGCGACGTGTTCCAAGCGGGTCACCTGGAGCCGTTACTCGACCTGCGCACCCTCCGTCGCGTGGAACGCACTGGGCACCTCGAGGTGTGGGGCCCGCCGATCACCAGCGGAGTTGGTGACGAATGAGCGATCCGCTCCGCTCGGCGTGGCACAAGCTGTCGGGCGCTAATCGGCGGCAGTTGATGGCCGATACCGCACGTCCTCACGATCCCGCCGACTATCTCATCCCGCAGCTCGACGGATCCGGCGCGGCGGCCGCCGACATCCCGCGCGATGGGACCAAGCCCGGCGCATCGTGGGACGTGTGGGCGCCACGCACCCTCGCCGGCTGTGGTGAGCCGTTGGCCAGCGGAGTCCCTGATCTGCGCGGCGTGTGGGAGGTGTATCAGGGCTTCATGGCCGGTCACGTCGAGCGCGTCGAGCAAGCCGGGAACCGCATCGTCATCACCACCGGCGGGCTCGTGCACGACATGGTGTGCGATGGCACGCTCGACAACGGCGTCGACGACATCGCTGGCATCGGGGGACGGCACATCCGCGTCGCCGCGACGTTCGAGCACGGGGTGCACAAACTCCGTCCGTTCGACAAGGGCGTCGTCGCCGTGACCCGCCGGCTCGACGGCCAGGAGATGGCCTGGCGCTACGGCCCATGGCGCAACCGCCTGCGGCGGCTCACCGAACCACCGTATGACCATCCGGCGACACGCGCCGCCGCTGTGGCAGCCGGGATGCTGCCGACCTAACCGGAAGAACCGAGGAACACTCATGGACGACTTCAAGGGAACGATTGGCCGCACGCTCGCCGAGTCCGAGCCGCACTGGACCGAGCCGCCGCACCCGGGCAGCGATGCACCCAACGTGGTGATCGTGCTGCTCGACGACACCGGATTTGCGCAACTCGGTTGCTACGGCTCCGACATCGATACGAGCAACATCGATGCGCTAGCCGCCGGCGGTGTCCAGTTCACCAACTTCCACGTGACGCCCCTGTGCTCACCGACGCGCGCCGCGCTGCTCACCGGCCGCTCGCAGCACGCGGTCGGAATGCGCGCGGTGTCCAACTTCAGGACCGGGTTTCCGCACCAGCTCGGCCACATCTCCAACTCTGCGGCAACGATCGCCGAAGTGCTGAAGGCTGAGGGCTACGCCACGTTCTGCACCGGCAAGTGGCACCTTGCGCCGACCACCGACATCTCCGCCGCCGGCCCGTTCGATCAGTGGCCGTTGGCCCGCGGGTTCGATCGTTTTTATGGGTTCCTCGAAGGCGAGACCGACCAGTTCCATCCGGAGTTGGTGTGCGACAACACCCATATCCCCCCGCCGTCCGGCCCCGAGGACGGGTACCACCTCTCAGAAGACCTCGTCGATCAACTGCTGCTGATGATCAACGACAGCAAAGGAGTTCGCCCCGACCGGCCGTTCTTTGCGTACCTGCCCTTCGGCGCGACCCACGCCCCACACCAGGCGCCCCAGAAGTACCTCGACAAGTACCGCGGCCGCTACGACGAGGGGTGGGACGTCCATCGCGAGCGGTGGTACGCACGCCAACGCGAGATGGGAGTGGTCGCCGACAACGCGGTGCTCGCGCCTCGTAACCCCGGCGTGGAAGCCTGGGACGATCTGCCCGATGCACAGCGGCGCCTGGCGTGCCGCTTGCAAGAGGCGTTCGCTGCGTTCTTGGACCACACCGACGATCAGATCGGACGGTTGGTCGAGGGTTTGCGCGACACTGGCGAACTCGACAACACCGTTTTCGTCGTCCTCGCGGACAACGGCGCATCGCAAGAAGGTGGCCCGTTCGGGGTGATGCACGAGATGAAGTTCTTCAATGGCGTGCTCGAGTCGCCCGAAGAGGCGGTCGAGCGAATCGACGACATCGGTGGGCCGAACAGTCACACCAACTATCCATGGGGCTGGGCGCAGTGCGGCAACTCGCCGTTTCGGTGGTACAAGCAGAACACCCATGAGGGCGGCGTGCACGTACCCATGATCATGCACTGGCCCGACACGCTGGCCGCGCAAGCGGGGACCAAACGAACACAGTTCGTCAACGTGTCCGACATCACCCCGACGATCTATGAGTTGCTCGGGATCACTCCACCGGACACCTACCGCGGGGTGGCCCAGATGCCGGTCACGGGGCGTTCGTTCGCCGCAGCCCTCGACGATCCCTCCACCCCGGCTACCAACACACTGCAGTACTTCGAGAATGCGGGCAGTCGCGCGTTGATCGCGCACCTCGACGGCGCGTGGTGGAAGGCGGTGACCAAGCACAATCAGGGCGACGACTACGACACCGAGCCGTGGGAGCTGTACAACCTGTCCGACGACCCCTCCGAGTGTGCCGACATGGCGACGCAGCAGCCGGAACGGCTGAACGAACTCGTCGACTTGTGGTGGAGCGAGGCCGAACGCAACGGCGTGCTCCCGCTCGATGACCGCACCATCGAGCTGTTCGCCCCGCACCTGAGCGACCAGTCGCCGCACCGCACCGATCGGCGCTACTCGTATCGCCCGCCGATGTCGCCGATACCGGCGCAGGGGTCGCCGTCGCTCGGCGGATTTGCCTTCGATCTCACTGCACAGGTGACGATGTCGCCTGGTGACGAAGGCGTGCTGTGGTCGACCGGTACCCAGAACTCAGGGTGTTCGGTGTTCGTGCAGAACGACCGGCTCGTCGTCGACTACAACGCGTTCGACGACCACACGATCGTCGAGTCGGCGATCGAGGTTCCCGCGGGTCAACGTACGCTCGGGTTCCGGTTGCAGCGTGACAGTCGCAGTACCGGCTGGATCGAGGTGTCGATCGACGGCGAACCTCACGGCCGCGCGTCGATCCCGTTCTACATGCGCATGGTGTCGTCGGTCGGCTCCAGCGTCGGTCGCGACCACGGCTCGCCGGTTTCGACGCGCTATGTCGCGCCGTTCGCCTTCACCGGTGTGCTGCACGACGTGGCGATCGAGGTGCCCTCGCGTACGAGCGTGCTGGAGGCCGAGGCGGTCGCAGCGAGCGAGATGTCGCGCCAGTAGTCCGATGTCTGGCGACGTGAGCACCGCTGCTCGGCGCCGTCGGTTGCGTGACCCGCCACGCGTGACGCAGAGAAGCGTGTGGCGCGCTAGGCGCCGATCTCGCAGCGAGTGGTCAGCTCCCCGTTGATGCAGCGGTCCCGTGCCCGCCCGCCATCGATGAAGTCGCCCGAACCGTCGCCGGCGTCGATGTCGTCGCGGCCGGACCCGCCGAAGATCGTGTCGTTGCCTGGGCCGCCGAGGACGGAGTCGCGTCCGCTCCCGGCGAACACGAGATCGTTGCCGTCGTCGGCGTCGACGTGATCGGTGCCCCGCCACGTGAACACCATGTCGTTGCCGTCGCCGGCCTCGACATGGTCGCCACCGTTGCCGGAGAACACGACGTCGTTGCCGTCGCCGGCGCAGATCGTGTCAGTGCCGCCAAACGACACGATCGTGTCGCTCCCGCCAAGCGACACGATCACATCGGCGCCGTTGGTGCCGTAGATCACGTCGCTGCCGTCGGTGCCTACATGCGTTGCTGGCAATCCGTTGCATGTGGGCACCGGTGGGGTGGAGTCGAGCGCAAGTCCGACGACGAGCGGATCGTGGTCGGACGAGCGCAGTGCGTCCGGTGCGTAGACCGGCAGCACTGCCGACTCGCGTTCGAACGACGCTTCCCCGGCATCGCGGATGGCGTCGTTGTAGTCGAACAGCGGAATCTCGTCGGCGTTGATGTGCCACTCGGTCACACCGGTGACTTGCGCGAGCAAGCTCGCGTTGGCCAGGGCATAGTCGAGGTATCCGAGCTGGCCATCGAACACGAAGCTGTAGGCGCTGGCGCCATTGAACTCGTTGATCAGGTCGGTGTAGCCGGCGTCAGTGAGCGCCATGATCGGGTCCTCCATCGCGTAGGCGTTGAGATCACCGATGATCATGAAGTCGGGGTCGCCACTGCCGGTCGGGTCCGTCGCCAGATAGTTCGCGAGCGCGACTGCTGCGTTGGTGCGGGTCACCGGGCAATTCCCCTGGCCGTCCTCCAGCCCGGGGTCGCCGACGTCATCGCAGGATGAGCCCTTCGACTTGAAGTGGTTGACCGCCACGGTCAGCGCCTCACCCGTAGCGACCTCCTCGAAGGTCTGGACGAGCGCTGGCCGGTTCTTGGTGTCGACAAACGTCGGGTCGACGCTCGAGTCGAGTACGGCGAAGTCGCCCACGGGCTGTGCCGTCGCCGGCTGATAGATGAATCCGACCTTGATCGCATCGGTGCCGATGAACCCGGTGCCGATGAAGTCGTAGGTGTTCGGCCCGGCGACGGCGTTGAGGCCCTGCACCAGGTCGGCGATCGATGCGTCGTCGCCGTCGTTCTCGAGCTCGACCAAGCCGACCACATCGGCATCGAGCTCGAGGATTGCGGCCACGATCTTGTCTCGCTGGCGCTCGAGCTCGCTCTCGCTGTCGGCACCACGACAATCGAGCAGTCCAGACGGCCCGCACGGACCGGTCCTGCTCGAGGTCTCGTCGATCGTGGTGAAGTAGTTGAGCACGTTGAAGCTGGCGATCGACATCGTCCCACCGACCGGCTCCGGTGTCGGCGGAGCTGGGTTTGCCGCATCAAATGTGGCGTTCGTCGCATCGGCTTGAATCGGCCGCACCCGCCAGGCGTCGGTACCGGACTGCCCGGCGAAGCTCCAATGGAGCACGCCGCGGAGGCCGGTGACCGTGTCGCCGCCACGGAAGCGACTGGTGAGCGACAGTCCGTCGCCCGGATACGGGTACGACTCGTCCGGGCCGTCGGACGTCGCGTCGTTCTGGTCGTTGTTGTCGTCATCGAGGATGATTCGCCGCGTTGCGAGATCGGCGAGGAAGGCGGCGTGCCCATCGACGCTCGGTGCGTTGAGATGGGTGAATTGGAATGGCCGAGCGGCGTCCGTGAGCACGACCTGTCCGTAGCGGGCGAGCTCGAAGTACTCGCTGACCACCAGGGGGTCGGGGAACGACACGACCATCCCTTCGAGGGCCTCGAAGGTGTCCTCGGCCTCGGTGCTCGAGGGTGCTGGCAGGCTGACCGGCGACGCTGCGGGTAGCGGCGCGTCGCCGTCGACGGTGATCGACCCTCCAACGGTCGCATCGATCTGGCTCATCCCGAAGAAGTCAACGGGCACGCCGACCACCGTGACGAGGTCGCCGACCTCGACCGGCGAGCAGGCATCGCGACAGAACACGAAGATCCCCTCGGACGATTGTGGATCGGCGTCGGCGTCGGCGTCTTCTTCCTGGATGAAGAATCCATCCAGCACGTCGTCCCTGGTGAACAGCGAGGTCACGACAGCCTGCACCTCGACGAGGTCGGTGATGGCCACGTTCGGGCCGGTGCCTTGGATCTCGTGGATCTTCGCCGCCGTGGGATCAGGCGGAGGTGGGGGTGGGGGAGCGCATGTGTCGTTGTCTGCGCCGGGAGTACCGAGGTCGCCGTTGCCGAAGATGCTCGTTGCTTCGCACCAGTTGCTGCCGTCGTCGTTGACGATGACGTCGATGGCGGCGGGACTGAGCGTCATCGATGCGCCGGTTGGGTCGGGCCAGATCGGCCCGCCGTCCCACTCGATGCGATCGAACTCGACGCCATCGGGATCGGTGAGTACGAGTTCGTCAGCGCCGTTGGCGACCGCGATGCCCGAGAACTCGTAGTCGACCGTGGCGCCGCCGTTGGTTGCCGCATCGGCGTTGTTGCCCAGGACGGCGTACCCGCCGGCCGGCACCTCGATCGGCCCGGCGATGGTGTGGCGATCGGAGTCGTTGTCGGAAATGGTCCAGCCGTCCAGCGAAATCGGTTGCGCCGACAGGTTGCTCACCTCGAACCATTCGCCGGCGGTGTCGCCCACTGCGGCGGGGTTCTGCATCACCTCGGTGATCACGAGATCGCCGGGAGCGGGAGCGGGGGCGGGGTCGCCCCCGCCACCGTTGGTGTCGCCATGGATCACGATGTTTTGGAAGGCGACCGCTTCGCTGCCGCCGTCCGTCCGCGCGGTGAGCGTGAGCGCAAGCGTCGATCCCGTGCCCGACACGCTGGCGGTCACCGGCTGGAGGACGTTCGACAGCTCGACGGTACCGACGTTCATCGGATCGTCGAGGTTCACGGCCGTCCCACTGGCAAGCGTGTAGGTGCGGGTCGCGCTCTCGTCGGCCACCAGCGAGAACAGGGGGGCGGGTCCCGCACCGTCGATCGAAGCGGTCCACTCGAACGTGTCGTTCGCCTCGAAGTTGCCCATCGCGCCCATATCGATCGACACCGAGAGGTCGGTGGTGCCCGAGATGTCGAACTCCCACGTGGCGCTGACCGGGTCGGTGGTGTCGGGGTTCACCGTGTCGGTGATACCGAAGAACTCGTCGACGTTGGCCTGGCGGACGATGCCCAGTGTGTCGGTGGGAGGCGAGGTCACCGAGTCGTCGAGCACCGAGGACGGGATCGACGGGCTGACGCCTCGCTGGAACTTGCCGAAGCCATCGGCGGGGCTGGAGAACGCTGGTGCGTTGTTGGTGAACTGCAGCAGCCCGCTCACCTGGCTGCCCACCATGTCGAAGGCCACCACCTCGGAAGTGACCGCCGCCGCAGGTGGCGTCGATATGGCGAGTGCGCCGAGCGCCAGGGCAGCGGCTGTACCGATTGCACAGAGACGGCGAGTGGGTTGGTGCTTCGTCATCAGATCCCCTTGGGCGACGTGGAACGAGGCCGAAGCCTGACCCGCCAAGGTCGACATCCGATGAACAACGGATGTCGACTGTTGCTACATTGCGTGAACACTTGACTACTGAGTGTAGTCAAGTGTCCGCCGCCAGGGTCGATCCGGGTCGAACAGATGCATGTCGAAGCCGGTGGACAAGGCCTCGAACACGCGCAGACCGCGGACACTGTGTCCGTGCTCGTCGAGCCGCGGTGAGAACACAGCGAGCCCACCGGCGCCCGGGAGCATGCCGATGATGCCGCCGCCCACTCCACTCTTGGCTGGCACGCCGACCGAGAACGCCCACTCGCCCGCGTAGTCGTACATGCCACAGGTCAGCGCCACCGTCATCATGTCGCGGGCGACTGCGGGCGAGACGACCTGTTCACCGGTCTCCGGGTGCGTCCCATGGGCGGCGATGGTGGCTGCGATCGTCGCCAAGTCGTCGGCGCTGACCAACACCGAGCACTGGGCGAAGTACAGGTCGAGTGTCGCCTCGACGCGATCGTCGATGATCCCGCGATCGAGCATCAAGTAGGCGATCGCCCGATTGCGGTTGCCCGTCCGCCGCTCCGATGCCCACACCTTCTCGTCCACGTCGGGCTGTCGTCCCAGATAACGCGCAAACATCGACCGCACGACGTCGACGCGTTCTTCGATGGTGTCGCCTGCAACGAGGTCGGTGATGGCGATCGCACCGGCATTGACCATCGGGTTCGGAGCTCGATTGTGCTCGTCGTCGAGGACGATGGCGTTGAAGCGTTCTCCCGTGGGCGCAACTCCGACACGACTGAGCACTTGCTCACGGCCGTGGTGTTCGAGCGCCAAGCCATACATCATCAGCTTGGAGATCGACTGGATGGTGAACTCGTAGGCCGTGTCGCCGGCGCCCAGGTGCACCCCGTCGAGCGTGACGGCAGAGATGGCGAATCGGTCGGGATCGACAGCCGCCAACTCGGGGATGTACGCAGCCGGGGAGCCGTTGTCGAGCGAGGCAACCTGCCGGTGCAGCTGCTCGATGGCGGACCCGAACCACGCGCGACGAGCGGTGCGATCATCGACGTCGACCATGAGCGCACCGTAGCTGCGGAGTCACGGCCTGGCCCATGGCCGAGGCTCGGATACGCCGTCGATCGGTAAACGCCGTTTCCAATCTCGTAATGAGAATGCGGAATGGGCCGCTGCGCAGCGATGGTTCCTTCTGCCGTGACCGACTTACTGACACCGACGCCAACCGGCCAGGACGCCGGCAATGGCGCACCTTCTGCTTCTCTCATTCGTACCCTGATCAGCCGCATCACCCGTTTCGAGTACCTCGTGGGTGCGCTCATCGCCGCCGTGTTGCTCGTCCTCGTGGTGATCGAGCCCAACATCCTCGAAGCACCGTTCGAGAACGAGCGCACCATCTTGTTCACCATCGGTGGCACCGCGCTCGCCGCACTCGCCTTCGTCGCAATGTTGTGGCTCCGGGTGCCGGCACTCATCCGAGTCGTCGTGCTCGTGGTGCCCTTCATCATCGTGAACTGGTGGTTGCTCTCGCCCTACTTCATCGACGACGTGGTCGATGAGGAGTTCTCGACGTCGATCTCGGCGCAGCTGGCGACGGCCGATCAGGTCACCGAAGCCCCCGGCGCCCCGGTGACCCCAGAACCCGTGAGTGAGCCGGCCGCCGAGACCGCGCCGATTGAGTCACCGTCCGCCGAGGCGCCCGCCGCAGGCGATCCGTCGGTCGCCGAGCCCGCTACCGACGAACCCACCGAAGCCGCTCCGCCGGAGGAGCAGCCGCCCGTGGCCGAGACGCCGGCACAGGCTGAAGAGCCTGCTCCCACCGGTCCGGTGCTGCTCGGAGCCGGGCAGTTCGTCGGTCTTGCTGGACACGATGGCACGGGCGACGCCGGCATCTTCCAGAACCCCGACGGCACGCTCACGCTGCGCTTCGAGAACTTCGACATCGAAAACGGTCCCGACCTCGAGGTGTACCTGGTTCCGGGCGCCGACCAGGTGTCGCTGCCCGACGGTTCGATTCACCTCGGAGCGTTGAAGGGCAACGTCGGCGACCAGAACTATGAGTTGCCGCCTGGCACTCAGCTCGCCCCCGGTGCCTACACGGCGCTGGTGTGGTGCGAGGCCTTCAGCGTCGAGTTCGTCGGCGCCACGATCATCGTCTGACTTCGGCCGCCTGACCGATCGTTCGACATCGCAGTCGAACGACGCAACCGATCCTCCTTACGCTGCTCGGCGTCGTCAGCTGTTCTCCCCGCAGCAGGCGGCGCCGAGAAGTCGCATCTAAGGGTGTTGTCAGCGCCCGGCGGTGACCGTCTCGGCCGAGTGGGTCGCCACCCAGGGGCGGCCCCGATACAGCGCCGTGAAGCTGGTGATGATCGCGGTTGCCGAGAAGATCGTCATCAGCGTGCCGGGGATGAAGTTCACATAGTGCTGGAGGTCGAGGAAGACGAAGTAGCCGATGTCGGCGAGTCCGCCGACCAACGCCGCGAGCAACACCGCGACGACCGAGCGCTTCCAGATGAACCAGGCGCACACGAGGGTGACGGTGCCGATCCACAACAGGTTGAAGCCGTGTTGGTTGATGATGCCCCCGACGGCGTCGGGGTAGGCGATGTCGAGCGTTGCGGGATCGACGGCATCGGCAATTCCTTCGACGGCCTCGGGGGTGTCGCGGCCGATCGTCACCGCTCCGGCAAACATGTGGACGAGCCCCCACACCACCCACAGCGCGGCGGCGATGCGCAGTAGGACGGTGGTGGCTGGTGCTTCGTTGATGGTTCGCATTGGTCGTTCCTTTCGCTACTAACGTGGTTGCTAATTGTGTCGGCTGCTCTTTGTGATGCTGATGTGGTTGGGTGTGGGTGTTGGGGGGAGTCGGGAGGAGCTCGGAACGCGTCTGGTCGGCGCTCAGTTCGCTCGCGGTGCGGTGCGCAGCGACCGTCTGATCTGTTGATCCATCTCGGCGATGGTGACGGTGTTGAGCCGATCGAGCAGGGCTTGTTCGGCATCGCTCATCAGGCCGTTGACGAAATCGGCCATGGCCTGTTCGACGCGGCCGGCGCAGTCCTCAGGGTGGCGCGTCAGCAGATCTGGTTCGTCGTTGACTGCGGTGTATGCGTCGCGCACGGTGATCGTTGACGGATCGCGTGCGAGCACGCTGCCGCCATTGACGCCTCGACGGGTCTCGACCAGCCCGGCGCGCTGCAGTTGCGCGAGGACGCGACGCAGCACCACTGGGCTCGTGCCGTAGGTGGCCGCCATCACCTCAGACGTCAATGGCTCGCCGCCGCGAGCGGTGAGGAACCCGAGGATGTGCAGCGCAATTGGCAGTCGGCTGTTCATCGCTGACGATGGTAGCGGGTAAATGCAACAGCAGTTGTATCAAATTGCCGAGTCTGGGAGGGATGGTCGAGATCGGCGCACGAGACCCGTGACTAGTAATTGACAAGTGACTAGTTGCGAACTATCACTAGGCACACAACCGATGTGGGGTTGACGGCCCGCGTCCGTGACTGGAGGACTTCGATGAGCACCACCGAGACCGCGGAACCCGTGTGGAAGAAGACGACCTGCATCCTGTGCGAGTCCAACTGCGGCGTGGAGGTGCGCGTCGATGACGGGCAGTTCACGCGCATCCGCGGCAACAAGGCGCACGTCGGCTCGAAGGGGTACACCTGCGAGAAGGCGCTTCGGCTGAACCACTACCAGAATCACTCCGCTCGGCTCGATACGCCGATGCGGCGTCGCGACGACGGCACCTACGAGCCGGTCGACTGGGGTACGGCGATCACCGAAGTCGCCGCTCGTCTGGTCGACGTACGCGACACGCATGGCGGCGACAAGATCTTCTACTACGGCGGTGGCGGGCAGGGAAACCACCTGGGCGGCGCTTACGGCAGAGGACTGCAGTCGGCGTTGGGCGTGGCTTTTCGGTCCAACGCGCTTGCCCAAGAGAAGACCGGCGAAGCGTTCGTCGAGGCGAAGCTCTACTACGCCCACACCCGTGGTGATGTCGAGCACACCGAGGTGGCGGTGTTCCTCGGCAAGAACCCGTGGATGAGCCACGGCTTCCCCGAGGCGCGCCGGGTGATGAAGGAGATCGCCAACGACCCCGATCGGGCGATGGTGATCATCGATCCGGTGCGCACCAAGTCGGCCGAGCTGGCCGACTACCACCTGGCCGTCCGGCCGGGCACCGACGCCTTCTGCATCGCTGCGATCTTGGCCATCATGGTGCGCGACGATCTGCTCGATCACGAGTTCATCGCCGACCACGTCGACGACGTCGAGCCGGTGCTCGAAGCGGTCCGCGACATCCCGATCGACGACTTTGCCGATCGCTGTGGGATTCCCGTCGCCGATCTCGAAACAGTCGCCGCCCGCATCGGCTCGGCGGCGACGTGCACGATCTTCGAGGACCTCGGCATCGAGCAGGCGCCGCACTCCACGCTCGTGTCGTACCTGCAGCGGCTGATCTGGATCTTCCGCGGCTCATGGGCCAAGCCGGGCGGCATGTTCCCGCACACCAACCTCAACCGGCTCTCCGGCGGCGGCGGCGGTGCCCGCCGCGAGAAGTTGACGCCGGTGACCGGTGCGCGAATCATCTCCGGGCTGATCCCGTGCAACTCGATCGCCAACGAGGTCCTCACCGATCATCCCGACCGGTTTCGGGCGATGATCATCGAGAGTTCGAATCCGGTGCACTCCTTGGCCGACTCCAACTCGTTCCGGCGAGCCATGCGTGCCCTCGAGTTCTCGGTCGTCATCGACGTGGCCATGACCGAGACCGCACGCGAGGCCGACTACGTGCTGCCCGCGTCGAGTCAGTACGAAAAGCCCGAGTCGGTCTTCTTCAATCATGAGTTCCCCAACAACGTGTTCACCTTGCGCAAGCCGGCCGTTCCGCCGCGCGAGGGCACGCTCTCGGAGCCCGAGATCCACACGCGACTGCTCGAAGCGATGGGACTGTGGACCGACGACGACCTCGCTCCGTTGCGCGCCGCCGCCGACGAGGGGCGGACCGCGTTCGCCTCGGCGTTCATGCACGCCGCCGCCGACCGTCCGGAGCTGACCAGTGTCGGGGCGTCGATTCTGTACCGCACGCTCGGGCCGACGCTGCCCGACGGCATGGCCGAGGCGGCGGTACTGTGGATCCTTGCTCAGACCTGCGCGATGAACTATCCCGATGCGGTCGAGCGCGCCGGTTTCGTGGCCGGCAACGACGGCACTGCGGGCGACGCATTGTTCGACGCGATCATCGAGAGCGACGATGGCGTCATCTTCACCACCCATCTGTGGGAGCAGGCATGGGACTTGCTCGGGGTGTCCGACGACCGCCGCATGCGGGTGTACATCCCAGAGCTGCTCGATCTGCTCCGCGAGTTGCCCGATGCGCCACGGTCGTACACCACCGATGCCTATCCGCTGGTGCTGTCGGCAGGGGAGCGGCGGTCGTTCACCGCCAACACGATCTTTCGTGATCCCGACTGGCGAAAGACCGGTCGCGATGGCGCGTTGCGGATGAGCCCGGCCGATGCCGGCGCACATGGCATCGCCGACGGTGACCGGGTTCGTTTGGTGACGCGTGGCGGCGAGACCGAGACCACGGTCGAGGTCAATGACGCCATGCAGGCCGGGCACATGAGCATCCCCAACGGCTACGGCGTAGACCACCCAGACGAGGTCGGCGAGCACAGGCGCGTGGGCGTGGCGCCCAATGAGCTCACCGAGACCGGCTGGGAGGACGAGATCGCTGGCACGCCCTGGCACAAGCACGTGCCAGCGCGTATCGAGAAGGTCGGCTGACGCGCGTCGCCGAGGGATAGCGTCCGGTACATGCGCCGAGACAAGATCTCCGAGCAATCGTGCTCGATCGCCCGGTCGTCGGCGATCATCGGCGATGCGTGGGTGTTGTTGATCCTGCGCGAGGCGTTCTTCGGCAATCGCCGCTTTGGTGACTTCGTCGAGTTCACCGGCGCGCAACCGAGCGTGGTCTCCGACCGTTTGAAACGCCTCGTCGACGCGGGTGTGCTCGAACAGCGGCGCTATCGGGAACACCCGCCGCGCGACGAGTACCGACTCACGCCGATGGGTCGTGATCTGCAGCCGGTGCTGATGACGCTCGCCAAGTGGGGTGACACGTATCTCGACGAGAACCGCGGCGCCCCCTTGGTGAACACGCACACCGAGTGCGGACACGACGCCGACCCAACCGTGGTGTGTGGCCATTGCTCGGCGCCGATCACGCCCGGCACGATTCGGTCGGCGCCAGGACCTGGCGCCGACCGCGCCGACATCGCGCGGCGTCGCTGACGGCGCCGCGCTAGCGGCCGCGATCGCGCCGGTCTCGACGGTCGTCGGTCGGGCGGGCGGTCACGAGGCGCTGAGCGGTAGGCCCAGTTGGGTGCAGATGTCGGTGAATACCTCGTTGGGCGGTGGGGTGGCGTCGATGTGCACCACGTTCTCCTTGCGCTCGAAGATGGCGATCACCGGCTGAGTCTTCGAGTCATAGTCGCGTAGTCGGGCGGCGAGCGCCTCCGGGCTGTCGTCGTCGCGGCCGACGAGTGCGCCCCCGCACACGTCGCACTTGCCCTCCTCCTCGGGGCGGTGGGCCATCAGGTTGTAGTCGAGTCCGCAATTCGAACACAGCTTGCGCGCCAGCACGCGCCGGTGGACCTCCTTGCGTGGCAGCTCCAAGATGATCACCGCGTCGATGTCGTAGCTCTCGAGGAAGAACTCGGCCTGGGGTGCGTTGCGCGGGAAGCCGTCGATGACGAATCCGTAGTTCCAATCGTGCTGCGCGAGCCGATCTTGCACGACCGCCTCGACGACGTCGTCGCCGACGAGCTCGCCGGCGTCGATCGCTCTGCGGACCTGTGCGCCGAGTTTGGTGTGTTGCTGCACGTTCCAGCGGAACATGTCGCCGACGCCGATGTGCACGAGATCGAACCGGTCGCACATGAACTGCGCTTGGGTGCCTTTCCCGCTGCCCTGCACCCCCATGATCACGTACTTGCGCACCACAGGCATGTTGTCATGTCGTGGCAGCAGCCGCGATCGGTGAGGCCGACAGCGTTGGTGGGCCGGTTGCCTTACCCCTGCGTGGTCGATGCTTCGACGCGGTCGCGCAGTGCCTCGTTCATCGCTGTGAACCCGGCCAGCGTGGTGGTGTCGAGGCTGCGTCGCATGGCGCGCACCAGCAGCCCGCTGAACTGCTCGCTGTGGACCAGCCGTGTGCCGCCACCCGCGGTGGGCTCGAGCTCGAACCGGTGACGGCCGTCGAACAGTCCCGGCACGACCAGCCGGCCCAGCCACTCGAACGTCCGCGCCGGCTCGGCTTCGGTCACGGTCGGCTTGAACGTCATCGCCCGTCCGCCCGGCGGCTCGAGTCGGTTGACGAGTTGCTCACCGACGGCGACCCGACCGCGCGCGGAGACGACGAATGGATTCCACTCGCCGTACCGCTCGAGGTCGGTGAGTGCTCGCCACACCACGTCGGGGGCGGCGTCGATGGTGACTTCGGTCTGGATGGTGTGGCGCATGGGCACTCCGATCGATAACGCAACGAATGATGCGTTAGATGATCGCGCAACTGTGCCACAAACGCAACAGATGATGCGTTACTGTTCTCGCATGCCGGCATCGATCTCTCCGCGCGTTGGACAACAGCGGCCCGGCGGGCGCGCCGCCCGTGTACGCGCATCCGTACTCGCCGCGACCACCGACCTGCTCGAAGAGCACGGCTACGACGGGTTCACCTACGACGACGTCGCCCGTCGCGCCGGGGTGCACAAAACGACCGTGTACCGCCGTTGGCCGGCGAAGCCGGAACTCGTCGCCGATGCACTCGATCTGCACTCCGAAGCGCACGTCCCGATTCCCGATACGGGCACCCTCCATGGTGATCTCGCCGCGCTGGGTCAATCGGTCGTCGACAACATCTCGTCGGTCGGCGGAGCGCGCCGGTCGGTGTCGATCGTTGCTGCGGCTGCGTACTCCGCAGAGCTCGCCCACGCAGTGCACTCGTTCATGCAGCGGCGCGTTGCGCTGGCCGAACCGATCGTTCGCCGAGCGATCGCGCGCGGGGAACTGCCGGCCGATGCCGATCCCCACCTGATCGTCGAAGCGGTGGTCGGTCCGCTGTGGTTTCGCTTCCTGCTCACCGGCGAGGTCAGCAACGGCGAGGTCGTTGGCGCCGTGGCCAACCTGGCCGAGCGCGGCGCAGCGGCGAACCCTCCAACGCCGACGACAGTGATCGATGCGCCGGCGCCGGTGTCGCTTCCGGTCGTGGGCGTGGCGGATCGGTTTCCCGTGCATCGCGTGTTCTGCGTTGGCCGCAACTACGCCGAGCACGCGATCGAGATGGGTCACGACCCCGAGCGGGAGCCGCCGTTCTTCTTCGAGAAGTCGCCGTCCTGCATCGTGCAGCCCGGCGATGACTTCGTGTATCCGCCGCGCACTGCTGATGTACACCACGAAATCGAACTCGTCGTGGCCATCGGCCGGGGCGGGGCGCCCATCTCGGCCGACGTCGCGCTGGAGCACGTGTACGGCTACGCCGTCGGGCTCGACATGACGCGCCGCGATCTGCAGTCGGCAGCCAAAGCAGCCGGACGGCCCTGGGCGGTCGGCAAGTCCTTCGACGGGGCTGCGCCGATGTCCGCCGTGGTCCCCGCCGACCACAGCGGACATCGAACCTCGGGAGCGATCGCCCTCGATGTGAACGGTCGCTCCCGGCAACGCGGCGACCTCGATCAGATGATCTGGAGCCCCGCTGAGATTGTCGCCGAACTCTCCTCGTACGTGCGGCTCGTGCCCGGCGACCTGATCATGACGGGAACGCCGGCCGGAGTTGGGCCGGTCGCCCCCGGCGATCGGCTACGCGGGTGGATCGACGGCGTTGCCCAACTCGAGGCGGTCATCACCGCATCCACGAATTCAGGCGACTCGTACTGAGACCGCTTGGTTGCCCGAACCCTCGACGAAGAGATCGCGACGCGCCGAGCTTCTTCAGGTACTCCGGCGAGGAGTTCAGGGCGTCGCGTGCGGCATCGACCGCAGCGGGGTCCGCGTTGACCGAGATCCAACCGACCTGACCGAATCGACCGTAGGCGGAGACGCCAAAGATCAACGGTGTGCCACTCACCTCGGTGGCGTGCGACGGACGGATTCACGATCGCGCAAGGTTTACAAATCGTCAAGAGCGTATCGCGCGCGCCGAATTTCGGGTTCGCCTCAGCTTGGCGACAAGCGCCCTTCAGGCGCGCTGCCGCACTGTGGGAGATGCCAATCAAGCCCGACACGACGAGACCCCGAGACTGGAGCACGACCATGAAGAACATCCGCCGAGTTGCCATCGCCACCGCCGCCGCTGCCGCCCTCATGATTCCCGCTGCCGGTGCCGCATCGGCGATCTACATCCCCGATAGCGACGGCTCGATCGAGCAGTCTGCCGACGGCGAGATGGCGATCACCGTGATGCCCCTGGCTGCGCCGGAGGCCGACGGAGACCTCGTGGCCGTTCCGGCCATGCTCGATGACGTCCCCGCAGGATTCGACGATCAGGTGCGTCAGACGTTGCAGTCGTTCCCTTGGCTGAACAACTGATCTAGGTCGATTCCCGATCTTCCGGCGGCGCACGCGTCGCTGCAGAGCTGGCTGTCTCTTCGGCAGCCAGCTCTCTCTTGCTTGGCAGCCATCGCCAGCACAGTGCCAGCACGATTGCGGCGAGAGTGGCGGCGAGGCCCAAGGCCAGTTGGATGCCTCGCCGGAAGTCGAGTTCGGCGGCGTCGGCCACCTCATCGGCGGTCGCCGTGCTCGCTCCGTCGATTTCGTTCTGCGGCACGATCGACGTCGAGAAGGCCCGCGGGTTTGCCGCGTCGATGATTTCTTCGGTCGCCATCTCCCGTTCTTGCGCATCTGGGATCACCGTGGTGAGGCTGTCGTCGAGGCTCGCTCCCAACCAGCTGGCCAACACCGTGCCGAGCACGGCGTACCCGGCCATCGATCCGATCGCCCGCTGCGAACTCATGATGCCTGAGGCCATGCCGGCTCGATCCTCCGACACGCTGCTCATCGCCATGGCCGTCGTCGGGGTCATCGCGAACGACAGTCCGAGCCCGACGACCGTGCCGCCGACGACTACGACTCCGTGGTTCAGCCCGATCCCGGCCACGGCGATGAGTAGTCCGCCGACGATGCAGCCGAGGCCGGCGAGCACCAGTGGGCGACTCCCCGTGACCGCTACCCAGCCCCCCACGCGCGGCCCGAGGACGATCTGCCACAGCGAGAACGGCAAGATGAGTAGACCGGTGACCAGCACCGAGAAGCCAACGACGTTTTGCCAATACTGAGTCAGCATCAGCAGCATTCCGTAGGCGCTGAACAGGCAGACGAAGATTGTGCCGATGGCCAAGCTGTAGGTGCGGTTGGCAAACAGGCGAACATCCATCATCGGTTCGCGAGTCCGCAGCTCCCACATGATGAACGCAGCGAGCCCGACGACGAAGACCACGGCACACGCGATGATCTCCGGGCTCGCCCAACCGTTCTGCGGGCCCTGGATGATCGCCCACGCAAATGCCCCGATGGCCAGCACATAGAGGAGCTGACCCGTACGGTCTGCCCCCTGCTGGCCTGGATCCTTCGACTCGGCGACGTAGCGGCGTGACAGCACCAACGCTGCGATGCCCACGGGAACGTTGACGAAGAACACGCTGCGCCAGCCGACGAACTCGGTGAGCACGCCGCCAACCGTCGGTCCCAGCGCCAACCCGCACGCGGCGATTGCCGTCCACACGCCGATCGCCTTCGCCTTGCGGTCAGCGTCCTGGAACGCGGCGCTGACCAACGCAAGCGAGGCCACGTTCACGGCGGCGGCAGCGAGCCCTTGTACGCCACGCGACACGTTGAGCGCCATGATCGAGGGAGCCAGTCCGCAGCTCGCCGAGGCGATCACAAAAATCGCGATCGACACCTCGTACAACCGCCGTCGACCCCACCGATCGGCGATGGTCGCCGCCGACATCATCAGTACCGCCATGCCGATGGCATAGGTGGTGACGACCCATTGGATGCCCGACTCGCCGACGTCGAACTCCTCTTGAATGTCGGGGAGGGCGACATTCACGATCAGCGCGTCGAGGAAGATCATGAACAGGCCAAGACCTGTGGCGATGAGGGTTCCCCTCTGGATCCGATTCACGATGACGCGCTCCCGAGCTGAGCATGGCACACCCCGGCACGACGGCTCTGCCGTTCTGTTTGCGAAGTCCGGCGCGAGGCGCATGAAATCGCCAGGATTTCGGAACCGTTGGTGGTGGCCGGCGGAAGGTAGTTCTTGACTACCTGCTGGTGAATGAGCGACGATGGGACGATGGGTGAGACCGCAATCGGCAGCTTTAGCTGCTTGATCCAGGCCGAGGGCAACGCCGCAACGTCGCGCGACGAGCTGGCCAGCCGGCTGCAACAGCTGCACGCCACGCACTATCCGGGCGAGTCGGCCGAGGTGTCGTGGCGGCTCGTGCCAACGGGCTACATGTTCACCGAGGGTCGACAGAGCACGTCGTCGGTGATCGCCTGCGCACTCCAGCACTCGCCCACCCTCGGTGAACGCGAGGCGTACATGCGTGGGGTGTGCGACGTGTGGACCGACGTGACCGGCTGTACCGACCACGAGATCGTCGTCGCCGTCACGCCCGCACCCACGTGATCGCAACTCGTCCGATCCGCACCGCTCGCCATGTGTACCGCCCGCCGTCCGCACCGCTCACCATGAACCGTCTGGAGTCCTGATGCCGCTGTACCGAGCCCTTGTCCGTCCGCAATTGCTCGACCTCGAGCAACGCCAGGCGTTCGCCAACGACGTCGTCGAGGTCCACTGCGGCGTTACCGGCGCGCCACCCTCGTTCGTGCACGTCGTGTATGCCGACGACGACCACGGCCAGCTCGCCGAGGGCCAGAACGCCATGGTTTTCGGCACGATCCGCCACGGTCGCGACGCCGAGCAGAAGAACGAGATCACGTCGCGATTGAGTGTTGCGTTGGCCGGTCACGCCGGCGTTGCGGCTGAGACCGTGACGACGACGCTTGCCGACATCGACGCGTCGTACACGATGGAGGGCGGCGTCCTGTTGCCCGATCCCGGCACGCCGGAAGAGGCCGAGTGGAAGGCGATGGGCGCGCCGACCTGAGCGCCGCGCCCCTACGGACGCCGATTGATACGCGCTGTGGTGGTGTCGCGCGTGATCGGTCCGCCGCAGTGACCACACGACAGATGTGGATCAACATCGTGCCCGCAGGGCTCGTGGGCGAACTCGACCATGAAGTACTTGTCGTCATCGGCCCAGCGGCGGCCCCACTCGCCCAGGACGAGCAGGGCGTCTGACAGCTCGCGTCCCTTGTCGGTGAGCATGTAGCGATCGCGCGGCGGGTGGGTCGAGTAGCGCTCGCGTCGCATGATGTTCGCATCGACCAACTTGTTGAGCCGCGCTGACACCACGGTTTTCTGGGCGTTGGTGTACTTGACGAACTCGGAGAACGTGGATCGCCCGTAGAACGCCTCGCGCAGGATCAGGAAGCTCCATGCGTCGCCGATGTCGGACAGCGCAGCGGCCACGGGGCAGGCTTGCTCGCCGATGTCGCGGAGCTTGGTCACACCGCCACGGTAGCCGGTAGCGCAGCACTACTCATCGAGTTCGTCGTCATCCTTCATCGTCGTCGAAGCCTTCCTCGAAGTCATCCTCGTCGAAGTCATCCTCGCCGACATCCTCGCCGTCATGGTCGTCGCCGCCGATCCCGCCGGCCCCCGGCGTATGTGTGAGGGCCGGCACGGCAGCTGGCGAGCCGACGAGTCCGTTGGTCACCCGCTGGTCTGGGATTGCGTCCCCTGGAACAGCGCTCCCGGGGAGCCCGTGGGAGTACAGGCCGACACCGTCGAGGGTGACGCGGTCGCCGACGCGAGGGCCCACGTCGGGGTCGACGTCGCCCTCGTGCGTCGACGGATCGACGCCGTCGCCGTCGCCGGCGTACTCGTAGGCGAGCACCACATGACGGCGTTCGGGTTCCCGGCCCGCCAGCGGTGTCTCGGCGAGTGGCAGGGCAGTCAGATCGGCGATGTCGAGCGAGCGAGCGGTGTGCTCTGGCGCGTGCAGCAACACGTCGGTCGTCGCGGCGATCGCCACGTCATCGATCGTCCATGCGCCGTGACGAGGGCCGATCACGCCCACTTCGAAGCCGCGAAGGTCGATCTGTTCGATCGTGCCGGGACCGAACGTCGCATCATTGCCCACGTCGAGGCCGACGCCGATCGCCGCGGTGTGGCCGTAGTTGTGGCGGAACGGCTCGGCGCGTCCGATCGCTCGCACGTTCCGCAGCGTGAGTCGCTCGTTGTAGTTCATCAGAATGCCGTCGCGTACGTCCCATGCGGTCATCCCGTCGATGACCGGCTGGAGGGTGTCGATGTAGGCGGCCGGTGGCGGTGCGGGATCCTCGAGGTAGGTCGCGCCGTGGATGTATCGAGCGCGAAATCCGACGGTTGCGCCGTACGCCACGTTGTCGCGCACCTCGCCCAGCGGCGCCCACCACACCGGGATGCGCTCGCAGTCGGGGATCAGGCTTGGGTCGGGGAGGCTGGCAACGTCGACCGACGACACCTGGCCGAGGTCGGCCTCGGCGAGACCCTCCGACCACCAGATGATGCCGTGCGCGGACGAGCCGGCGGCGACGTTGCCGACGAGGTCGACGCGATTGCCCTGCAGCCAGAATCCGTCACCGTCGATGCCGAAGTCCTGGCGGTCGGCGCGGACGTCGGGGTCGATCGCCCCTTCGTCACCGAGGGTGAAGTTCGGCATCACGCTGCGGATCGCGATGTTGTCGATCCAGCGGCCGGTTTCGTCGCCGGCCTCGGTGAAGAACCCCGCGCCGGCGTTGTCGTAGGCCACATTGCGCAGGAAGTCGACGTGGCTCGAGTGATTGGTGAACGCCCACCCCGGGTCGCCGGTGACCACACTGTCGGCGATCACCGCCGGTCCGGAGGTGGGGTGCGCGCCACCGCGATGGAAGTGCACCGAGTACCGACCGCGCACGTTGGTGCCGCCGAGCGTCGTGAACTCGCCGGTCCATCCCACTGCACCCGGCTCGATGTCGACGAACTCCACGTCGTCGAGCTCGCGCGACTTGTCGGTTCGTCCCATCTCACTGAACCGAGCGCCATGGATCTCAGCGTCGAGCGTGTGGGCGATCATCAGGTGGCCGCGACGGTCGATCGCCGGATTCTCCGACGACACCACCACGTTGCGCGAGAGGTTCGCCACGTACAGGTCGAGATCGTCCGCCGGCGGCACATGGTCGGCATCGAGTGGACGATCGAGGACGACGGTCGATCCGTCGACTCGTGTGATCGTTCGAACCTCATCGCTCGTCGGTCCGTCGGTCCCGGTGATCACGAGTTGATCGCCAGCGCGCCAGCCTTCCGGCGCTTCGTTCAGTGCGACGCTCGCATCGCCCGCCCGCGGGAACGAGGCCACCGTCGTGCGGTGCGTGGGTGCGGTCCCGTGGATCGTTGTGGTGCCGTACAACACCGCGCCGCGTGACAAGAGCGCCGGGTCCCATCGCCGGTCGATCGGGCCATCGTCGGCGAAGGTGAGACGGGCGGTTGCCGCGATGTCGATCGGCGCGGTCGACGTGCCGATCTCGAGCGCTCCGCCCGGGGCTGACACCACCGTGTCAACACGCAACTCGGTGTCGACGTCGGGCGCAAAGCGCAGCATGCCGTCGATCCCGATCGTCTTGATTGCGGGGCTGAGAACACCGTCGACCGTCACCGCGATACCGGCGGGGATGACCACCCGGCTGCCTTCGCCGGGCACGACGCCGCTCGCCCACGTGCCCGGTGTGCGCCAGTCACCGCTGGCGACCGCGGTGTGCGTGGCGAGGTCCGGGTCGACCAACGCCAGTGCGGCATAGTGATCGGCGCGGTGATCGGCGCGGTGATCGACGCGGTGATCGGCGCGGTGCTGGTGGTCGGTCTCGGCGACGGGTGCAGCCGGCGCAGCGTCGTTCGCGCGAGTCCCCGACGCGCACGCGCTCAGGGCGAGTGCGCCAGCGGCTGCGAGTAGTGCGGGGCGTCTGAGCGAGCGAGTCGACATCGGGGGCATACACCCACGGTGACGATCACAACATGAAAGTTGGCTTGGATCAGCGAGAGCACCGGGGCCGGCCGGCGACCAGCGACGTGGTGCGTCAGTCGGTTGGGAACGGGTACTCGACGCCGGTCATGTCCTCCGACACCGCCCACAGACGCTCTTGCAGCTTGGTGTCGTTCGACCGACCGCTCGATTCGACGACCACGGGATAGCCGCGCGACTCCATGAAGCCGTCAGGCCCGTAGTACTGCCCGCCGACAGCGCTCGGATCGGTCGCCGCGCGCAGTTGCGGCAGAGCGCCCATCTCGGCGCTCTGGGCCAGCTTGGCGAACGCCGGAGCGATCAACCCGGCGCCGGGGATGTGGCGCGCCAGGTCGGTGTCGGAGCCACCGGGATGGGCGGCGAGCGCGATCGTCGATGCGCTGGCCGCGTCGAGCCGGCGTTGCAGCTCGTAGGTGAACAGCAAGTTGGCCAGCTTCGAGCGGCCGTACGCGGCGATGCGGTTGTAGCCGCGCTCGGCATTGATGTCGTCGAAGTTGATCGATGAGAAGAATCGGTGTCCGACGCTGCTCACCGTGACGATCCGCGAACCTTCCACCGGAAGCAACTGGTCGAGGACCTGGCCCGTGAACGCGAAGTGGCCGAGATGGTTCGTGCCGAACTGCATCTCGAAACCATCAGCGGTTTCTTGCCGAGGGGTGTACATCACGCCGGCGTTGTTGATCAGCATGTCGATGCGATCCGTCTGCGCGTCGAGCTGTTGCGCCGCCGTGCGAATCGAATCGAGTGACGCGAGATCGAGCTCGAGCACATCGAGCTCCGCGTCGGGCAGATCGGCGCGGATGTCGTCGATCGCTGCCGCTCCCTTGTCGACGTTGCGCACTGCGAGGACCACCGATGCGCCGGCAGCAGCCAGCGCTCGGGCCGTTTCGAGGCCGAGCCCGGTGTTGGCGCCCGTGATCACGGCAACGCGGCCGTCCTGGTCCCCGATGTCGTCAGTCGTCCACTTGTCGCTCATGTCATCTCCGTTCAGGCTCGCCGGCGGCGTGGTCGTCTCTAGTCTGGCGCAGTGCCGAGCGACCGCCATCTCGATCGCCGATGACGCTGCGCCAACGGTTCAACCAGGTGTTCCAGCTGTCGGGTGCCGAGTGGGCGGCGGTTCGCCCCTTGCTGTTGGTCGGGTACTTCGAGAGTTACGACAGCTCGCTGCTGTCGATCGGCGCAAGCACCATTTCGGTCGGACTGGGGGTGACCGCATCGGCGTTCGCTGTGGCGACGTCGGTGATCCGGTTCATGGGACTCGGCAGCATTCCCGTGGCTCGGTTGGCGGATCGGATCGGCCGCAAGCGGCTGCTCGTGATCTCGATGGTCGGGTTCACATTGGCCACGGGGCTCACGGCGGCCTCGTGGGGGCTGTACGTCTTCGTCGTGTTCAGTTCAGCGGTGCGCGTCTTCGTTGGCACCGAGACCGCCGTCGCCACGGTGGTGATCTCCGAGCAGGTCGATGCCCGACGCCGCGGCAATGCCCTTGCGGTGTTGGGGGCGTTGTCGGGTCTCGGTGCCGGAACCCTGGCGTTCCTGCTGCCGCTCGCCGATGCCAGCAGTCTCGGATGGCGGGTGTTGTACATCTGGCCGCTCGTGCTCATGCCGCTGGTGGTGTGGCTACGTCGGTCGCTGCGCGAGACCGGAGCGTTCGAACGAGCCGAGGCCGACGATCAGCTACAGCGTTCGTTCTGGCCGACGATCGCCCCCGAATATCGGCCATGGATCGTGCGGATGGCCGTGATCCAGTTCTCTTATGGGGCCGTCGAGGCATCGGCGCTGTTCTATGCCTCACACGTGGCCACCGTGGACTACGACTGGGTCGGGTTGTATTCGCTCGTGCTGATCCTCGGTGCACCGTTCGGCGTCGTCGGGTTCGTCGTCGGTGGTCGATTGAGCGATCGATGGGGCCGTCGACCCGCGATCGCCGCGTCGCTCATCGCGCTGGCGGCAGGTGTGGTCATCATCTTCCCGCTCGGTACACCCACGACGTTCGCGCTCGGCTACTGGTTGATCGTGTTCGCCAACTCCGCGATCTGGCCTGCCGGCGGTGCGTACATGGCCGAACTGTTCGCCACCGAGGTGCGGGCGACGTTCCAGTCATTCCTCGTGTCGTTCCAAGTGCTCGGCAGCTCGATCGGCCTTCTCGTGGTCGGCCTCGTGTCGACTCGCCGTGCGGTCGACGAGCTGATGGTGGTGGCAGCGGTGCTGGTGGTCGGCGCCGCTGTGATGCTGCGGCGGATGCCCGAAACCGTCGGTCCAGCGCGCGATCCGCAGTTCGTAGATTGAACTCGGATGGTTGGGCCTACCCCCAACGGAACGCGATCACCACGACAGGACGGCGGCGGCGTCGGGCGCGAAGGCGCCCGCCGCGGCGCGTTGGTAGGCATCGACGACGGCGTCGACACCGGATGCTTCCTCGATGCGCAGCTGATCGCCGATCCACGGCGCAAAGTCGCTCCACGCCGAGGCGAACCGCGCGTGGTACGCGGCCGCACCGTTGTCGGCTGCGCCCTGCTCGGCGACGTCGGGGATGAAGAAGAAGCGCGGTGCCGGTCCGACCAGTGCCGCGCCGTCGCCGCCGGCGCCGCGATGTGTCGCGCCGAGCGTGATCGAGTCGTTGAGACGGTCCCCGACTTCGGCATGGACGCGGCCGGTCACACCCGGGTTGCCGGCGGTGTCGACGTAGGCGGCCGGGCCAACGACGTCTCCCAGCGCGAGGTCGTCGTAGGTTCGAGTGATGTCGTAGGCGCCAGTCCCGTTGACGAAGCTGGCATTGCCCGGCGAGGTCAGGCCGACGATCGTGATGTCCGGCGCAGCGCGACGTAGCGACCATGCCAACGCCAACGATGTCTTGCTCGATGCGCTCGACACCACCACGCTTGCCGCGTTGCCGGCGAGCTGATCGGCCAGCGCCCAGCCGGTCATGAACAGCGCCCACATCACGGCCTGCATTGGCTCTCCCGTTGGGTTGTACAGCGGATCCTCACTGCAGCGATACAGCCTCGTGTACCAGGGGTGTAGGTCGCGGCGGTGCTCGATGGCGTCCTGGATGGACAGCGCGGTGACGCCGTCGGGTGCCACAACCGCCTGGGAGGCCATCGGGAGGTAACCGAAGAGCCGTTCGCCCGCCGCAACGTCGTCGTGCGTCGACTCGACCACGTCGGCGAACCCCCAGACGGGTACGCAGCCGCGGTCGCCAGTCGGGAAGTGCGCCCAGTACCCGAGCGCATCGCCGAACACGGCGTAGGTCACGTTGTTCGTCGTCAGGCCGAACCGGTCGACGTCGAGCCGGATCTGTCCGGCACCGAGATCGGTCGCCTCGACCCGATCGGCGGTCACATCGCTCACGTCCGCACGGTTCACTGTGATCTGCCACATGCTGTTCTCCCAACGTCGAGGCCGTGAGGGGACGCTACCCAGCAGCCCGGGCGGGCATCGCAGTCGGTGAGCGGACGGTCCGCAACACACGGCGCGTGTCGCTGAGTTGGATGCCGCCTCACCGATCTTTCATCAACGGATCGGCACCGTGGTCGTATGCCGATCGAAGCGACACCTCGCAACGCCGCCCACCTGTGGCGTCGGGCGGCGTTCGGGGCGACACCCGAGCAGATCGACGACACGATACGCAACGGCATCGAAGCGACCGTGGAGTCGATGTTCGACCACCGTCGAGCTGTCGACGCCGGTGGCCCGCTGCGCTTCCCTGGCGAGCAGCCGTACGACACCGAGCACCTCAACCTGTGGTTCATCCGGCTCGCTGCGACGTCGCCGATGCCGGCCATCGAGAAGCTCACCTGGTTTTGGCATGGGCACTTCGCCACCAACGTCGACAAGTTCGAGAATCCGGAGCTACTGCACGCCCAACTGCTCACGTTTCGCCGTTACGGGCTGGGTCGGTTCGACGATCTGCTCAAGCTGATGGCGCGCGATCCAGCGATGGTGATCTGGCTCGACCTCGACCAGTCGATCGTCGGGCGACCGAACGAGAACTACGCCCGGGAGCTGATGGAGCTGTTCTCGCTCGGCGTCGATGGTGGCTACCACCAGTTCGACGTGGTCAACGCCGGCCGCGCGTTCACCGGATACACCCTCAGCGGTGACTACCCGCCGATTGTGTCGCTGAACGCAGGACTACACGACGACGGGGTCAAGACGATCCTGGGCAGCACGGGAAACCTGGACGGCGACGACGTCGTCGACCTCATCGTCGCCCGGCCGGAATGCCACCGGTTCATCGCCTCGCGGATGTGGATGCGTTACGCCGGGACGTCACCGCCGCCCGAGGTGCTCGATTTCCTCGCTGCTGCGTTCGCCTCCCGCTTGCGCATCGCCGATCTGCTCGCCGCCATGTTCACCCACCCGGCGTTTTATGCCGACGATGTCCGCGCCGGTCTGGTGAGCCAGCCGATCGAAACGGCGGTCGCGCTGGTGCGCGGCCTCGGCCTCGACCTCGTCGACGTGCGGACGACCGCCGTCGGCGACGATGGCGACGAGGACGATGCGGTCGACGAGGAGGGCGACGCGGGCGGCGGCGACTCCGATCGAGGCGCTCGGCTGCCGTGGTTCGTGCTGATCGCCATGCTCGAAGACATGGGTCAGTTCATCGGCCATCCACCGAACGTCGGCGGGTGGCCACACAACGAACCCTGGCTCGACGCCACGCGCTCGGCCGGCCGGCTGAATGCAGCCATCACCTTCGCCGAGTCGATCGAGATCGACGAGGTTCAAAGCGCGCCGTTGCAACGCATCCGCGACGCCGCCGGGCGCAGCCCGAACAACGCTGCTGCTGTCATCTTCGCCGCGCTCGGAGTTGTGGAGTGGAGCGCCGACACCGAGTCGGCGATCGTCGCCGCCCTCTCCGCGCCCGACACCGACGTCGGCCCCCTGGCCACGGCGCTCGCCGTCGCCATCACATCCCCCGAGGTGATCCTGTCATGAGCAACGAAGTGCAACCGCCCGCACCTGCTGCGGCTCGGCGCCCTCGCCCGTCGCGACGTCAATTCCTGACCATCGCCGGTTGCGGCGCGCTCGGTGCCGCTGGTGCGTCCCTCGTGGCGCCCCGGATGGTCGATCGGTTGATCGCAGCTGAGTCGACCACTCAGAACTACGGGCCGACCGCCGGTGGGCGCACACGTGGCAGCGGGGGAGCCGACCCCGGGCTGGTGCTGGTCTCGGTGCAGCTCAGCGGTGGCGTCGACTTCCTCAATGCCGTGGTGCCGCTGAACGATCCTCGCTACGGCCAAGTCCGCAGCGCAGGGACGCTCGACGTCGACCGCGCCGATACGCCACTCACGCGGATCGACGATGCCTACGCCCTCCACGCCATGCCGTATCTCGGCGAGCGTTGGGCGGCCGGGGAGCTGGCCATCGTGCACGGCGTCGGCTGGGAGGGCTCGAGCTTGAGTCACTTCGACGCCACCGACATGTGGGAGAAGGGTTCCCCAGACTTCGGCACGCGCACCGGATGGATCGGCCGAGCACTCGGCGACCTCGCCGGCGCAGAGCCCGACCCGCTCCTCGGGCTGAGCATGGGCGGCATCAGCCCGACGATGTACGCCGACGGCTGGAGTCCCGTCGGGCTCGAACCCGGACGGCGCATCCCCTGGTCGGCTGCGTTCGTCGACGAGTATGCAGCGCTCGACGCCGCCCTACGCGAGCAACCGGTTGCGGCGGGCTCCGACCTCGTTGCGCTCGCTCGCAACAGCCAGCTCGATCTGCGCGGGCTCGGCGCACGCCTCGGACCGATCGTCGAAGGGCGCGGTGAACGCAACGACGAGTTCACCGAGGAGGGCGACGACGTCGAGGACACCGACGGTGGTTACCTCGATACGCAGCTCAGTCTCGTCGCCGACCTGATCAACGGCGGTATCCCGACGCGGGCGTTCCACGTTTCGCTCGACGGCTTCGACACCCACGCCAATCAGGCTGCCGACCTGCCGCGGCTCCTCGGTGAGGTCGACGCCGGGATTCGCCGCTTCCACCACCGATTGGGGCCCGCCGCCGAGCGTGTGGTGGTCGCCACCTGGACTGAGTTCGGGAGGCGCCCCGACTGGAACGGTGACGGCACCGAGCACGGTACTGCCGGCGTACAGTTCGTCGTTGGACCACGGGTGAGCGGCGGCCATCACGGCGAACCGCCGCCCCTCGACCGGTTCGACGCCGACGACAACTTCATCGTCACCACCGACTTCCGCGACTACGTGGCGGGGTTAACGCTGGGGGCCGTCGGCGCTGACCCCGCCGTCGTCGGCTCGGGTCTGCGCGGCCCGCTCGAACTGATCGAGGCCTGACGATGGGCACGCAACTCCGCCGAATCCTGCCGCTGTGTACCGTCGCTGCGCTCGCCGCGGGATGTGCAACGGCTGGGCCGGCCGCGTCGCCGCCAGCGTCGTCATCGATGGCCGACTCGGCATCGCCCGTGTCCACGGCGATCGCAGAACCAGCGCCGTCCGAAACCGCCGAGTCGATGCCAAACGCCGCGGCCACGACGATGGCATCATCGAACACGTCGGCGATCGACACGTCGGCAGTCGACACGTCGGCAGGAGTGCGCCAGCGCTGTCTCGAGGCCTTGTCGACGCTCGACCGGCGCGTCGACAACGAGGACTTCGAGTTCCCCGACGAGGGTCCCGAACTCAGTGAAGAGGAACTCCAGCGCACGTTGCTCCCCGCAGTGGAATACGTCGATGGCGTCGCGGCGCCGGACGATCGACCCTCGCTCGACGTGATGCCGGACTACGACGCCGAAACCATTCCGATCCTCGACCTCGACCTGTTCGTCGGCAACTGCTTCGAGTTCGGTTTCCTTGGCGACGATGACGACGAAGTCGACGACGAGTAACAAACGGCCCGTTCTGTGTGCCGAATCCGGCGCGTGGCGCCGGAATTCCTCAGGATTTCCGCGGGACGTGTGACGTGCGTGGTTGTCGTCAGGGGGTGAGGGGCCGACGGGCAGTTTCGCGCATCGTCCACGCGAGCACGGCACCGGCCAGTCCGAACAGCGCACAGCCAACGGCCGGTGCACTCCCACTTCCCGTGACTTCGATCAGCACCGTGGCCACCAGTGGGGTGAAGCCGCCGAACACCGCAGTGGCCACGTTGTACCCGAGCGCCACGCCGCTGAAGCGGACGTGGCCCGGGAGTTGCTCGGGTATGGCGGCCGCAGCAACGGCACTCCAGCCGCCAGCGGTGACGGCGAGGGCGCTGGCGACGACGACTGCCTGCAGTGCGTTGTTGCCGAGCCAGGCATACAACGGCACCGTGGTGAGTGCGATCGCCAGACCGAGTGACGTCAGCGATGCCCTCCGTCCGAAGCGGTCGGAAAGGAGACCGAACACCGGCGTGGTGACGAGCATCACCGCGGTGGCGATCGTCGACCAGCGCAACGCCGCCGACGCCGATACGCCCTCGTACGACCCGAGGTACGTCGGCACGAAGACGATGTTGAGGTAGTAGCTGAGCGAGCCGACAGCGGAGAGGGCGAACGCCAGTAGCACCGCCCCGCGTGCGGTCCGCAGCGCGTCGCGGAGCGGCCGCCGACTGGTGTGTCGCGCGGTGGCGATCGCTTCGAACGCATCGGTCTCGCCGAGCTGACGGCGGAGTGCCAAGACGGCAACAGCAAGCCCCGCTCCGATGAACAGCGGGATGCGCCACCCCCACGAGTCGAGGGCTTCCTCGCTCATCGACGTGGTGACGAGAGCGCTGACGCCCACGGCGAGCAGGCTGCCGAGTCCGGCGGTCGCCGGCGACCACGACGCGACAAAACCGCGGCGACGGTCGTCGGCGACCTCGGTCAGATACACCAAGATGCCCGAGTACTCCCCGCCAACAGCGAAACCCATCGCCAGGCGCGTCAGCGTGAGCAGCACCGCAGCTGCAACGCCGATGCTCGCCTCGGATGGCAGCAGGCCATTGACCAGCAGGGCCCCGGCCATGATCGACGCGGAGGCCGTCAGGCTGAGCTTGCGCCCGACGCGATCGCCGAGGCTGCCGAAGAACGCCGCACCGAGGGGACGGGCCAAGTAGGCGACGCCGAACACCATGAACGTGGCGATCAGTCCGCTGCTGTCATCCCCGTCGGCGCCAAAGAACACCCGTGCGTACACCGGGGCGAGATAGACGTAGAGGCTGAAGTCGTACCACTCGACGATCGTGCCGAAGGCGCCGATCAGCTCCGACCGGCGGCGCCGGCGAGGGGCGCTGCCCTGGCCGCTCACGGGCGGGACGATAGATGGTTCGCGTCGCGTCCCTACACTTCAGCGATGACCGATCCCGAGCGCGTCGGTGGCATTGCCTGGCTCGAGCGCACCCGCGGATCGTTGTCGTCGGCGGAGCGGCGGCGTCTGGTTCCAGCGATTCTGCGGGGTCAGGCGCTGGCCATTGCAGGGCGTCTCGCGGTCTGGGCAGGGCGCCAGCCGGACGCCACCGAGATTCCGACGCCGCCCGACAGCGCACTCGCACGCGACGCGGAGGAAGCCGCAGCGGAGCAGCCATCGGCCATCGTCGGGCACTCGTACCGGACCTGGGCGTTCGGTCGGGCACTCGCCGCCTTCGACGAAGCTGCCGGCGCGTCGCTCGATCTGGACGAAGAGCTCTTCTACGTCGCAGCATTGCTCCACGACGCCGGCCTCGTCGAGACGGTGACCGGTGAGGACTTCACGCTGCGCAGCGCAGCGGCAGCCGCTTCGCTCGTCGGCAGCCGCCGTGACGCGTGCGCCGTCGACCACGTGCGCGATGCGATCGGGGCGCACACGACGCCGGGAGCATCGGTGGAGGTCGATGGCGCCGTCGCCGTGTACGTCCAGGCCGGCGCAACCTGCGATCTCGGCGGTCTGCGACTACAACACCTCGCCGCAGACTTCGTGCGCAACGTCGCTGTTGCCCACCCTCGGACTGCGTTCGTCGACGACATCACCAGGCGCATCAGCGCCGAAGCAGACGCGGTGCCCGACGGGCGCTTTGCCCTGCTCCGCCGGACCGGCTTCGTCCAGGCCGTTCGGTGGGCCCCGCTTCCGTCCTAGCTGCCGCGCGAGGCTGGTTCGATGTCGGCCGCGCAATCGCCCCACATCGCTCGCCCTTCTACGGCTGTCGCCGCGCTCGTCGCGGCGGTGCTCGCAATCAGCGCCGTAGTGCTGTTTGGCGGTGCCTGGCGGGATGCGGGTGCGGCGCCGGGCGATGACGATGCGACGTACGTTCCAACACCGGGTTGCCGGGCATTCGACTATCGACCGGGCGACGATCAGGTCGGACCGCGCTCGACGCCGATCGGGCCGCGTGAGACCCACACACAGCAGATCACCGGTGGGGTCGGGGAGTGCGTCGGTGCGCTGGCGATTCCGGCAGACGCGGTCGGCGTGGCGATGAACGTCACGGCGGTCGGAGCGACTGCGCAGTCGAACGTGCGACTGTTTCCGGCAGACCGCACCGACGTCCCGCTGCTCTCGAGCCTCAACGTCGCGAGCGGGCAGACGCCCGTGCCCAACAAGGTCGACGTTCGTCTGTCGCCAGACGGTGCGATCAAGGTGTTCAACCAGAACGGCGCGGTATTCCTCGTCGGCGATCTGGTCGGCTACTACACGAATTCGTCGCTACGCGAGCTCGCCCAGTCGCGCAGCTTCACGGTGACGGCGGAGTTCGATGGGTCAGCGGAACCAAGCGCGTTGCCCGCAGCGCCGGTCGAGTTACTCGAGGTCACGATCGACGCCCCGGTTGACGGCGTCGTCACCGTGTCGTCACAAGCCGTGGTCGGCCTGGATGGCATCCCGGGCAACCGTGCGCTGTGTCGCCTCGAACGATCGACCACACCGGTCCCCGAACGCTACGACGCCGCCGAGTTGTTCGTTCAGGTACTGGGCCTCCCCGCTGGCAACTTCGGCACCCTGACGGGCGTACGCGCTTTCGACGTGCTCGGAGGACAGTCGGTCACCGTCGAGCTGCGATGCATGTCGACCGAAGGAGGAAGCAGCGCGTTGTCGCGCAACGTCGTGGCCGTCTTCACGGCGTCGTGATCGACCGTGCGCTGGGCGGAAACCGTACAGTGCGCCCATGACGTCACCAGCCGAACCGACGATCGCGGCCGAGCTGCCCACGCCTGCGCTGGTGGTCGACGATGCGGCGTTCGCTCGGAACTGCGCAGCGATGGATGCCGTGCGGCCGGGTACTCAGCTCCGTCCGCATGTGAAGGCATTCAAGTCGACCGCGCTCGCCGCCCGGTTGGCCGCCGACGGACACGCGGCATTCTGCGCAGCAACGCCCAGGGAGATCGAAGGGATGGCCCGTGCCGGGCTCGTCGACGATCTGCTGTTGGCCAACGAGTCGCTCGACGTGTCTCGTCTTGGCGCGCTCGACGCCGAAGTGACCGTTGCGGTCGACTCGGATCCGGTGCTCGACGCAGCGATCGGCGGCGGGGTCCGTCGCGTCCTGATCGACATCGACGTTGGGCTGCCCCGGTGTGGCTGTGACGTGGAGACAGGAGCGCGGCTGGCCGACCGAGCTCGAGCGGCTGGCCTCGATGTCCGTGGTGTGATGGGGTACGAGGGGCATCTGATGATGGTCCACGACCGCACCGAGCGCGTCGGCAAGGTCGAGCGGGCCATGGCCACCCTCACCGAGGCGCACCAGCACATCGGTGGCGACATCGTGTCGGGCGGCGGTACCGGAACATTTGACACCAACACCTGGTGTACCGAAATCCAAGCCGGCAGCTACTGCCTGATGGACACCCAGTACGCCGAACTCGACCTCCCGTTCGAGCAGGCGCTGGCGGTGGTAGCGACGGTGATCTCGATCAGCTCGAAGGGTTGGATGATCGCCGACGCTGGCCTCAAGGCATTCGGTATGGACCACGGCAACCCGACCTGGGTGGGCGCGGGTGAGGTGTTCTTCTGCTCCGACGAGCACATCACACTCTTGCCCGAGGAGCTCGCCGACTGGACGGTTGGTGACCGCGTGCTCCTGTACCCTGCGCACGTCGATCCGACCGTGGCCCGCCACGAGCAGATGTGGCTGATCGACGGCGACCTGCTTGGCGAGGGACGCGTCGTCGATCGCTGGTCGGTCGATCTCACATATTGGTAGACACTTGGTCGCCGGCGCCCGCTCGGTCGCGGGCAGCCCACGTGTCGGGAGTCAGTCGCTGCGGTCGAGGACGAACGCGAACTGGCGACCCCAGCCGCCGTTGAAGGCGAGGTTGATCCATAGTGCGGCGTGCGCCTCGACGAGACTGATCGAGTCGCTCCCGCCGAGGTCGGCAACGTCGAATCCGAGCGCTTGCGCCAGTTCAGCGGCGATCGCGCGTGCCGACTCGTCGCCGGCCACCGGCAGGAATGCGGGGCCGGTCGCCGTGTGTCCGTTTCCCAGGTGCTCGGCGCCGATCGTGTTGAACGCCTTCGCCACGGCGACACCCGCGGGCACGGTTGCGGCGACGAACTCGCCGACCGTGGCATAGTCGTCGGGCACCGGAGCGCGCACCGCGTTCGTTGCGTCGATCACGACCTGACCGCTGGACAGCGGCAACGCCCGGATCGTGTCGGCAAGGGCGAGCACCGGCACCGCCAGGATGATCACGTCGGCGTCGCGCGCCGCGCCATCGAGTGTGGTCACATCGACGGTCAACTGTGCGTAGCGGGCGTCGGTCGGTGTGCGCACGCCGACCCTCACGCGGTGTCCGAGCCGGTCGAACCCGGTCGCCAGTGCGCCGCCGACGTTGCCGCCGCCAATGATGCCGATGGTGCGCCGTGTTCGTTCGCTCATTGCGGTCTCCGTGTCATGGGTTGGTCGTGGGTAGAGATGAAGGGTCGTTCATATCTATAACAATACCGTAGTGTATCGTTAATCGATGTCGCACCACCCACCTCTGCGGCGCCGGCGTGCGCCGCCTACCGTCGACGGCGAGGGAGCACGCCATGACCACGCCGACCAACACCGACGTCTTTCACAACCCGGTCCGCTACGGGGACATGGACAGTTGGCGCAACGAGATCTTGGAGTTGCACGCGGCTGGCCCGATACACCGCATCGAGGTCGACGGCGTCCGGCCGTTCTGGGCGGTCATCGGCCACCCGGAGGTGATGGACATCGAGCGCCAGAGCCAGCTGTTCAAGACCGAGCCCGAAGCGATCCTGATCTCCGAGGAGATGATCCGACAGCGCGATGCCTCGGGCATCAACATCCGCACCATCGTGCACATGGACGACCCCGACCATGGCAAGTACCGCCGCCTCACGAGCGACTGGTTCAAGCCCGCCAACATCGGCCGGTTGCGGGGTCGGTGTGATGAGTTGAGCATGGAGGCGCTGGCGACGATGCGCGCCGCCGGGGGCCAACTCGACTTCAACCGCGACGTCGCGATGGTCTATCCGCTGCAGGTGATTCTGGCGATTCTCGGCCTCCCCGAGACCGACTACTCGCGGATGCTCAAGTTGACCCAGGAGATGTTCGGTTCAACGGACCCCGACCTGGCGCGCGATGCCCCGACAGGCGAAGAGGCGACGCTGGCGCTGATGGATTTCTACCAGTACTTCACCGAGCTCACGGCCGCGCGCCGGGCCGCACCGACCGATGACCTCGCGACATTGATCGCCAATGGGACCATCGATGGCGAACCACTGCCCGATCTGGAGTCGATGAGCTACTACGTGATCATCGCTTCAGCAGGTCACGACACCACGTCGGCGTCGATGGCCGAGGGAATGCGCCGCCTCGCCGAGAACCCAGCGCAGCTCGAGCTGTTGCGGGAGCGGCCCGACCTGATCGGCAACGGCGTCGAGGAGATGATCCGCCTCTCGAGCGCGGTGAAGCACTTCATGCGCGAAGCGGCTGAGGACACCGAGATTGCGGGCGTGCCGATCGCCAAGGGCGACTGGCTGATGGTCAACTTCGCAGCCGCCAACCTCGACCCGCGGCTGTTCGACGACCCGCTGCGCTTCGACGTCGAGCGGGTCAACGCCGACAAGCAGATTGCGTTCGGATTCGGCATGCACTTCTGCCTCGGCGCGCAGTTGGCGCGCATAGAGATGCGCTCGCTGTTCGAGCACCTCGTGCCTGCGCTGGAGCGCGTGGAGGTGGCGGGCACCCCGACCACGGTGCAAGGCGTGTTCGTCAGCGGACACAAGCAGCTGCCTATCCGCTACCGCCTCCGCGACCTGTGACGGCCCGACTGTTTCACGAAGTCTGAACTGACACCCATCCGTACCGATCGGCTCACTGGCCGCGTCGGTCGGGGTCCACGCCGGCCATCCGCAACAGGTCGGTGGTACGGAATCCCGTGGCCACATCGTCGACAGGCCACGTCGGTTGCCACTCGTCGGCCCGGAGGTACGAGGTCGGATCGAGTTCGAGGAGCCCGAGGAACACCTCGGCAACGATTCGTCCCCCGACCGGGCCGAGGTGCAGTCCGTCGGCGACGACCTCGGCCTCGCGCAAGACGTAGTACCACAGCGGTGTGCTCGTCTGAAGGCCGGCGCCCAGGCCGTCGAGATCGGGCAGGTCCGCTGCGCTGAGTACCGGCTCGCCCATCGCCGAGGCCAATGCCTGCCCCGAGGGCAGTCGCCATGTGGTGTGCCGCAGCAGATTGCGGGTGGCCAGTGAGATCGGTCCAACGTCCTCGCCGCGCGCCGAGCCGATGGTGAAGATCGGCAGCTGGAACAGCGGCGTGGACAGCTTCGTGTCGATCCGCTTGTTCGGTCTGGCCTCACCGTCGCCGAAATCGAAGAACGTCTGCCAACCGATGAACCGGCGCGGCGCCCGGTGTCCGCCGACGAAGTGGTCGGGGTCGTCGGGATTGCCGGCGTCGACGTCGTCGGGGCTGAACACGAACCCGAAGAACGGCTCCCCGTTGTCACCCGCAAGATTGGCGCGATACGAAGGCCGCACCATCGAGTGGCCGAAGCGGTATGCCGCGGTTTGGAACTCGACGGGAATCCGCGGTCGTTCGTCGGTGTAGAAGCGGCGTCCGTTGGTGCGGACATCGTCGACCATCGCCTGTCCCACGAATTGGGGGAGCCACTCATTGACGATGAGCCACTGGTAGTGCCATCGCACCTGTTGGCGGGCCTCGTTGAACGCGTCCACGCCGTCGAGCCCGCTGGCGCGGGCTCGTGCGAGCGCCTCGTTGTGGGCCATCAAGAACGCGCAGTGCAGACCGTTGAGCATCAGATTTTCGTCGTTGCGCTCATCGCCGAGGACGGCACGCCCGTCGTCGCCGCGTGGGAGGTCCTCGAAGGCGCCGCCGGACTCGATCCGCAGCTGAAACAGGTCGTCGGGGTCGTACAACTCGCGCATGTCGCCAGGGCCGCCGCCATACACCGAATCGAGGTCGAAGCGCGCGGTGCGCAGGTTGACGCTGCGCTGTAGCCCGGTGGGCCGATTGAGCTGACTGCCTGCGTCGCGAGTGATGTCGTGATCGAGAAACTGTCCAACGAATGTGACCCCGGCTGTGTGCGTCGGGTTATCGGGGTTGTCGGGACTCAATTCCGGCTCCGTGATCAGCCGGATCGGCCCGACCTCGAGCGGGTCGTTGGCGTCCATTGGCCCGCCGCGCCGGCCGAGCTCGGTGAGCGCTTCGGTCAGCTCCTCGCTCGGTTCGGCGAAGCGGTCGATGTCGAACATTCGCGAGAACCGGTCGATGTCAGCGCCATCGGACTCAGTCCCGCGACGCGCGCCGTCCGCGCGACCATCGGCGCCGTTCCCGGTGCCTTGATCGCGGCGCGCTGGCCCGCGATCGCGCCGGTTGGCGACAACAGCACCACCACCACCGATGGCCATCGCACCGACGCTGATGCCGGCCGCGCCAAGAATCGACCGTCGGCTGACGCGGCGATCGGGCGCCGGCGAGTCCGCTGGGTCCGGGTCGGGATGCTCGTGCTGCTCGGTCATGCCAACGATCCTCGACACCGCAGGTGAGGAGCGACCGTCGGCCGTCGAAAGATCACCGAAAGACCGCGGGCGACTCGCCGGTGTCGGCGCTGACCGCTCGTGCGGTCGATGTTCAGCACCTAGGGTTCCGCCGATGTCGGAAGGAATGGCGGGCCACGGCGACTACGACGTGCACAGTGATCATCAGGCTCGCGATGCCGAGGCGCAACACGCTCAGGTCGCTGCCCTGGCCCAGGCGATCACCATCGGTGATCAGGTCGTGATCGCCGACTACGGCTGCGGCCAAGGTCGAGTCTCGACCCCGTTGGTCGAGGCGGCCATCGTCGCAGTGCGCGAGCGCGATCGCGACGTGCCGGTGTTCGTGGTGCACAACGACGTCATCGAGAATGACTGGGCGACGCTATTCGCCCACCTGGGCGGCTCGGGAACGTATCTCGACACCTCTGGTGGGCCGATCACCCCGACCGCATCAGCCGTCTCCTTCTATGAACCGGTGGCCCCCTCCGGGGTCGTCGACCTGGGCATGAGCGTCGCCGCAGCGCAATGGTTGTCGCAGCCGGGGTTCGAGGGATCGACTGCCGCGCTGTACTTCGATCAGCTCGTGGGCGACGAGCGCACAGCGATGGAGGCACAAGCCGATCGCGACTGGGTGCGCTTTCTGTCCGCTCGATCGGTCGAGCTCGCTCCTGGTGGACGCTTGCTCGTCGGACTGATGGCGGTTGGGCCGTCTGAAGTGGCAGCGGGGCACGATGCGTGGCGACTCTTCAGCACCGTGCTGGATGAGATGGCCGCCGAGGGCCATCTGAGTGCCACGCGTCTCGCCGAATTCACCTTTCCGGTCTACGAGCGCACGATCACCGAGCTTCGACGACCATTCGATGACGGTGACGTCGATGATCTACTGGTGCTGGACGACATCACGCTCGCGGCGTCGACGAGTCCGGCGATCGAGGCCTATCGCAACGGAGTCGGCGCAGCCGCAGCAGCTGACGCGTTTGTCGGGTTTTTTCGCGCGTTCAGTGAGCCGACTGTGCGTGCCGGCCTTGGCGTCGACGATGCGACACTCGACGTTGCCTACCGCCGTCTGACGGACGTGCTGGCGTCGTCGATGGAGACGTTCGACTTCACGGTCAATGTGGCCACGTTGACCGTCCGTCGGCGCTGAGCGCGGCCGCGGCGCACAGACAGCGTTTAGGTTCGTCGTAGGCGGCGCTCGTGTCGCCGGGTTCACGCTGGTTGGGGCCATGGATCCACACCACGTCATCCCTTCGCCCGCCACCGACGGTTCGATCGGCTCGATCCTGATCGTTGCTGACCTACACGGTCATGCGCCGCATCTGGACTGGGTGAAGGCAAATGGTTCGCGCTTCGATCTCGTCGCGCTTCCCGGCGACTTCGACGACGCAGCACTTCGTCTACCCGGCGCCGCGCGCGAGGCGATCACCAGTGGATTCATCAGCGATCTCAGCGATCGGGCGCGTGTGGCCGTGTGCTCGGGCAACCATGATCTGGATGCCACCGATGACGATGGCGAACGGTTCGCTCGATGGACCCAGCACATCGCGCCCACCGTGTGTAGCGACGGCGATCTACTACTGACCAAGAACCTGGCCGTCAGCTCGTGCCCGTGGTGGGACGGTCCAAACGGTGAGCGTCGGCTTCGCCAACAGATTGCCGGTCATGCCAGCCTCATCGGTGACCGCAAATGGCTGTGGCTGCACCACGCTCCTCCGACTGGCACGGCGACGGCGTGGGACGGAAGTGCCGACTGCGGCGACGGCGTCGTCGCCGAGCTGATCGGCGAGTTCCAGCCGTGGATGGTGGCGACCGGTCACATCCATGAGTCGCCGTTCACTCGCCAAGGGTCATGGATCGACCACCTCGGAAACACGTCGGTGGTCAACCCCGGACGTCAAGCCGGGATGGTGCCGTCGTGCGTCGAGATCGACGTGTGCGCCGACACGGCGACGTGGTCTGGGGATCTCGCCGGCGCCCGCCGCACCGAGTGCGTCGCGCTCGGCGGTGTGGGTGTCGGGCAAGCGGCGTAGTTGGAGCCAGCGGACCGCTACGACCAGCCACCGTCGTTGCTGATCACCTGGCCGAAGATGAACGACGACGCCGACGAGGCGAGAAACAGTGCCAGCTCGGCGGTCTCGTGCGGTTCGCCCAACCGCTGCGCTGGAACTTCGGAGCGCAGTCGATCGCGGAAACGCTCGTTGTCCATGATCGACGGCGGGTAGTAGGTGTCGTTGTGCACGAAGTTCTGGGCGATGGCGTTCAGCCGCACCTTCGTGCCCGCCAGCTCGTGACCGGCTGACCGCACGAACGCGTTCTGTGCGGCACGCGCGGCGACGTAGCTGGTGGCGTACGGCTTCATCCGACGCAATGGGGACGACGAAGTGAGTGCAACGATCGCGCCACCGCCGAGCGCGGCCATGCTCGGCGCCGCGGCGCGCACCAGGCGCATCAACGGATGGACCATCGCGTCGAACCCGGCGATCCACTGCTCGTCGTCGATGTCGGCGACCTTGGCGCCGTAGGCCGGAAGATCGAGATTGGCAATGATCGCATCGAGATCACCGCACCGTTCGATGAGTTCAGCCGGCTCGTCCGGCTCGAGCAGGGCACTCTCGTCGGCGATGACCTCGGCGCCTTCGGCTCGGAACAACTCAGTGATCGGCGGGCCCATGTAGGTCTGGCAGCTGGTGACGAGGACCCGCTGCCCGCTGAGTCGATCGCTCATGACGGCGACCGTACCTGCGCCTACGCGCCCTCGACGATCCGCTCGACCGTGTCGCGCGCCGACTGGGCCGCGTCGTCGACGGCGCTCCAGTCGTCGTGGGTTGTGTACGCGTCGCCCGCGAAGAACAGCCGGTCGCCGACTGGCTCCCAGAGCACCGACGGAATCGAAGCGTCGGCCACATCGGCGAGGTAGGCCTGCTCGATGAACGGTTCCTCGCTCCAGTTCTGGGCGATGTGTTTGATGTAGTGCTGCGAGGCGGCGCCGTCGAAGACGTCGTCGAGTTCGGCGAGGATGAAGTCGCGGAGGTCGTCGCCCTCGACGGCTTGGTACGGCGCGGCCTGGGCACCGACGGCGAACAAGCCGAGCACGTTGCTCGTCGTGTTTTGGCCGTACGCCGCGTCGTAGTACAGGCGTTGGCCGTCAGTGGTCTCGCTGTCAGGGAACGCCAACGCGGTTGGGTAGAACGCCTCATCGAATTCGATGAACACCTTCATCCCGCCCCACACGTCGGCGCCGTCGAACGCTTCGAGTTTCGTCTCCGGCAGGGGTGGATCGAACGCGATGCGCCCGTTCTGCAGCGCTGTCAATGGGACGGTGACGACGACCCGATCGCCGGTGAACGCCGTGCCGTCTGCTGCCGTCAGCGCGACGCCATCGTCGCCGTATGCGATCGCAACGATCTCGGTGTCGAACGTCATTCGATCGCTGACGCTGGGCACGATGTATTCCTCGAAGAAGTCGAGCCATGTGGCGCCGACGAACTTCAGGTCGAGTTCGTCGCCGAGTTCGCCGATCACGAGTTGGCCGTCGTAGTAACCAGCAGGATCGGTCGGGTCGTACGCCCGCATCTCGGTGGTGACCTCGACGTCTGGATCGTTGACGATCGCGTCGAGTTCGTCCTCGGGTTCGTGCAGCCACTCTCCGCCGAGCGGGATGGGAAAGTCGACGAAGTCGTCGGCTCGCTTGATTCGCCCACCGTAGGTAGGAGCTGCCTCGATGATCTGGAAGTCGATGCCCCGCTGGGCGAGGAGATGACCGACCGAGAGCCCAGCGGCACCGGCGCCAACAATCAAGACGCGATCGGTGGCGTTGGTCGCTGGCGTGCCGTCATCCGTATCGCTGCTGGACGGTCCGCCGTCGGTGCGGCCATCGCTTGCCTCCCCCTCGGTCGTCTCATCGTCGGCACACGCGGACAACGGTGCGGCGACACCCAGGGCGGCGCAGAGGGAGAGAAACGTTCGTCGATGCATCGTCGATCGGCGTCGGACCGGTGGTCGACCCGCATCCCCGCCGCAACCAGCTTACGGCGTGGCTGCGGCGACAATCGAGCGCCCGACGGCGCCCGATCGAGCCGTGTCCGATCTCAGCGGACGCCGATGAACGGCGTCACGACCGGCGGTGCCGGCGTGGCGCGCTGTGCGGCGAGGGCGTCGTCGATGGACTGTTGGACGAGGGCGTGGCTGCTCGCCGCCTGTTCGGCGACAACCGCTGATCCGGTCGAGGTCGTCCCGCTGTCGTTCTGTACAGCCGAAACGACGGCGATGGTGCCGACGGCGGCAACGGCCAGGCCGGCGACGGCGTACAGCCAACCGCGATGAGCGGAGGGCTGCTCGTTGCTCCACTCGCTGTCGTGAGCGTGTCCGAGTGTGATGGTGCTAGCGGTCATAGTGATGCTTCCCCTTGTTGCTGGCGGTCGTTCCGTGTGGAACAACCGTCACGATGCAGCAAGGGATGCGTGCCTACCGTGACCTCGATCACGCATGGCGAAGTGTGCCCAGCCTCAGTGGGCGGCCAGGAGCGCGGCGGCAGCGGTGGCGCTGTCCGGGTCGGTGACCAGTTCGAGCCGATCGCTCCCGCTCGTGATGACCAGCGCACTCTCGTCGCCGCGCGCATCGACGTCGATCGACTGGATGCGATCGATGGTGACGTATTCCTCGACGCTGCCGAACTGAATGCGCTTCCAGGCAACCGCAGCGGCAATGCCGAGCGTGGCGATCGACACCGTCCAGGTCATCCAGTTGGGGTAGCGGTGGGCGTAGCGCACACCACGGGGTGTCACCGTGACAACTTGATCGGCGCCGCGGGCTCGCGCGTTGAAGCGCATTCCGTCGGGTGGCACCCGGGTGCGCTCGACGTGAATCTGTGCCGGCGCGCGATCCTCGGTCCACCGTTCACCGTCCCAGTACCGGTGCCCTCCGTCGATCTCCTTGTACCAGCCGGCGCGTGGCCGTGGTGGCGATCCGGGCATGGGTCGAGCGTAGACGTCGGTCGACGCCGACGCTCGACCCATCTGCCGAACCGATCAGCGCGGCGGGTCGGTCGCGCTGATCTGCACCGATTGATTCGCGGTGTGCCTCAGTCGAGGTCGAAGCGGTCGGCGTTCATCACCTTCGTCCAGGCGGCGATGAAATCGGCGACGAACTTGTCGCCGGCGTCGCTGCTGGCGTACACCTCCGACAGCGCCCGAAGCTCCGAGTTCGAGCCGAACACGAGGTCGACTCGAGATCCGGTCCAGCGCAGCTCGCCCGAGTCGCGGTCACGACCCTCGAACGAGTCCTCGGTGTCAGACGTCGCCGACCACACCGTGCCCATGTCGAGCAGGTTGACGAAGAAGTCGTTGCTCAACGTCCCCGGCCGGTCGGTGAACACGCCCTGGCTGTTGTCGCCGGCGTTGGCGCCGAGCACCCGGAGACCACCCAGCAGGGCGGTCATCTCCGGAGCCGACAATGTCAGCATGAAGGCCTTGTCGACGAGCAGGTGCTCAGCGGCCAGGCCGTGTCCCTTCTGGAGGTAGTTGCGGAAGCCGTCGGCGGTCGGCTCGAGCGGGGCAAACGAGTCGGCGTCGGTCTGCTCCTCGGTCGCATCGGTGCGTCCGGGGGAGAAGGGCACCGTGACGTCGTGGCCGCCGGCCTTGGCGGCTTGCTCGATCGCTGCGGCGCCACCGAGCACGATCAGGTCGGCGAGCGACACCTTCTTGCCACCACTGGCCGAGGCGTTGAACTCGCTCTGCACACCAGCGAGGGCCGCGATCGTGCGGCTCACGCCCGACACCACGTTGACGTCCCACTCGGCCTGCGGCGACAGACGGATACGGGCGCCGTTGGCGCCACCGCGCTTGTCGGTGTCACGGTAGGTCGATGCCGACGCCCATGCGGCGGCGACGAGTTGGTCGACGGTGAGCCCGGTTTCGAGGATCTTGCCCTTGAGCGCGGCGACGTCGGCGTCGTCGACCAGCGGGTGGTCGACGGCCGGCACCGGGTCCTGCCAGATCAGGTCCTCTTCGGGCACCCATGGGCCGAGGTAACGATCCTTCGGGCCCATGTCGCGGTGCAGGAGCTTGAACCAGGCCCGCGCGAACGCATCGGCGAACTCGTCGAGGTTTTGGTGGAACCGCTCGGAAATCTCCTTGTACACCGGGTCGGTGATGAGCGCGAGGTCCGAGGTGAGCATCATCGGCGCGACCTTCTCGTTCGGGTCGTGCGCCGTCGGCATCATGTCGGCGTCGTCGATGTTCTTCGGCGTCCACTGCTTGGCGCCAGCGGGGCTCTCGGTGAGCTCCCATTCGTACTTGAAGAGCAGATCGAAGTAGCCGTTGTCCCACTGCGTCGGGTTGGTGGTCCAGGCACCTTCGAGCCCACTGCTGATGGTGTCGTTGCCCGACCCGCTGCCGAAGTCGCTGGTCCAACCGAAGCCCTGCTCGGTCAACGGTGCGCCTTCTGGCTCGGGTCCGACGTGGCTGTCGGGGGCCGCGCCGTGGGCCTTGCCGAACGTGTGACCGCCGGCGATGAGCGCCACGGTCTCTTCGTCGTTCATCGCCATGCGGCCGAAGGTTTCGCGGATGTCGCGAGCCGAGGCCATGGGGTCGGGGTTGCCGTTCGGGCCCTCGGGATTGACGTAGATCAAGCCCATCTGAACCGCGCCGAGCGGATCGGCCAGCTCACGGTCGCCGCTGTAGCGCTCGTCGGCCAACCAGGTGCCCTCCGGGCCCCAATAGATGTCCTCTTCCGGCGCCCAAATGTCGGGGCGACCGCCACCGAAGCCGAACGTTTGCAGCCCCATCGTGTCGATCGCCCGGTTGCCGGCGAAGATCAGCAGGTCGGCCCACGACAGCTTGGCGCCGTACTTCTGCTTGACCGGCCAGAGCAGGCGGCGAGCCTTGTCGAGGTTGACGTTGTCGGGCCAGCTGTTGAGGGGAGCGAATCGCTGGGCGCCGGTGCCGCCGCCGCCTCGACCGTCTTCGATGCGGTAGGTCCCCGCAGCGTGCCACGTCATGCGCACCATGAAGCCGCCGTAGTGGCCCCAGTCGGCGGGCCACCACTCCTGGGAGTCGGTCATGACGGCGTCGACGTCGGCGGCGAGCTCGTCGAAGTTGATGCTGTTGAACGCCGCGGCGTAGTCGAAGTCGTCGCCCATCGGGTTCGACGCCGGGTCGTTCTGGCGCAGGATGCGCAGGTTGAGCTGCTCTGGCCACCAGAACTGGTTGGCCGTCTGGCCCACCGCCTGATGTTTCTGGCTCATGATCGGGCACTGGCTGGCGGCGGTCTGGTCGCTCATGTTCTCCTCGTTGGATCCTTGATTGATGGGCTTGTTGGGTGGGTTGAGATCGATGTGGGTCGACGTTGATGGTGTTCGGATGTGACGTTCAGCTCGGCGCGGCCCCGACCGCTGGCTCGGTTTGGCACTCGGGGCAATGGCCCCAGTACACGACCTCGGCTTCGTCGATGACGTAGCCGTGGTCCGTGGCCGCCGTGAGGCAGGGGGTATAGCCCACGGCGCAGTCGACGTCGACCATGGCGCCGCATCCGCGGCACACGAGGTGATGGTGGTTGTCGCCGACGCGGCGCTCATAACGCGCGGCTGATCCCGCCGGCTGGATACGGCGCAGGATCCCTCGATCGGCGAGAACGGTCACAGCGTCGTACACGGCCTGTCGGGAGATCGTGCCAATCTCAGAGCGGACCGACTCGGCCACGGCGTCGGCCGTGATGTGTGGGTGATCAGCGATCGCTCGGAGCACAGCCAGCCGCTGCGCGGTCACATTCAGACCGTGTGACCGTAGGACCGCGCTCGCGTCCTGCGCTGTGGGACCTGGGGGAGGGGGTGCAGCTCGGCGTGCCATCTACGCACTGAGCTTCGCACGAATTCTGGACTATGTCAAAGAATAGAAGTTGTAATTATCTGTGATCAAGCAGTATTCGGTCAACCATCGAACTGCCGTCAAGCAGGGTGAACAACGATTTTCGCAGGAACGTGGCCGTTGCCGATCTCGGTGAGCGCATCGCCCACGTCATCGAGGCCGATCGTCCGGTCGATCTGCGGCACGACGGCGCCGGATTGGAGATACTCCATGAGAGCGTCGAGGTCACTGCGCAGCGGCGACGCCGTGAACTGATGGAACGACCGCCCCGATCGTGCGAAGCGCATCCTGGTCCGCACTATGGCGGGCAGCGGATCGAGCCAGCGGTTGCGCTTTGGCCCCGACACCATGACGTAGCGGCCATCGTCGGCGAGCAGGTCGACCGACGCCGCCCCGAGGTTGCCGACGTTGTCGATGAGGGCGTCGAACTCGCCGACTCGGCGAGTGATGTCGTCGACGGTGTAGTCGACCACATCGGCGCCGAGGCCAGTGACCATGTCGGCATTGCGGGTGCTGCACACACCGGTGACGATCGCCCCGATCTCCCGTGCGATCTGCACCGCGAAGGTGCCAACACCGCCCGCCGCACCATTGATCAATACCCGCTCGCCGGGCTGCACCGCAGCGTGCGTCCGCAGCGCCTGAATGGCGGTCAAGCCCGCCACCGGTGTCGCGGCCGCATCGTCGAAACCGACGTCGTCGGGCTTGGCGACCGCATGCCGCGCATCGAGCGCGGCGTATTCACCGCAGCCCCCGCCGCGAGGTGTCTCGCCGACGATGGCGTCGCCGGTCCGCCACTCGGAGACACCGCTGCCGAGGGCCACGACCGTTCCTGCGAGGTCCGCGCCTGGCGTGGTTCGTTTCGGTCGACGAACACCCGCCATAAGTCGCATGAAGTACGGCGTGCCGGTCGTGTAGTGCCAGTCGAGTGGGTTCAGTGCTGCGGCGTGAACGTGCACCAACACGTCGTGTTCGCCGAGTTGGGGGATGGGCGCGTCGTCGCGTCGGGCGAGGACCGATGGGTCGCCGTACCGGTCGGCCCACACCGCACGCATCGTCTCGGGCACGAAGTGCAGCGAGCCCGTTGGTGGGTTGGCCGGATCGATGGCGGTGGGGTGGGTGGGCATCTGGGCGCTCCTGGGTTGCTGGTGCCGGGGTTGGGCAGTGTTCATGTGCGGACGGTGTCCGTGTGCGTCCGGCGTCCGTGTGCGTCCGGCGTCCGTGTGCGTACGGTGTACGTCGGTACGTACGCTGTACGTTGTACTCCGTACGGTGTACGTTGTCAACCTGCATGGTTGTGACAGGTCAGCCACCCGAGGCCGGCGGGCGCCGCGACCGTCCGCCGCTCACCAGAGCAGCGATCATCGGCGCTGCCATCGAGCTGGCCGACCACGAGGGGATCGGCGCGCTGAGCATGCGCAAGCTCGCTGCCACGCTCGGTTTCGAGGTGATGTCGCTGTACAACCACGTGGCCAACAAGACCGAGCTGCTCGCCGCAATGGTCGACGAGGTCGCTGCCGACATCGTGCCGCTGTCGGCCATGGCCGCCGATGACGATCCGATCCAGGGGGTGCGTGCGGTTGCCCTCGCGATGCGCGAGGTACTGGTGGAACATCGTTGGGCCAGTGACCTGTGGCTCGGGCACGTGCCGGGTCCATTTCGCACGGCGGCGATGGAGCTACTCCTCGAGCGACTCGCCGCGCTCGACGTGTCCGAGCATGTCGAGCACGTCGGTTTCCATGCAGTGAACAACCACGTGCTCGGCTACACGATCCAGGCACAGGCGATGGATGTCGGCATGGCGAGCGAGGGCGCCGATCAGCGTATCCACCAATACATGGCCCAGCTCGCTGAGGCCGATGCGCCGCGAATGGCCGCTCATGTCCAACAGCACCTCGATGGCGACACCGGGAGCAGCTTCGAGATCGTGCTCGACTTCATTCTGGACGGCCTCGTCGGGCTCGACCACACCGAGCGATCGCCCTCTACGCTCGGGGTCGATGGGGGCGACAGCGATGAGCGACAACGGAACGGCAGGCAACGGCATGACCGATAGCGACACGACCACAGGTGAGGTGGCCGTCGTGCCGGCCGCCGAGGCCGATCTGCCAACGATCGGTATGGATGGGCCGATCAGCGACGACGAGGTTCGAGAGCGAATGTCGGCGCTGGCGGCCGAACACTGGATCGCCCGCACCCCGGTGGGCTATGTGATCCTGCGCTACGACGACGTGCTCGCAGTGCTGCGCGACAAGCGCTGGCACAACGCGGCGGCGAAGGCGGCCGAACTGGCGGGGATCACCGATGAGGACTATCTCGCCGAGTCCGACGGGCGGGTGTCGATCCTCTCGGCTGAGGGCGACGTGCACATGCGCCTGCGGCGCTTGGTTGCCAAGTCGTTCTCGCCGCGCTCGGCCGACCGGTTGCGACCATTCATGCGCGAGGTCGTCAGTGGGCTGATCGACGAGGTGGCGTCCAGCGGGCGAGCCGACATCGTCGCCGACATCTGCGAGCCGTACCCGATTCCGATCATCTGCGAGTTGTTGGGTGCGCCGAAGGACGACTGGAAGCTGTTCTCCCGCTGGGCCGAAGACGTCCTGCGGATCTTCGACGGCAACGCCGCCGAAGAACTCGACATGATTCGGACTGCGCAGCGTGAGCTCGACGAGTACACGCGAGCGATGATCGCCGAACGACGCAACGATCCACGCGACGACCTGCTCACCGACCTGATCGCCGCCGAGGAGGAAGGCGATCGTCTGTCGACTGACGAGCTGGTGATGATGGTCAACGCCGTGATCGTCGGAGGCACCGACACCACGCGTAACCAACTCGGCTGCGCAGTAGCGGTGTTCGCCGAGCATCCCGACCAGTGGCGATTGCTCGCCGATCAGCCAGAGGTCGCGCCCCGCGCCGTGGAGGAACTGATGCGGTACAACGGTGCGGTACGCGGGACCGGGCGCTTCGCGAGCGAGGAGATCGAGTACCGCGGATTGCGCTTTCCGGAAGGCGCAATGGTGATGCCCTCGCTGGCGCTCGGGAACCGTGACACCAGCGCGTTCGAGGCGCCCGAGCGGTTCGACATCACCAAACCACCAGCAGAGCAAGCGCATCTCACCTTTGGTTCAGGGATCCACTACTGCCTCGGCGCGTCGCTGGCGCGCGCCGAGCTGCAAGAGGCGCTGCCGCTCCTCGCCCAGCGCATGCCCGACTTGGCCGTCGATGGCGAGGTCACGTGGAAGCCGTCGACCACCGCCATCTACGGACCGGCGCACCTCCCCGTCACGTTCACCCCGTCCTGACGTCGCCAACCCCGG
>JBCCVW010000005.1:0-49355 GCA_039194665.1 Actinomycetota bacterium
CGCCACGCGATGGCCGGCGTCGAGTGCGGCCCGCCGGAGCGCGTCGGACACGCTGCTCCCGGCTGCCTTGGGAACATGGAGGAATCCGATGGCGCGGCGCACGGCGGCAGGGTACGCCGATCAGGGCTGCAGAATCGTCGCCACACGACCGGCGACTGCGGGTTCGAGTTGCGCGTCGGGGTCTGCTGGCGTGTCTCCAAGATCGACGATCGGTGCCGACCAGTGTGTGAGCTCGAGTCCATGCGCAGCGGCGAACACCTGCACGGCGAGATGCGGCAGCACGTCAGCCCACGGTTCGCCACCGAGCCACCGTCGCGCGGCGCGATACAACGACGGCGCAACACACATCACACGACCCAGATGCTGTCCATGGATGAGTCGCCACGGCTCCCATGGCCACAACCCCTCCAGCGTCGGTTGGCCGCCAGCGTCTCGACCCGATGCACCCACCGCGACGGCCTCATACCCTGCGAATCGATTGATGACGTCGCCCGGATCAACTCGCCACGTGGCGCCATCGGGCAGGAGCTGAATCGGCCGACGGGCGCGATCGCGCAGCGAGTCGATGGTCCCCGGCGACCATTGCGCGTGCGGCACAGGGTCGACCCGCAATCTGCCGATCGGCGCAGACCGCACTCGCGGAGGTAGGGCTGTTGGAACTGGCGACGTTGCGACGATGTGGCCCGCGCACGAGATGAGCGGCGCGACGGTGTCCGTCAACGGCATCGACGCCACGAGCTCGTGGGCACGTCGAGCCACGTCGGCGGCTCGCGCGTCGCCGACCAATTCATCGAGGCGAGTCCCGAGTGTGTCCGTCTCGAAGGTGAGGTAGTGCTCGCCGGCGACGAACGGCTCGTCGGCGACGGAGGGTTCCGATACGAACGCTGCCTCGCCGTGCGCGGCATCGATCATGCGCAGCCATTCGAAGTACGGCTCGTCGCTCTGGTGGATGTTGACGACCAGTTCGGTCCGCCCGAGCAGGGTTCGCTTGTGTTCCCCGGCGACGAACGCCGGCGACGTCGATCGATTGGGTTCACCGCTGTCGGAGATCAGCAGCCGAGCGTCGTGGCGCACCAGCGCGTCCGCGGCACCGGCCAGCACCGAGAGGCGACGCGGTCGCTGATTGCCGAAGTACAGCACAGCGACGTCTCGGGTGGTTTGTGCGAACCCGTCCCACGTTGGAACGTGGCCGAACGCGAGCCGATCCGCGTCGACGCCGTGAGCCCGGTAGGCCTCGACGGCCAGCTGGCTGAAGTCGAACACCGCCGCCAGCGCGCCGGCGATCTGTGCGTTGTGGGAGAAGAAGCGCTGATGCGGTTGCTCGGCGCTGACGCCGACCGTGCGCGCAGCCACCTGCGGATCGTCGACGAACGCGGTGCCTTCCAGCGTGACGTACTCGTGCGGCGGAAGGAGAACGAAGACGTCTCCACTGGCCGGATCGTGCGACTGCGGCTCGGTGACGACGATGGCGTCGATCGAGTTGGCGTGGAGCGCAGCGGCCAGCGCCTCGGCGATCTCGAAGAAGAACGCGTTCTGGTACGGCGACAGCACGAAGACCAGCCGTGGATCCGACACCACGACATCGTCGCAGAGCAGGCCAGGCCGCCCGAGGCATCGGTGACGGATGTCCAGAGTGCTCACAGGACGCGCCAGTAGGCTCACCGGCCGTCATGTCGCTGCGCACGGCGGTCGCCCACCGCAACCTGCTGTATCTGCTGTCGCAGAAAGAACTGCGCACGCGGTATCGCAAGTCGATTCTGGGCTGGGCGTGGAGCCTGCTGAACCCGATCAGCCAGGTCGTCATCTACAGCTTCGTGTTTCTCACGGTGTTCAACGCGGCACCGCCGGTCGGCGACCCGAGCGGGTTGGAGATCTTCCCGCTGTACTTCCTCAGCGGCCTCCTGCCGTTCCAGTTCTTCTCGATTTCGGTGACCACGGCGATCGGTGCGGTCGACGCCAATGCGAGCCTGATCAAGAAGGTGCCGTTCCCTCATGAGCACCTGGTGTATTCGGTGGTGATTGCGCAGGGCGTCACCTTCGCCATCGAGCTGGCGATCCTCACCGTGGCGCTGCTGATCTTCGGCAGCATGGTGCTGCCCTGGCTCCCGTTGATGATCCCGTTGATGGCCCTGATGGCGCTCTTCACGACCGGGGTCGCGCTGGCGCTGGCGGCGATGAACGTGTTCTTCAACGACATCAACTACCTGTGGGGCATCGTTGCGCAGGTGCTGTTCTTCGCCACGCCGATCATCTACGAGCCCGGCGTGATCTCCAATCCGACGCTGCAGGCGATCACCAATTGGGGTCCGACCGGGAGTTTCATTCGTGCCTCGCACAACATCTTGTACGACAATCGGTTCCCCAGTGCCGAGCGGTGGCTGCACCTGATCGTGGTGTCCGTCGCCGTGTTCGCGCTGGGGACGTGGATCTTCGGCAAGCTCTCGCCACGCTTCGCCGAGGAACTGTGAGGAGGGTGTGGTGAGGAGAGCTGTCGGGGAGGAGATGCCGTGAGCACCGTCTTGACCGTCGATCACGTGAGCAAGTCGTTCCGCACCCAAGCCGAGCGGGTCAACTCCCTGAAGGAGCTGATCACCAAGCGCCACCGCAACGCCGATGTCGAGGAATTCTTCGCCCTCCGCGACGTGTCGTTCGAGGTGAGTGAGGGCGAAGCATTCGGCGTCATCGGACACAACGGGTCTGGCAAGTCAACGCTGCTCAAGTGCATGGCCGGGATCCTTCAGCCGACGTCGGGGTCGGTTGCGGTGCAGAAGCGGATGTCGGCACTGCTCGAACTCGGCGCAGGGTTTCACCCCGAGCTGACGGGCCGCGACAACGTGTTTCTGAACGCAGCGATCCTCGGCATGACCCGCCGCGAGATCGCCGACCGCTTCGACGAGATCGTCGACTTCTCGGGGCTCGCCGAGTTCATCGACGAACCGGTCAAGACGTACTCCTCAGGGATGTACGTGCGGTTGGCGTTTGCCGTGGCGATCAATGTCGACCCGGAGCTGCTGATCATCGACGAGATCCTCGCCGTCGGCGACGTGACGTTCCAGCAGCGGTGCATGCAGAAGTTCGTCGAATTCCGCGAGCAGGGCCGCACGATCGTGCTCGTCACTCACGACATGGGCAGCGTGCGCAACTTCTGCGACCGGGCGATCTGGTTGGAACACGGCGAGATCGCAGGACGGGGCGATCCCGCCGATCTCGTCGACACGTATACCGAGAAAATGCTGACCGCAGCCGGGGGCGACCGTTCGATGGAGAGCACCCGACGCGGCTCGGGCGAGATCCGCGTCGACGAAGTCGAGCTGCGCGTCGACGGCGCGCCTGCCACGCACGTCCGTACCGGCGACACGGTCGATGTACGTCTGCACTTCAGCGCCGATGCATCCATCGAGAACCCGGTGTTCGCCATCACGATCGGCCGACTCGGCGGCTCGATCGTGACGTTCCCGTCGAGTCGCGACGTGGGCGAGGTCCCCGCAACCGTGTCTGGCTCGGGGACCGTCGACATCCGTCTCGACAACATCGCATTGGTCCCCGGGCCGCACGTCCTGCACACCGAGGTCACCGGCTTCGGCCGCCAGCACGTGTTCGACCACGTTCAGAACGCGGTGAGCTTCGACGTACTCGCCGGCGACGTGCGCGAGACCGCAGGCATCATGACGATGCGCCCGACGTGGTCGATCAACGGTCCCGGCGTGTCCGGGCAATCACCGCTCGTGTAGCGCCCGCCCCCGTTACACGGTGTCAGACACCACCGTTACATCACCCCTCGCGGTGCGGGAGGTCATCGGGAGCTCGGCGACCCAGCTCCCGCTCGAGCGCTTCAATGCGCTCGTAGAGCTGATGGATGCGCCGCAACGATCCGGGTGGCAGCAGCGTCGGGGCGTGGTCGAGATCATCGATCACCCGCTCGTGGTCATCGATCCACGTCTGTCGCGCTTCTTCCGCAGCCGACCCACCGTCGACCCATCGCCGATACACGCTGGTCACCGTGGAGTCGCTGACCGCCCCACACGCGCGTAACGCCTCGAGCTCGAACTTCCAGTCCTCGCACACCCGCAACGAGTCGTCGAATTGCAGGTGAAGAGCGCGCACCGCACCGAGCGGAACCGCGTACGAACAGGGTGGCGAGCGGTTGGCGCGGATCGTGTCGACCACGTCGAGGCTGGGCGGATACATCGCGTCGAATCCGCTCACCGTCTCGAAGCCAACCGTGGCCGCGCGTCGTTCCACCCACTGCGCCACGACTCCGGCGCGCACGACGCGCCCGGGCGCCGAACGAGCGAGTCGCTTGAGTGTCGCCACCCACTCGGACGTGACCACATCGTCGTCGTCGAGGATTGCGGCGTACTCTCCCTCAGCAGCCTCGAGCGCGACGTTCAGCGGCGCGCTGCGCCCGCCATCGACCACATGATGGACATGCACCCGTACGGCGAACCCGGGAGCGAACGAGTCCACCAGGGTCTCGACCTGGGCGACGACCGCCTCGTCAGGATGGTGCACGGCCAGTCGCACCTCGAAGTCGTCATCGCGCTGCGCCGCCAGCGTGGCCAGCGTCTCGATCAACGAGTGCCGATCCCCACGGGTACGCGTGAGTACCGACAGGAATGGAACGTCAGCGACCTGACGAGGTGTGCTGGTGGTCGCCGGCACCGTGCGACGTCGGTAGGCGCGCACGAACTGATAGGTCGAGCCGCGCCCGTCAGCCCGACTGCGCACCGTGCGCAGGTGGTCGCCGAGCAGCGAGGCGCCGAACGTCGGCAGGTGTGGCGGCGTTTGCTGCTCGGTGTCGGGGATCACCACGTCGGCCCGGCCGAGCTCGTCCCAGCCGGCGAAGGCCACGTCGAGCCGTCGCTCGTCGAACAGCGTGATGTGGGTGGAGTCGAGCAAGCCGACCTCGGTCACATCCCAGCGGCCCAGCAACAGCTTGGCCGCCAGGTCGTAGTGGGCAACGTTGGGGATGCTGACGACCAGAGCTGGAGGGTCGTCGCCCGCGACGCCATCGACGATGTCGGTGATCACCGTCATCGTGCGGTCGAGGTCGGGGAGGTGCTCGATCACGTCGAGCGCGGTGACCGCCACGACGGGCGGGCCATCTCGGCGGGCTGCGGCAACGACGTGATCGACAACCTCGTCGGCGAGCAGATCGAGCTCGAAGGCGGATCGACCGCGGTCGCGCATGGCTGCCACGTTTGCTGGATCGACGTCACCGCCGAGGTAGTCGAACCCGAACTCGTTCACGGCTGCACCGAGCGCGCCAACGCCGGCACCGAGGTCGAGCACACGCCCGGGGCGACACGTCGCGGCGATCAACCGTGCGGCGCGGGCATACGTCGAGGCCCATGAGAACTCGAAGTCGTACCGCAACCCTTCGTTCATCAGCCCTGGTATTCGAATCGGTGTGGCCCGTAGTGCCCGCCGATGAACTCGGCGACCGCCTCGGCGCGTTCGACGACCACAGGTGTGTCACCGGCCAACACCCGCTCGCGAAACTCGCTCGCAGCATCCGCAGCGACGGGATCGTTCCCGCTCGCGATCCGTCCGAGGAACTCGCGCTCGAGATCGCGACGGCCGTACTTGCGATACAGCCACAACCGGGCCAAGTGGCTCGATCGAGCGGCCTCGGGCGTCCAGCGCACCGCTCCCTCGACCTCGATCGGCTTGTCGTGTACAACGACAGCGGCCGGAACGTGACGGACGGCGAACCCGGCGGCGCGCACGCGCCACGACAGGTCGACATCATCGGCGTACAGCGGAAAGAAGTGGTCGTCGAAGCCGCCGACGTCGTCGAACACGGCTCGTTTGGTGATCAGAGAGAAGCCGCAGGCCCACGACGTGTCGCCGGTCACCGGGTCGTACGCCTTGGGATGCTCGATCGGCACCTGGCGCGCCTCGACGATGCCCACGCCGTCGGGTTCGAGCGCGCGCAGCAGCTCCGTGAGCGCCGTCGGTGCCGGGTACGTGTCGGGGTTGAGCACCCAGATCAGGTCGGCATCGGTCTTCGTGGCGAGACGGTTCGAACCTCCCGCAGAACCGAGGTTGGCATCGAAGAACGAGTAGGTCGCGTCGTGGGTCGCCACGGCGAGCGCGGCCCGCAGCTCCTCCAGATGCTGCGGCGCAAGGCACGGCACGGGTGAGCAGTCCCCGTAACGCACAGCCACTTCGCCAACGACGCCCGTTCGCTGTGCGTGCACCACACAGGCGGCAACGGCCTCGGCGAGGCGGCGTTGCTCGTCGAACGCGCTGCGGTACAACACGACCTGGATGGCCATCGATGGCGCACGTGTCGTGCTCATTCAGCAGGCGGGCCGGTCCGCGGTCGATCGGCTTCGTGGAGCCGTGCGTAGCGCTCCTCGGGCTCGTCTGCGTCGAGGTCGAGTGATGCGAGCGCGACCCACGGCTCGGTGACGACCCGCCGACGGCCAGACGGTCCGGCGCCCCGGCGGATGAGCCGCATCCATGCGGTCCGTCCGTTGGCCTGCGCAGCGACGAGGTCGACAGCGTCGGCGTCGTCGAGGGCGGCGACCAGTCGGTCGATCATCTCGTCTGGAGCGTCGTCGGTCGCGACCGTGTCGTCGCCGACCAACAGCACCGGGCCGTCGAGCAGCAGGTCGGCGAGCGCTCCGGCAGCCCACGGGGCCGCGTCGCCGAGGTCCTCCTCGAGGCGATGGACCACAAGTCCCGACTCCTCGATCGCCCGCAGCGTCACAGGGTCGGTCGTCGCGTTATCGACGATCCCGATGCGTTCGATGCCGCCCGCGCGCAGCCACGCAACGACGTCGGGGAGCGCCCGTCGCCGGTTGCGGACGAGGATCAATGCCGCGACGGGGGCTGTGGTCGGCAACCGGTCGGGTGTCGAGTCCGGAGCGGGCGAGGGCGCCACGTCGCTCCGGCGGCGAGCAAGCGCCGCGACGGGCTGACGAACCCGTTGGCCCACCTTCAGCTCTGGGAGCGAGCGCAGCCGCGCAAGTTCAGCCTCGGCCGCGGTCGCCCGTGCCTCTGCGTCGGACAACGCACCCAACAACTCGTTCACATCGCGCGCACCGAGCTGGCGCATCATGTCGGTCGAACGGCGCAGCCGAGCGGCCGCTTCGGCTTGCGCATGCGCCCGCTCGGCGGCGGCGTCGAGACGGTGCTGGGTGGACTCGGGCGAGGCGTTCAGACCCACGTCGGCAGTCCGCTCAGCCGGGTCCCACATCGCTGGTGGACGCTACCAGGAGGTCTGCGGCGCTCCCGCCAGTCGGCGGCGTGGGCAGTACGCTCGTGGGTGCGATGGCTGCGGTGCGAAATCCGAGCGTCTCCACGGCGCCGAGGTCGTTCCCCGTCGCGCTCGAAGTGCTCGCCAACGTGTTCCGCCGGCCGCTGTCGTTTCTGTGGTCGCACGGATTCCGGTTCCTTGGTGTGCTCGATGCGATCGGCCTCTACGCGCTGATGGTGGCGATCAGCTTCGTTCGGTTCGGCTTCGGCTGGGAGTGGGACACATATCCGCTGTCGCACTACTTCGTCGGTTTTTCCATCGCCACCGGCATCCATGTCACGGTGAACTATTTCGCCGGCCTCTACGAACGAGAGCCACGCCTCGGCCGCCGGCCCTGGCTGCCGAGGGTGCTCCTCGCGACCGCTGTCGGTGTGGCCGTACAGGGCCTCGCATTCGTCGTTCTCGATCGATACCTGATGCCGCGGCTCAACCTCGCCGTGTTCTTCCTGCTCGCGTCGTTCGTGCTGGTGGCTAATCGCAACCTCTCCCGGTCGTTGGCCCGCCGCCGACAAGGCCCGCCGCGGGTCGTTCTCGTCGGTCAGCCCGATTCGCTCGGCCTTGCCGCCGAGCACCTCGCCGACAGCGATCGCGATGCCCAGGTGGTCGGTCGCGTGCGCTCGCCGCACCTGCTCACTCGCACCGTGACCGAGCGAGAAGCCACCGATGTGCTGCTGCTCGACGTCACCGCCTTCGGGTCGATTTACCCCGAGCCGCTGAACTCGTTGGAGCGAGCCGACATCGGCTTCCTCCAACGTGTCAGCGCCCGCGAGACGCTCCTCGGCCTGAAAACCGTTCGTCAGGTTGGCGGGATGCCGTTCGTGCCATTGCGGGCGCACACCGTGCCGATGCACAAGGTGCGACTGAAGCGAGTGTTCGACCTCGTGTTGGTGCTGGCCCTGGCGCCGATTTGGGTCGCAGTGCTTGGGTTACTCGCGCTGTACGTCCGCATCGCGGCGGGCTCGCCGGTGCTCTATCGCCAAGAACGCGTTGGCCGCGACGGCAAAATCTTCCGCTGCGTCAAGTTCCGCACGATGGTGCCCGATGCCGAGGAGGATGGCCGCCCTCGGCTGGCGACGCTGAACGACGAGCGCATCGTCCCCGCGTTGAAGTGGATGCGGGCGATGCGGGCCGACGAGCTACCGCAATTGTGGAACGTGATCCGCGGCGACATGTCGCTCGTCGGCCCCCGCCCCGAACGACCGGAGCTGGTCGCCGACATCGTTCGCCGCGTTCCCGGCTACGTCCGCCGCAACGAGCTGCCACCCGGGCTCACCGGATTGGCGCAGGTACACGGGCGTTACGGCACCGACCCCGAGTACAAGCTCGGCTACGACATCCAGTACCTGGTCAACTGGTCGCTGATCGTCGACGTACAGATCCTCGTACGAACCGTCTGGGTCGTGCTGAGTCGGCGTGTCTGAATCGACACCGATCGCCGGGTGGCGGAACGATCCGGCATGGCCCGACGTTGACGTCGTGATGCCGGTGCGCAACGAGGCCGATCACCTTGCGCGAGCGATGACCTCGATCCGCGCTCAGAACTATCCGGGTCGTGTTCGGGTGTTTGTCGCCGTTGCCCCATCCGCCGACGACACCGCGCGAATCGCCGCCGAGTTCGGCGACGACGTTACGGTCGTGCCGAATCCAGCGGGGGTCACGCCGGCCGGACTCAACGCTGCGATCCGGGCTGGAGCTTCACCCGTGGTGGTGCGCGTCGACGGCCACAGCCGGCTGTCAGAGGGGTACATCCGGCGGGCTGTGGCAACGCTGCGGCGAACCGACGCCGGCAACGTCGGCGGCATGCAAGTGCCCGAGCCAGAAACACGATTCGAGGCGGCGGTGGCTGCCGCGACCACGTCGTGGCTCGGGACCGGCGGCGCGACCTACCGACTCGGCGGCGAGGAGGGACCGACCGACACCGTGTACCTCGGGGTGTTTGATCGGACGGCACTCCAGGCCGCCGGTCTGTTCGACGAGCGACTGATTCGTAACCAGGACTACGAGCTGAACATCCGCCTGCGGGCCAGTGGGCACGAGGTTTGGTTCGACCCGGAACTGGCAGTGGGGTACCGACCACGCGGCACTTGGCGTTCGCTCGCCCGTCAGTACTACGAGTACGGCTACTGGAAGTCGGTCGTGTTGCGCATGCACCCGCAGTCCGTCCGCGTCCGCCAGATTGTCCCGCCTGTCGGGCTCGGTGTGGCAGCGGTGCTCGCGGCAGCGGTGATTCGTCGCCCGAGGTGGGCGATCGCCCCGGCTGCGGGGCTCTGCGCGTTGATCGGCGCTGCAGCGAAAACCGCACGAGCATCGGCCGCGCCGACCTTCTCAGTCGTTCTGGTCACCGCCCTCGTGCCGACGGCGTGGGCGCTCGGGAGCGTCCACGCCGCGCTGACGCACGCCACCGCCTGGCGGACCCAACCACCTCGCTGACGCCGCCCCGCCGCAACGCAGCGATCGTGGTTGCGACAATCGGCACGCGGGGGTTGTGGGCCGCGGTGCAGGTGGCGACTCGCTGTCTCCAGATCTCCACGGCCGCCACGAAGTCGGATTGCAGTGGTACGGGCGACAGCAACCAGTCGTTGTCGACGGCGCCCGCGATACCTGCGATACGCGACGCTGCCTCCCACGTCGGCGACGGTCCAAGTTGGTAGTAGGAGTAGCCGTGACCGTTCATGGCGTCTTCGACGGTGCGACCGAAGTCGTGACCCCGACGGTTGAGGACCTCGATGATGATGTGCGGCCGGTCGCGTGCGATGACCTGCTGGGCCCCGCCGAGCACGGCCGACTCGTGGCCCTCGACGTCAATCTTGATCACACTCGGCGAGCTGCGGCGATCGCGTGAATGGTCGTCGAGCGTGAGCAGCTCGACATCGACGCTGCGGGAACTCGCCTTGAACCCGTCGACGAGCGAGTTCGAGACATCGGTGTGGTCAGCCAGGTGCAACGCTGCACGGCCGGCCGTGTCGCTCGCTGCGACTTCGAACACCTCGACGTCGGCGTCGTTGGCGCGAACGATCTTTCGGCCGTGCGTGCTGTCGTCGGAGTCGGCTCGAACGCGTGGACAGCGGTCGGCGCGAACATCCGGTCGGCGATCAGCGAGTACAGACCCATGTTGGCACCGACATCCCAGAAGGCGAACCCAGGGTTGAACCGCTCGAACAACGCAAGCAGTGTGCTCATGGTGGGCGGCTCGAACCCGGCGAGACCGCTGCGCCGCAGGAGACGCTGCCCGGCTGTCGAGTTCGGCTCGATGAGGTCGATCGTCGTGCTGCGACCGCCCGATGGGAGCGGAATCCGGTAGCTCACGGCGTCATGCGTCGATCTCGGCGAGCGGCAGGCCGTTCGAGATCTCGATCGTGTTGCGAACGAACAATTCTTCGGGCACGCGCCACGTGTTGTCACCGCCCCGATGTTGAGCAAAGTTGAACCGGTCGGCAGCGAACGTCGAGATCCCGCGGCGGTGGCAGTCGGCGATCAGACTGCGATCCTCGCCGAGCGAGACGTCACGAAAGCGGAGGTCACCCGTGCGCTCACGGTCGATCACCAGCGTCCCGCCTGCGAGCGTGCCGGTGTACTCGAACTCGTGGCCGGGAAACCGCAGCACGGTGCGGTCCGAAGCCGCGAGGTGGGCGTAATAGGAGTGCTTGCCGACGACGCCGCTCGCGGCGTAGGCGTGCGCCCGTAGCGCATCGGAAAGGTACCGGGCGCCGTAGTGATCGTCATCGTCGAACTTGGCGACGAACCGGGAGTCGGTCGCATCGATCCCCGCGTTGAGGCACGCCCCCAACGAGTGCTCCGGCGAGCAGTCGATCACACGCACCCGCCCGACACCCATAAACGCCGACGCCACGTCGACCTCGGCGAAGGAGTCTGCGTTCGTGACCACGACCACTTCGAAGTCGTGGTGGTCCTGGCGTCTGATTGACGCAACGAGATGGTCGAGGCGGTCAAGTCTCGACGTCACGCACACGGCGGCGACCCGCCCCTGGACCGGCTCGACCGATGCCCGGTACCGAAGGTGGTGCCTGGCCAGCCGCTCGTTCCAGCGCTCGAGATCTGACCGGTCGCCGACCGCACCGGCGAGGAGTTGCGCGTCGCGGGCGCGATCAGCCCGAGTGAGCATGCGCCGGCCGGCCGCATAGATACGCCACGCGCGCTGGGACGCCGCGTTCATGTGATGACGGAGGTCGAGTCGACCTCCCACGGCGCCGCGATCGGAAACCGGGTGTCGAAGAACTCCGCAAGCTGGCGTTCTCGTTCAGCGACGTCATCGCCGATGTCGGCTGTCTCGTTGACACAGAACGTGTCGATGTCACGCGCCAGCCGAATCCGGTCGAGGTGCAGCTTGAGTCGTCCCGATTCCACGTGGACGTAGTCGTTGGTGAGATCTCCGAGTACGGCGCGGCCGGTCGCCAGGGCATAGTTCTGGGAAAACGACGCAGCGATCGAGACGTCGCTCGGACTTCGGAAGCGGCTCTCGCGTGTGGTGCGCACGGCTTCTGGCAGCTCGCGCTCGATCTCTGCCATCACGGAGCGCAATTGAGGGTACGGGGCATGATACGGCTTGGAAGTGGCCACACGCCCGAATCGCCGTCGCAACAGGTCAGCGCCGCGTTCGGCGGCACGATCGACGTCCTGACTCGTGTGATCGATGTACCCGGGGAGCGGAGCGTTGCTGTGAAAGATCCGCGGCAACCCACTGGAGGTGAAGAAGAACTCGGGACGCAATGATCGGCCGAGGAAGAAGTCGTCGTTGAAGTACACGAAGTGTTCGGCGAGATCGTCGATGTGATGAAGCGCCGACTCCATCACGTGGGAGTTGAAGGTCGGCAGCACCGACGACGGGAGGATCTCGGAGTGGTCCACGACGCGAATCTCGGGCGTCTCGACCAACCACGATGGCCGTTGACCAGCCGTCACGACGAAGATCCGACGCACCCACCCGGCGTACGCCCAGATCGAACGTAGGGAGTAGCGGAGTTCGTCGCGACTACGGAACCGCGCGCGATCGAGCGCATTCTCGGACAGCTCCCGCCCGGAGGCCGCAGCCCACTTCTGAAAATCGTGCCGCCACCGATCGTCTGCACCGTCTACCCAGGTGTAGACGATGTCGATATCGAGGTCGGTGTGCTCGAGGTTAGAGCCCACCGGAAACGCCGTTCGCCCCGGATAGTCACGGCCTTCAACGCGCTCGACCACAGCGGGACTGCGCGGGTCGAAGCGGTGGTGTCCGCGGGTTCCGATCATCTCGAGTTGGCCCGATGTTCCCCGCTCCCAGAAGGTCAGCTCGACGGCCTGCTCGAGGCCAACTGCCGCGGTCCCGAAGGAGTAGGCGCGAAACACGCGCCAGACCCGTGCCCGGCGGGCCGACCGACTGTGCCCGAATCGAAGCAACGTCAGGAGCTTTGTCGACGACCCGTCCTCTACCTCGACATACCAAGCCGGGCCGCCGAGGCCCGCGATCGCATCGTGCGCACCAGCTCGATCGGAGAGGGCGACACCAAACACCAGGCGGTCCCCTTGTCGGTCGACCACGAACGTGTCGACGTCGGCGGCAGACAACACATCGACGACCGCACGGGCATACCGGTGTCGCATCTCGGCGAGCGGCGCAGGCAGTTCTCCGGCGGTCGCGATGCGCCGAGCGCCCAGGTCGCCGACCTGCGGGCCGCGACCGAGCACCGGCGTGCATGCTCGTACCCACTGCGCAACTGCGTCAGCGAGCCGCAACCGGACGGTCGTGACCAACAACGACTTGACCGGCGGCGGTAGGCGTCGGTCGATCCGATAACGGGCAACGAGCGACCGCAGCCGATCGACGTACCCACGCACCGGGCGGATGTTAGCGGTGGGCAGGAGACCGGCCCCAGAACGTGGACCGAGCAGCTAGACCAGCGGTGGTCGACCGAGTTGCGCCAGCCGCCATACCGTGCGCCACCGAATCGGACGGTGTTCGATCCGCGCCCGCCACCCACTCAGCCACCCACGCACATAGGAGCGCCGACACTCCCCTTCCGGCGCACGCCATGTACCGACCGCCAGCCAAGCGAGCACGTGGAAGATGGCCACCGGCCACGGCAGTGTCCGCCGTGCGATCCACACACGGTTGCGACCGGTGAGACGCCATCCATCGACATGCCGCGAGATCTCGGTGCGCGGATGGAAGACGCTGACATCGGCGAGGTACCGGATGCGCCAACCCGCATCGATCAAGCGCCAACTCAGCTCCAGTTCTTCGTGCCCATAGAACAGGTCGGTGAAGTAGCCGCCCACCTGGTCGTACGCCGAGCGGCGTATGGCCGCGGCGCCACCGAGGAACGTGGCAACCTCTCCTGATGCGTCCGCCGATCGCTGGCCGACGCGCGGAACGTGACGACGCGATGTCGAGCCTTGCTCGTCCACGATGCGTAGTGCCACCGCACCGAGCGTGGGGTCCAGCGCGAAGTGATGAGCGATCGAATCGCCTCCGGAGACAATGGCAGCGTCGTCATCGAGAAAGCCCACAATTTCAGAGGTCGCCGTTCGCAGACCGACATCTCGCCCTGCCGGAACACCGAGGTTTCGGCCCGGCCGAACGATGGCTGCGGCGGCGCCGACCACTTGACCGTCGCTGTCGTTCAGCACGACGATTGCGCGTCCGTCCCCGATCGAACCGATGGCGGCGGCCAATTCGGCACGTCGATCACCTCGCGTGAGGAGTACCCAGTCGATCGGCTCGTGGGATCCGCTCACAACGGCACCGTACCGTCATCACGCGGACGAAGAACTCGGCGTCGATAGCATCATCAGCCGTGTCGGCTGAGACAGCGATTGCGCCTGCGCCTCTTCGAGATGTGCACGAAACGGATCGTCCCGGTCCGTATCTCAAGGATTTGATCCGTCGTCGGAGCTATATCCGTTACGTTGCGGTCAGCGAGCTGCGGAACCGGCAGATCGACACGGCGCTGGGCAATTTTTGGCACCTGCTCAACCCGGCGTTGTCGATCGCGGTGTACTACCTCATCTTCGGTTTGCTCCTCGGCATCGACCGCGGTGTGGACAACTTCATTCTCTTCCTCACCGTCGGCATCTTCGTTTTCCAGTACACCCAACGGGCAACGATTGACGGCGCGAAGTCGATCATCTCGAACATCGGGTTGATCAAGGCGGTCAAGTTTCCACGAGCGATGATGCCGGTCACCGCTACGGTGACCGAGACGTTGGCGTCGCTGCCGACCTTCCTGGTGATCTTCGTCGTCGCGCTCTTGACCGGCGAGAGCGCGCTGCTCAGTTGGCTGCTGTTCCCACTGGTCATCATGGTGCAGTTCGTGTTCAATCTTGGCGCGGCGATGATCGCTGCGCGGCTGACAACCCACATCCAAGACACCACCCAGATACTGCCGTTCATCTTCCGGCTGCTGCTGTACGGATCGGGCGTGATCTTCAGCGCCGAGGCATACGCATCGAGCGACTACTCGTGGGTGTTCACAGCGAACCCGGTCTACTGCTTCGTCACCATCGCCCGATGGACCGTGATGGGCGGCAACCTCGATCCCAGCCTGCTCATTTCCGTGGCGGCGTGGTCAGCTGCCATCTTGCTCTTCGGGTTCTTTTGGTTCCGTCAGGCCGAGGAGCGATACGCACGTGATTGAGGAGCCCGAAATCGCTTCCACCGACCTGGCCAACCACACCACCGCAGTCGACATTCGCGATCTCCACATCGACTACCGGGTCTACGAAGAACCCCTGTTCAGCGCCCGCCAACTATTCGGCCGCGGGTTCCGTACCCGACGCGCCACCACGATCCACGCTGTCAGAGGCGTGTCGATCGAGATCCAGATCGGCGAAGCCGTCGGCATCATCGGCTCGAACGGATCCGGGAAATCCACACTGCTACGAGCTATCGCCGGGTTGCAATCCAAGACATCCGGCATCGTGCGCGTCCGCGGCGACGTGCAACTCCTCGGCGTCGGCGCCGCGCTCAAACCAAAGCTGTCCGGCTACCGCAACGTCATGCTCGGCGGCCTCGCCATGGGACTCACACCACACGAAGTCGAAACCCAACTTCCCGCCGTCACCGAGTTCTCCGGCCTCGGAGACGCCATGGCCCGCCCCATGAACACCTACTCCTCTGGCATGCGCGCTCGACTGGCCTTCTCCATCGCCACCCTGCGCATCCCCGACGTCTTGCTCATCGACGAAGCACTCGCCGTTGGCGACAAAGACTTTCGCACCCGCAGCCTCCAACGAATCAACGAAATCCGTGACGCCGCCGGCACGGTCATCATGGTCACCCACAACCTCAACGAAATCCGGCAAACCTGCCACCGCGCCATCTGGCTCTCCGATGGCATCGTCCAAGCCGACGGCGACGTCGAACACGTCATCGAGACGTACCTTGACAACTGACACGCCGATTCCGTGAACCGTCGACGCTCCGGCCGGGTCGGTCTCCAGCAACCGAAGTGGCCAAGCGATCGACCACGCACACTTCTCGGCGCCGGCCGTAGGACCCTGTCACGCATACTCTCGCGACTGCCGAGCCCCACGTATCGACCTCCTCGACGCAACGAATCGGCCAGCTCGGCCGACCGTACGCCGCTCACCGGAATCGCGGCACTGCTCATCGCCCGCCTGCTCTTGCAGTTGGACCAGCCAGGTCGCGCCCAGCGGCTCCTCGAAGTCCCTGCGAGCGACCGCGTCCCCGGCTCGAACGAGCTCCTCTCCCGGGCACTCCTCGAGGGCGGGCCGGACGGCCCAGTTCTCGCTGAGCATCGAGCCCTCGTGTGCGGTCATCTCGGCGACCCTGCTGCTGCCCTCGAGTGCCTCGCGGTCGCCGAACAAGTGGACGGTCTATCGGCACGGGGCCAACGTGAACGAGTCAACGCCGCACTTGCGATGCACGACTTCGATCTCGCCGATCAACTTGCCGAGCACTGCCGGAGCGAATCAGACGCGGCTCGTGCGCTCGTCCGGCAGGCGCGCGCGGAGGCGAACGGAACAAACGATGGCCTCGTTACTGCGTTGTTCCAGCGACACGTCCGTACCCACCCGTTCGACGACGTCTCGCGCCGGCATCTTGTCCACCTCCTGCTTCGAGATCGAGAGTTCGCCGCAGCGCGCGCCGTCGCAGGCGATGGACCCCAGGCCATACTCACCGAATGGGCCGCGCTGACTGCGCGGGGCGATCACGCGGCGGCGCACCAGGCCAAGAAGGCGTTTGCCCGCACACGACGGCGACCCGGTCGCACGACAAGTGCACTCGCACACATCGACTACATGTGCGCCCTGAACTACAGCTACGACGCCGATACGACCCTGAGCGCGCTCGAGCGGACGTGGCCGCCGATGGCCACCTCGCTCGAACGACAGATCCGCGCCAAGGTGCGCTCCGATCTTCGGCTCACCCAGGGCGATACGGACATGCACCAGGCTCTACGACTTCGCTACGAGCAGCCCAACGTTCAAGCGGAGCACACCTTCGCCAACGCCGTCCGAGGAAGCCGTCTCCTCGTGGTCGGGCCCAGCCCCGTGAACCAACCGACGCCGCATCAAATCGACACGGCGGACCTCGTGATCAGCACCCAAGACATACCGGCTCTGAGCTACGAGAGACCTCAAGTCGTGTACGTGGCTGACCCGACAGCTCGACGAGCGGCGGCAACGTACAGACACTCACTTGACACGCACCCGCACACCATCGTTGTGCTGCGCCCCTCGATGATCGGCCGAATTCCCGGCCAGTTGGCGGACCATGAGCGCTGCCGAGTCATGCAAGCTGAGGACTCAACGCCGTACCTCAGCACGCACTTCGCGGTGTCGCGCATCATCTACGACGTGTTGGCATACCGGCCGCGCTCGGTCACGCTGACCGGTGTCGACTTCTTCATCGGCAAGACTCACTACCAGCCGGGCTACGCGAGTCCCGTGGCGGTTCCTTTCAATTTCTCGCACGACTATGCATACGCGTTTCGCTACGTCCAACGCCTCGTTCGATGCGGACTCGTTGGAGTCGACGGCTCGCTTGCTCGGCTACTCGAGCTGGATCTCCCCGATTATCTCGCATCGTTGACCGTCAGGCCGTAAACGGCGGTGTCGATCGAGGTAGACCACACAGAACGAGGGTTGCGGTCGACAACCGAACGTCACCCTCCGCCTGGTCGCGCGCTTCCCCTTCACGGATGGATCCTGCTCGGAACGGCGACGATACTCGTGGTCGTAGCCAAGGCGGCCGACGGCCTGCACTCGGATCAGTGGTTCCACATCAGCGGGCTCTACGACAACTTGCGTGCCGACTTCCTGATACCGCACGTGGAGAACTGGAACTTCCGACCACTTGGCTACCGCGTCGTGCTCGGCGTGCTCACGGTGGTCCCGCTCAACATCGGTGGATGGACCGCAGCAAGCTTCGCTTCGATCGCGGCCGCATACTCGCTGCTCTGGGCGTTGTCGGTGATCGTGCTCGTACGTCCGAGACGGCTCACGGACGCCGCGCTCACCGCACTCGCCCTGCTCATCGCCGGCGCCCAGAACTCGTGGACCACGCTCTCTGCCGACGAGCTCGCAGGCTTCGCGATGATGCTCGCAGTGCTGGCGATCGTGCGCGCCCCGCCAGTTCGCGGCGTACCGGCACTCCTCGTTGCAGCTACGTTGATCCTCGGATTCTTCCTGCTCAAAGGGGTGACGCTGATTCTCGTGGCTCCTGTCGCAGTCGCTGCGGCAATCCGGTGGGGGCTCAAGACGACGCTGGCCTCGTGGATCCTCGGCGCTGCGCTGGCCGCGAGCTTCGCTGCGCTGGCGCTTCCAAGAGAGATCCGTTGGCTGACTGAGTCGCAGGTCTACCACGCTGACCGGCCACGTTCGTGGGGCTGGGACGACCTGGCAGTACTTGCCGATCACGACATGTTCGTCGTCCCGACCGTCATTGGACTCCTCGTGCTTCCAGCAATGCTCTGGCGGCGGCGCGCAGCCCACGTCGCAGCGGTGACGGCGACAGCAGCCATCGCTGCCGTCGCAGTCGACGCCCTCCAGGGCACGACGTGGTCATATCATGCCGCACCGCTCTACGCAGCGATTGCGACGGGTCTACTGCTGTTGGCCCAACGCGGACTCGAACAAGGAGCGAACCCGAACGGTCCAGAAGGGCGCGGGCTTGCGGTCGCTGTGTGGATCGCGCTGATCGGCGGGGTGACCTGGGTGCTGGTGGCGTTTGGGCCGGCACAGACCTCGGAACACCCCGTCCTGCGCGAGCTGCCAGGAATCGGGTCGACCCAGGAAGTCCTGTACCTCACGTACGGAACCGATCGCGCGGCGACGGGCTACCCGTTCGCCTGCTCCTACTTCTCGGCTCATCCGCTGCAGCGCGTGACACCCGACCAGGTAGAAAACAACCCCAATCTCGCTAGCAGCCGAGCGCTGCTGCGGTGTGCGATCGATTACGCAGGCCCTGCGGTGCTGTTGAACCTCGATTGGTTTGACCCCGAAGACGCTGGTTACGAACGCCTCACTCACCGGCTTTGCACAGAGTGGCAAGAGGTCCCGCTCGGCCCCGAGTACGAATCCACGCAGGTCTTGCTGGCGCCGGGATCGGGAACGCAACCAGAGTTCTGCTCGAGTCACGAGTGACCGATGATCGATACTCCGTCGAGCCGCCGAGCAATCGCCCAGTCGTCGCGCAGCACTTGCAGCCTGGCAGGATCGACGCGGGCCCGATTCAGCGCTTCGAGAACAGCTCCACCCAACGCGACGTAGTGGACTTCTGGGCTCGACTCGGGTCCATAGAGAAGCGTCGACGAGGTGACCGCGAAACAGCTGGTGAAGCGTCCGGTGGAGAGAAGTGACTCCGCAGTGAGCGCATCCGGGTCGGCGAGCGCGTGCGCTGCGATCCCAGAGGCGCTGAGTTGCTTGCTGAGGTGGAACCGGCTGTAGTCGCGCTCGCGCGGGTGCGGCTTGACCACGACTTCGGAGACGCCGCACTGCGCGAGTGTGCTGGCCAGCGCGGCGTAGTAGATCGGCCCTCGATCGACGTACGGCTGTGTCACCAGCAGGGTACTGCCGGATGGGGCTCCGATGAGGTCGACTGCCTGCAATGCGGCCATGCGCTCACGCTCGCTCGGAATCACGTCGAGCCGCTCAACGAAGCGCGCTGTGAACCACACGCGATCGAGCAGCTCAGGACGTGCGACAACGGCCGTGTCGAACTCCCTGTGCACATCAAAAAAGGCGCGTCCGTGGCCGCTCGAGGCCGTGTCGATCAAGTGGCGATACCAGCTCCAGGTCGACAGCAACCTCGTGGTCAAGTCGACCGCAATCGGCGCGAGATTCCGCACGGCCGCTCGCAGACGCCACAGCGACCAGGACGAGGGCCCCGCGGACAGCCAGCTCAAGTGCTCGTTCGCGGCGACGCGGAACTCCTGCCGCAGTCGACGCCGCGCTTCCGTCGGGCCATTCGACGACGCCGCCCATGCTCGGTACGTCCCGAGACCCTCCTCGAAGTAGTTCACGACAACGCCCTGAGCGGCCATGACATCGGCGAGGACGGCGTAGTGCGCATTCGCATTTGCCACCCACACTCGCGTCGGGCGGGCACGTCGAGCCAGCTGACCGAACGCGGCCACCATGCGCCGCATCGCCAACGGACGAGGCGCCAAGGGACGCTTCGGCAACGACAACAGTACCGCTGCCAGACCCTCGGTCTCGCAGTACCGCGCAAGGCGGAATCCAAGATCTGTGGTCGACGGCGTCGTAGCGACCACCACTAGGAACCGTTGACTCGGTCGTGACTCCGCCAGCGCCACCGCGTTTCGCGCCTGGCCGAGATTCGAAACGACAGCGACGTCGGTCCAGGAGTGCCGGGCGCCACACGCGCTGGGAGCACCTTCGACGGGCATGCGGCCCTACTCCTCGTCGTAGAACGCCTTCTGGCGGGGCCTACTCCAGAAGGCGGGGTCCGACAGAATCTCGACGAACCGCTCGCCAGCGTTGCCTGATCCGAACTCGCGAGAAGGCGCGGGAGTCGTCCCCCAATGGCGGTTCAAGAACCACCGAATCGTCTCACTATCGTCAGCTGCTACATCGACGATTGACTCCGATGAGGCGCGCCGATGTTGACGGGTGCCGACATTCAGACTCGGCACGCCCAAGAATGGCGCCTCGCGGACTCCAAGCGACGAATTGCCGACAATCGCGCTGGCATGTTTCATCAACGTCGAGAAGTACGCAAACCTCATCGACGGGATCACTCGGAAGCGCCCGAGGGGCAGGGTATCGAGCACCTCGAAGATGTCTCCGCACCCAGGGTCGTTGTTCGGTGCGATGACCACGAAGTTCTTCCCAGAACTCGACAGCGCTCCGAATAGTTTCTCGGCTTGCCCGCGAATCGTGTCCCGTTCAGACGTGACCGGGTGGAAGACGACGATCCCGTACTCGGCGAAGCCAATGTCGTAGTGCGATCGAACCTCATCGAGAGTGATCGACGCGGGCGATCCGTGGAGATCGAGTTCGGGTGAACCGATCACGAAGACATCGTTGGGATGCTCACCCAGTAATCGGACGCGACGCGCAGCTGCATCAGAGCTCACGAAGTGGTACCGACACAGCTTTGAATTGCAGTGGCGATACAACTCATCGATCGTGCCTGACACTTCGCCACCTTCGACATGGGCGCAGGGGATGTACCTCATCGCGCACGTCAGCGCAATTGCAAGGGCCTCGACTCTGTCGCCATGGATCACGACAAGATCTGCGGGGTACTCCTCGATCCAGTCTCCAAATCCCTGCATCGTCTTGGCCAGCACCACATCGTGTTCGTCCCCGGGGCTCTGATTCACGAACTCATAGATGTCACCGGCCGCTTGCGCGCGGACCTCGACGCGGGTGTCTCCATACTGGCGAAGCATGTGCATACCGGTCACGAAGTACGCGACGTCGAAGCCCGCGCGAGCAGCGGCCTCGGCGAGCGGTTGCATCTTCCCGAAGTCGGCGCGCGTGCCAGTGACGAAAGCGAGTCGACGACCGACTCCTCCTGGCTCGTGCACAGCAGCACTCATTGCGGCTCGAAGTCGGACCACGCGAGTTGCGTGTTGCGGTCGACGTTGCGGATCAACGTACGCCCGACAACCCGTCGAAGGTCCGATCCCGGGATCTCGCCCGTACCGGGCCGACGCGCCCAAACGTCGTCGACCGTGAGCACCGTTCCCGCCGTCAGCGACCGGTCTGCGACAACCGACGAGCGGGCAAACCGATAGACAGCCTCTTCAGGCTCTGTACGCATCTTCGGGTTCTGGGCGGCAACAAACACCTCGCGACTGGCCGTGATCAGTCGCCGGAGTTCTGGAGGATCCATCGAACAGATGATGTCAGGCCCCTCGCGATAGCGAGAGTCGGTGAAGTGTCGCTCCAAGATGCACGCGCCGAGTGCGACCGCAGCAACCGCCATCTCATGTCCAATCGAGTGATCCGAAAACCCGACGACCGCATTTGGGAATGCACGCTGTAGCTCGGTCACACCCTGAAGCGACACAACTTCGGGAGGCGACGGATACAGATTCGTACACTCCAAGAGCGCGTAGTCGGATCCGGATGCCTCAAGCACATCAACCGAGGCGCGCAGCGAGTCGATCGTTTGCATCCCAGTGCTCATGATGATCGGCTTGCCGAAGCCACAGACGTGCTCGATCAGCGGAAGGTTGTCGGCTTCGCCCGAGCCGATCTTGAACGCCGGCACTCCAATCTCGGCCAAGAAGTCTGCCGCAGACCTCGAAAACGGCGTCGAGATATACGTCATGCCTCGACTCTCGGCGTAGCGCTTGAGAGCAACCTCGTCGTCTCTCGTCAATGCGCACTCTTCCATGATGTCCCAGATCGACTGGTCGGAGTTTGGCGGTACGACCGCCTGCGCCTCTGGGGTCATCTCGTCGTCGACAAAGTGGGTCTGGTGTTTCACCATTTCACAGCCAGACGATGCGGCGGCATCGACCATCGCCTTGGCGACGTCCAGCGATCCGCCATGGTTGATCCCGATCTCTGCGACGACCAGTGGGGGTGCGTTCGGACCGACTTCTCGTTCGTTGATCTGCACGTGTCTCCTCAGACTCCAGAGTTGGATGACGCCACGAGGAACGCCGCAGCACGGGCGAAGTCCTCGTTGGTGTCAATGTCTAGCGAACGGTCCGACGGCATCTCGACGCATCCAATCCGTCCGCTTCCCAGCCTTCGGGTGCGTAGTAGCCACTCGCGCCGGAACGCGAACACTGCACCATTCGGCCGAACTACCGTGGGGAGGTCCTGCCGGTTGGAGAACGTGTCGCGTTGAGATCGCAGCGGGGTGAACGTGTCACCATCGACGGTCCCGTACTTGAGCACCGAACGATCGGTCTCGCAGACCGTCATCACGACATCGTGTCTGCCGCGGCGAAGCACGTCGAGGCACGCCAGGATGTCTTCTGGTCGCCGCAATGGCGACGTGGGCTGCAGCAGCACCACCATTTGGTGTTCGACATCAGGGCGCGAGAGCACGTCGACCAGAACCGGGTCCATCGGTGTGTCGTCGCGACACAGTTGTGCAGCGCGGTCGTGCAGTACTACCTCAGTTCCATGATCTCGACGTAGCACCTGATCGACGTCCGTCGTGATCAACACCTGGGCGGCGCCCGCCGTCAAGCCGTGCTCAACCGAGTGCGCGTACAGCGGCCGACCAGCGAGCTCTCGCGTGTTCTTACCTGGCAAGCCCTTCGAACCGGCCCGCAGCGGAACGACCGCAACGAACTGCGCATCCACACCTGTGACGTCGTGCGTGTTGCCCACCGCAGACACAGCTCGACTTTACCCGTCAACGCTCGTACTGCCGACGAGCAACCGCATCTCGTCAGACCATCGCTTGCTAGGTTTGCCGAGGTGACGAGACACTGGTCGGTGTCGATACGCGGAGGATCGGCGCGCAAGCGAGCGCGACGCGGCGAGGGTGCTCCTCGGCCATGAGTCGCGCGACTGCGCCGTTGCGGGCGGCCGCACGGCCGTTGGCGCAGCGCGTCAGCCGAAGACTTGAGAGCATCGTTCGGCGAAGTGTGCGCGAAGAACTTCGAGGCTTCACCCCGAAGCAACCTGCCGCACCTCCGAGCGTGCCGCCGGCGCGCACCTCCGGCCATCAGGCGCAGGGGCGATATCGCGAAGACACCGCGTACTCCCGGCACCCGCCAAACGCACGAATGATCAACATCGGAGCCGGGTCGTTCCACCACCCGCGGTGGACGAACCTCGACGTCTCGTCTGACCATTACGACGCGTCACGAAGTGGCGACTTCATCGAGTACGACATCACCGCATTGGATTCGCTGCCGTTCGCTGACTCGAGCGTTTCACTCGCATATACATCGCACACGATCGAGCACGTGAAGGAACCACAGGTCGACCATCTGTTCCGCGAGATTCGGCGAACGCTGCGGCCAGACGGTGTGTTGCGAGTGACGTGTCCTGACGCTCATGTGTTGTACGTGGCGGCCACGACTGGCAATCACGACCGTTATTTCGACCGCATGCACGCCTGGTTCTACCGGTTTGGACTCGGGCCGGACGACGTGAGCCCTATCGACATCATCTCCAAGGGCATTGCGACCGGCATCGCGCCCACTCCCCTCATTCGGGAGTCAGATCCGGACCTCCACGTCGCGCTCACCGAAGCGCTCGCAACAATGAGTGAGGCCGCCTTTCTCGACCACGTGTGCTCCCACGTCGAGATCGTCCCCGCGCGCATCGCTCGCCATGTGAGCTGGTGGACGACGCCGAAGGTGACCGCAGCGCTTGAGTCGGCTGGCTTCACACGCATCTGGCCCAGCAGTTATGGCGGGTCGGTCGCTGCCCCAATGTGCGACACAGCGCACTTCGATAACACGGTGCCCGCCGAGTCCCTGTACGTCGAGGCGATGCCGTAGCAGACGGTGCCTGCGCAGGGCGCTGGCATCACAACCTCAGTCCGGGCCAGTCGTCGCCAAGGCAGTACCGCAGCTGTCGCTCGTTGATTGCTCCTAAGGGCGCCTCAACGAGCTCAAGCGTGTGGAATTCTCCGTCGCGGTAGTCCTCATACTGCCAACGTCGCTGAAGATTGTTCACGAGAAACCGCGCGTTTGCGGACCGCCCGTCGATGACGACCAACGTCCCCGGCAGCAAGAACGGCTCCATGAGCAGCAAATCCGCCGCCATCGGCACCCGGTCGACGTGAGCGGTCGACAGGCCGTGCACAGAGCCGCGCACGCTGTATTGATCGGGCGCATCGATATAGATCAGGTCAGGGCAGAGGTTGGGGATCTCGTCATACATCGTGCAGGCCCGCCCCCCGAAGGTCGTCATCGATGCATCCGACTGATGAAGCGTCACGAAGGAGCGCAGGTCTGACGGGAGTCGCTCCCGACACGTCGTGATCCACTCCGCGGAGGTGTCGACCGAGTGCACCTCGAACGCGTTGCCGCGTCGCAGGTTCGCGCTGACGAAGTCACCGTGCGCCACGCTGTTCTTCGCAACTGCATCGCCAAACGCAAGCGTGCTCTGGCCAACGCCGAACTCAAGCACTGTGGTGACTCGGCGGGTAACTGCGAGATAGTGCAGCCGAACGAGATCATCCAGCTCGGGTGCCAACGGCACCTCGTTCGCCGCGTCGACGGCCAAATATGTCGGCTTGCTTTGGTGCGCGTCGATTGCGCCATACGCGGCGACGTCGACCCCGTAGAGATCATCGAGCCGATGCTCTTGGAGCCAGCCCGTGTAGTCGAGTTGTGAGAACATCTTCGTCGTATCCACTCTCTCGTGTGATGTGCTGTGGCGCGCTTTGGCGTGATCGTTGGCCTGCCGAAGCGGTCGCGCCGGGCGGAGGTCCGTCAGGCGAACAGTGTCTGTGCGTACTCCGCTGGTTCGAACGGCTCGAGCTGGCCGAGGTCCTCGACAAGCCGGAACAGCCCGTTGGCGACATCATCGAGTACAACTTCGTGACCGGGGATCGGCAGGATGTACACCGGCTTGCCGAGTGCGGCGGCCTCGTAGACCGATGTCGAAAACGCTCCGATACACACGGACGCGTCACAGACCGCCTCGAGTGTCGGCACGGTCGCAAGCCGCACATTCGCCAAACCCGACTGCCGGAGAAACCCTGACATCACTTCGACTTCGTCAGGGTGAGGAGCGATAGCGATACTGCGATCGGGATAACGAAGAGCGAGCTCGCGAACGAAACGGCTCATCCGACGAAAGAGGCGAGGTTGGGTGATGACGAGGTAGTCGCTCCGTGACGGCGTCACATCGTTCGAGTGCGGGCGCTCGATCTGGCGAGAGGCCACCTCGACCATGTCATATCCGTTCGTTCGCGTGGCCCAGAATTCAGACCAGGCGTACAGCTTCGAGGCACCGTGCCTCGGGCGATCGCCGAACCAAAACGACGGGTGGTAGCGGGACGTGAGCGCGTATTGGACATCTGACGACAGTGCTCCAGCATCCTTGGCCGCCTGACAGATCCCGGCACTCCAGTGGCTGGATGGCACGATCACCTCTGACGGCCGGAGTGCATCGAACACGCCGGACCAGAACTCGTACTCGAGCCGATACTTGACAATTCTCCCGGCAACACTTCGATCGATCACGACGGGGAACCCGAGCGCCGCCGAGAGGTGATGCTCGAGGTCCGTCGTGTCGAAGTCGCCGCGGAAGTCGTTGCGATGCTCTCGGACCCAGCGGTTGTATTCGTTGATGGGATAGTGGTTGCGTTTCTCGTAGGCAGAACGGGCGTATCCGTAGTACTGCGGATACTCGATGACCATCGTGTCTTCGTCTTGGAGCATCTCGGTGCGGGCATCGACGCCGTCCGGTTTGCGTGGAAACTCAAACAGCACGCGGTCGAAACCGGTCGCTGCTGTCAACATGGGCGGGTCTCCGACATAGACATCCCACGAGGGGAGTGGTTGCTGGGAGTGCTGCGGCCCCCATAGTCCGAGCGCTTCGCACATTGCGATGATGAACGGAGCGCGACACAGCTCCCACGGGTGGATGCCGTCGGCGGTCTGACGAGCAAAGAGTTCTGCTGACCGCTCGACCGAACACACACGTTCAAACAGCTCGCCGTAGCCGTACGGCGTAACGATCCGTCGCGTGCCGCCAGCGTTGGAGAGCTGTACCCAATCAAAGTCACCGCGGACGACCGAGTAGGGGGCGCGCACGTCACCACCGACGGCAAGCTCAACGCCGCCAGGGGTGTTCAACACGGCGCCATCGTCGTCTCGACCAGACACGTCGGGAAGTCTTGGGTTCCGGCGAACCATCATCCGGCCGTTGTGTACCTCGAACGAACTCTGTCGGTTGCCGAGGCCCTGCGGCCCTGCGCCGCGCAACCAGTCGTGTCCATCATTGCGCCGCAGGAACCGGGCCACCTCGAAGTGAGCACGCGTCGAGGTATGCGCCAAATAGAAACGCCCGTCTCGACGATCGGCGCGTTCGTACGAGATCGAGCGCCGCCGAGCTCGCCAGAATCGCTTGCCCTCGCCACGCCACAACAGCGTGACGTAGTGGCGACCGACGCGGAGGGCGCGAGTGCGCCGGCTGCCGGCATTGGAGTGGATGGCGAACCTGTCAAGCGGTTGCCGAGACTGGAATCGAATCACGTGACCAATTCGTCGCCCGCGCACCTCCAGCGTGTGTGCCCTGATCGAGTCATCGGGCACAGGATCGGTTCCGTCGAGCGGGAACATTGACTCGATCGGCGCGGCAGGGTGTCGCCTCGAGGTCAGCAACGCTTGGTAGTCGTCGGCGATCCGCTCGGGGTGAAACCGATCTTCGAAACGCAGCGAAGCAGCGGTGCCCATGGACTCACGAAGGCCCGGATCACGCGCCAGATCCGCTACCCGATCAGACAAACCACGCACGTCCCCGACGGGCACGATGTAACCGGAGGCGCCGTCGCGAATCACGTCCCGCGGTCCGTAGTCGTAGTCGTAACAGACGACAGGGAGTCGATGTGATGCTGCCTCGACCAAGGGATAGCCAAATCCCTCGGACGTTGAGGGGATGAGGACGATGTCGGCATCGCCGTAAATCTGCTGTTCGTCCCCAGTCCCAGCGAAGACGACTCGGTCGTTCAGGCCGAGCTGGTCGATCACACGTCGTACCTGTTCGGCGTACTTGGTCGACGCGTTCCCCCAGAACGTGAGCCGCACGCTTCCGTCATCGACTCCCCGCAGCATTCGCACGGCGTCGATCTGGTTCTTCGCCTCCTGGAACGACCCGACCACCACGACGTTGACGCCCTTGTGCCCCTTGCGCACGATCTCGATCGGCTCGTGGATGTTCGGTATCCACGTCACTCGATCGGCGCCGAACAGGTGGTCGTAGTCAGTGCGCATGCCCTCGGAGACGACTTGCACGTGATCGATGATCGGCGCCGCATCGAGGAGGATCGGAGTCAGCTCAGGATGCCTCGCCTTGTAATCGCCGTGGATTTGGATCACCGTCTGCGCAGACCGCTTCGATTCGCCGATGGCAGTGCGGAACACCTGCGCGAGGAGGGGGTGGGTGAAGATGATCGAGTCCTCGGCGGTCAGCTGACGATTGAGCTGATCGAGCGCCCGCAGCGAGTTCTCAGTGAACGAGTAGCTCAGACGAGGGATCCGGCCGCTGAGCTGAGCAAAGGGGCCTCGGTACAGATGATGTCCGCCGTCGGCCGGGAGCGTTTGCAGTGGAAGAACGCTGACGTCCTCGTCGATCGGCCAGTTCGGCACAATGAATTTCGTACCGTCGCCAGGACCGATGAAATTGACGATTCGAACGTCATAGCCGCGTCGCGAGAGATGATTCGCGGTCATCGAAGCTGACTTGTCCAGGCCAGTGTGCCCGGACATCATTCCAGTACAGATATAGATGGCCACGCTGCCTAGTCCCGCGACAGACCAACGGGATGAAGAGCGCTGCGCTCGGTAGCCGACGCTGTCGAGCGACGCGCCACGAACCGTGATCGACAATTGGAGGCCAGCACCATGGCCCACGGACAGTAGCGGCCACTACCGCAGACCCGAAACGCAGCGAACCCATCCGTCGCCGCAACCCGCCGATCCATGGCCCGCCGCGTCATGATGCGCCCGCCGCAGGACAGATCGTTACGATCGTCGACGGTGTCTGCACCCGACGAACACACGCTGGTCACCGGAGGCGCCGGCTACATCGGCTCGCACACAGTGCGGGCGATGACGCAAGCGGGCCGCCGGGTCGTTGTACTCGACAGCCTGGAGCTCGGCGACGCGCATGCGGTCGTCGATGCCCCATTGGTCGTCGGTGACTCAAGCGATGGCGACCTCGTGCGCAGTGTGTGCAGCGAGTACAACGTCAACGAGGTCGTTCACTTCGCCGCATACAAGTCGGTCGGCGAATCGATGCACGCACCTGCCAAGTACTGGCGAAACAATGTTGCAGGCACCGTCGAGCTCCTCGACGCTTGTCTGGACGCCGGACTCGAGCGGTTCGTGTTTTCGTCATCGTGCTCGGTGTATGGCAACCCGCCCCGAGTACCGGTCGCGGAGCAAGCACCAATCGGCCCCGAGAGCGTGTACGCCGAAACCAAGGCGATGGTCGAGCGCGTCCTGCATTGGTACGGGGTGACCCGCGGTCTGCGGTCGGTCAGCCTGCGCTACTTCAACGCCGCCGGTGCGAGATTTGATGGCCGCATCGGCGAGGACTGGACCTACAGCATCAACCTGGTCCCCATCGTGATGAAGGCGCTGCTCCTTCCGGATCATTCGGTGAGCGTGTTCGGCGACGACTACGAGACGCCCGATGGGACAGCTATCCGCGACTACATTCACGTCGACGACTTGGCCGACGGACACATCCGAGCGCTCGACTACCTCGCTGGCGGCGGAGCGTCCACCGCCATCAACCTGGGCACTGGCGTCGGGTCGTCGGTGCTCGATGTGATCAACGCGGCGAGCGCCGCCGCAGGTGCTGCTGTGCCGTACGAAGTTGTCGGGCGCCGCGCCGGCGACCCGATGGCCACATACGCGGACCCCGCCACGGCGCAGGAAGTACTCGGCTGGTCGGCTCGTTACGGGCTCGAGGAGATCGTCCGAACGGCCTACAACTGGCACCGACAGCAGGTCGAAGGCAGCGCGTAAGCGGCTACACCCGCTCCGCGGACGGATGGACGTAGGTCGACCGGATCCGGTCGACCCACCCGATCAACACAGCGACCGCGCGCGGGTCGTGGCGCAGCCGGTGGCCTGCACCGTCCAACACGCTGAGTTCCGCCGATCCGTGAGCGTTGACGAGTTGACGGGCATCGGAGACCGGAACGCTGTCGTCGTCAGCTCCGTGCATCACCATCAACGGACGCGGACTGAACCGACGGGCAGATGCGACCGGACGGAACCTGCGGAACTCGCGCGTCCACTCGTCGACCGAGGATGGGAACAGGCGGTCGCGGATCGCGCCGATGTCGCGGGCGTGCTCGAGGAACCGTCGGGGGTGGTCGGCCCAGTCGTCGAAGTCGGCGCGGGGGCTCACCAGCGCTGCGGCTGACACCCTGGGGTCGTCGGCACCGACACAGATCGCAATCGACCCACCGGTGTTCGTCCCGACGAGAATGATCCCGTTCGGACGGCACGTGCGCAGGACGTGACCGATCGCGTTGCGCAGGTCGTCAACCCAGCCCTGCAGCGAGAAGTCGCCCTCGCTCTCGCCACACCCACGGAAGTTGAAGGCCAGCGCGGCGCAGCCGACGTCGCGTGCGATCCGATCGACGAGTTGTGGATACGTACCAGCGGAGCGCCGCGCGTCGAGTGGGCCGATCGGGAATCCGTGGCAGAGCACCACGGCGGGGCCGTCGGTCTCCCCGCCCGGTGGGATGGCCAAGTGGCACGCGAGCGAGAGCCCGGCGGACTCGAAGCGCTCGTCCATCCCGGGCATTGACGCGTCCTACGAGAACGGCTTGCGCTGCAGCCGGTGCTGGCGACCGGTGGCCAGCGTGTATCCCCGGTTCCGCGCTTCGGGCAAGGTGTCTGGAGAGAAACTCAACCCGACACCATCGGCAACGATCTCATCGATGACCGCTTCATCGTCCCACTCATCGAGGTCGTACACGAGCTGGGTGCGCTTGTCGCCAAGAAACCGAGACTCTTCGAACTTGGTCGGCCGTTCCATCGGCGATCAAGGTATCGCGGCCGCCCCAGAACGCGGCAGTGCCGGGCACCCCGAAGGCACCCGGCACTACACAGACTGTCTGAGACCGATCGCACCATGACGTCGAGCCCGGAGGTTCCGATTCTCGAACGACACCGCTGGGACCAGTTGCGGCGGTGACGATCAGCGGGGGTTGGCGGAAATTCGCCAGGCGGTCCAGCCTGTCGGCCTAGCGGCCAACCACCTCCAGGGTCCCGTAATAACTGTCTGGCATCGTCTGGACCACCTCCTCTCTCTGGTACGGGGGAAATTAGCCCTGGAGGACGATGCGGTCCACTCGGTATTGATGAACGGAGTGTGAATCCAGGGCAAACACTGATCTTCGATTTCGACTTCGCCCGAGTACGCTCGGTGACCGTTCACCATGTTCCGACGGCTCCAACACTCATCGAAGACCGCCGTGATCACCGCGCTCCGACGAGCAGGGTTGCTCGGGAGCGCACTCGAACTGCGCCGACGCATGCGACGTTCGCTCTGGCGCAGTCAGCGGCGGCGAGCACAGCGGTCGCTCGAATCGGAGATGAGTGGTCTGTCCTCAGACCGCTCGACGTTGGTCGGAGCCGTCGTGGGGTCGCCGTCGGATCCCCGTGCCGTAGTGGCCCGGCATCGACGCGGTGATCGCGTGATCGACGCGATGTTGTCGAACAAGGTACTGGCCCTCGACGCGCTGGCACGGACCGAAACGGCGTACCAGGACCTACCGGTCGACACCGCCAATCGGTTTCGGATCGGTGTGATCGACGCAGATCGTCGGGCGATCTTGAGCGCGCTCGCCGACATCGACGTGACCGTGTACGTGCTGTTCGACAGTCGCCGCGTTGCCAAACGTCATCGGCTCCAGCGAGTCGATCGGGCGTCACTCGATCTGTTGGAAGACATTGGGCGGCAGGCCGACATATGGCGGGTGTTCGAGTACCTCGCCCTACCCGATGGATCGGACGCGTTCGGCGACCTGCACGGCTGCGAACTCGAATTCTGGACCCGCTACGAACAGGACGAATCGTTCCGGTCTCGCCGATGGAACGAACTCGCGGTGCGGCTCGAGCCCGCCGATTTCGGGAGTGCGGCAAGCGACTGCCCCCTTGCGAGTCAGGTGACGTTTCCGATCGATGTCGTTTACACCTGGGTCGACGGCGACGACCCTCGCTGGCAAGAGCGACGAGCGCGTTGGAGCGACGACGACGTGCCGCGTCACGACGAGGCGATGAGCGCCGCACGATTCGAGTCACGTGACGAACTTCGCTACTCACTTCGTTCGATCGAGCGGTTCGCTGACTTCGTGCGGCAGGTCTACATCGTCACCGACGATCAATGCCCGGCATGGCTCAACACAGATGCTGAGGGCCTCACGTTGGTCGATCATTCCGAGATCTTCCCGGTAGACGCCCTACCGACGTTCAACTCCCATGCGATCGAGGCCCGGCTCCACCACATTCCCGGCCTTGCCGAGCACTACATCTATCTCAACGACGATTTTCTTCTCGGGCGGCGCGTGGGGCCGGAGAAGTTCTTCTACAGCAACGGGCTTGCGAAACAGTTCCGTTCGCGCGCGCTGATTCCCCGAGGCGCCGCCTCGATCGACAACAAGCCCGTCGATGCAGCGGCGATGAACGGGCGGCAGCTGGTCGAGGAGCGATTTGGTGTCACCCCGACCAGAAAGTTCAAGCATGCGCCGTACCCCCAGCTCAAGTCGGTCAATCTGGAACTGGAGTCGCTGTTTCCCGCCGACATGAAGCGAACCATGGGGAGCCGTTTCCGACACTCGACCGACATCGCGGTGGCGTCGTCACTGCACCATCACGTGGCCTACATCGCCGGTCGGTCGGTTCCGGCGTCGATCACGTCGAGATACGTCGACCTCGGAGCCTGGAACCTCAAGGACCGACTCGACAGGTTGCTCACGTATCGAGACTTCGACGCGATCTGTCTGAACGATTCGGACACGGGCCTCACGTCAGTCGCAGACAAGAACGAGTTCGTGTCAGAGTTTCTCGAGGCGTACCTTCCGGCAAAGAGCCGATTCGAGATCTAGGTCGCGGACCGCAGATCGCGGAGCTGACGTGTCGTAGAGCGATGACATCCCGTTCGGCGAAAGTGATTGACGCGCAGCCGACATGGGCGCCCTTTTCTGGGTGGACCGTGTTGCTCGAGAACAGCCGCGAGTCGCTGGGCGTCGATGCCCGGACGGATGGCGGGGCGGCATTTGCCGAGATCCTGAGCCAGTCGGTACGCAACCTCACGAGTGCGACGACCGCGTTCGCTGCGCTACCCACCGACTCGTACCACGTCACCCTGTGCGATGGGGTGAACGACGGCGTTCGCACGATTCGCGACACACCTTCGATGCAGTACGTCGACCCGGATCGCGTGATCGGCGCAATCGGGGCCGAGGTCGACGAATTGTTGAGCGCCGCCCGACGGCCTATCGATTGGCGACCCGAGTCGATCGAAGTCCGCGGACACGCCGTCGTCGTCGCGATGGCCACTGACGAAGATCTCACCGAACTCCGCACACTACGAACTCGGCTTCTGGAGCGAATCGGCGAGATGATCGGCACGAACGTGACATCTCGGTGGCGGCCGCATCTGACGATCGGGTACTTGGTAGACGGCCGGGACGCCGATGCCGCAGGGGAATCCGCCGACGCGTCTTGGAAGCAGACCAGTCCCAACCTTCAAGCAGGTGCTCGCCTCGGCACGGCGAGCGCAGGGCTGTATCGATTCGACGACATCGCCACATTCAGCCGCATGTAGTCCCCGAGCCTCGTCGTGGCGACGACTTCAACCCTTGCGCTGGTCGTCGTACGAGCGCGCCCGACGTACCCGTTTGCGCCACTCGGCCAAACGCTCGCGAGTGCGGTCGTCGACTGACCCGCGTGGGACAAAAACGACGTTGAACTGATGTCGGGATTGCCGGTCTCGTGCGACCGGTACGAGGCCGTGTTCGGCCAGAAACCGCACGATGTCGAGGTGCAGCCACTCCTGTTGATCCCACACGCGGCGGGTCTCGACCTCGATGATGATCGCAACGACCGAACGGAGTGTGTCCACCGCCCCCCGGAGCACCGCTGACGACGCCCCTTCGACATCGATCCACATCGCCGTCGGTACGGCTGGCTCACCGCGCAGCACTTCGTCGAGCGGAACACACTCGACAGATGCGGTGACATACCCCGGCTTGTAGTTGCTACGTCGCAGCATCGACCCTTGACCATCCGCCCGCGGTTGGCCTTGGTCGGTGAGGCGGACATTGAATTCGATTGTCGACACCTCCTCACCGACGGCGAGGTGCTGGTAGTCCACACCGGTGTCGGCGTGATGTTTGGCGAAGCGCTCATAGGTGTACGGGTTCGCCTCGAAGGCACGCACGTCGTCGATCCCGAGCGTCTTCGCTGCCCGCACCGATGCAGTCGCCTCTTTTGCGCCCACTTCCAAGAAGCGCGCCGCTGATGACGTCATGGCGAGTTGGAAGAACAGATCTACGGTCGCCTCGACGGATTCGTTGCGCTCCGCCTTGTCTGCGTTCACATACACCAGCGCGCGGTCGATGAGACCCGTGATCGATCCGCCCGCCGGGCTGATCGCGTACTCCCGGGTGAGCAGCTCACGACCGACTGTCCGCGCCGGCGAGCTTCGCTGGATGCGGTGGTTGATGTCTTTCAGGCGGTCAGTCATTCGGGCTGATCATCTCACAAGGTTTTCGCCGTGCAGAAAAGACGGTTACAGCGCGTCGTCGAGACCAGCCTGAGGGCCGACGGCGCCGATCGCGTCGAAGTACGCAAGATGCGCTTCCACGACGTTGACCGCGTCGACGTCGTCGAGCAGGTCGACATCGTTGCGCTCGGCTTCACCCAGCAGGTAGGCGGTGAGGGTGTCCTCGGTGAGCACGACCGGTTCGTCGATCGCCTGCTTGGCATCGACCGCCTTGTCGGGCTGCAGTCCTTGGGAGTGGAGCCACTGCATGTGGAACACGAGCAGCTGCTCGACCTCTTCAGGAGTCAGCCGTGCCTGGCTGTTTTCGGGAAGGCGATCGCAGACGAAGTCGACCGCTTCGTCGAGCTGGTACACCGCTCTCGGCGCGACTGCGTCGAGGCGATGTGCTTCGCGTCCGACGGCAACCGCCGCGATGACGAACACCAGCACTGCGGCCAACACTGCGAACAGAATCGTCACCGGCTCCATCGAGCCACGATTCTATGGACGGTCAACCGACACCAGACTCCCGCGCCACGCGCCCCAAAACAAGCTGGTCGCCCGCGCGCGATGCACGCAGGCGACCAGAGCGAAGCGCCGGGAGCACGGCAGGCGAGGGCAAGCCCGCCAGGGCTGCCGAGCACAGATGAACGGCCGACCGAGCCCGGAAGTGTCAGATACCGATGCGCTGGGCGAGTTGCTCGCGGTGATACGTCGGGTCGCCGAACAGCAGCTCGGAGCTCTTGGCTCGCTTGAAGTAGAGGTGCGCCGGGTGCTCCCAGGTGAAGCCGATGCCGCCGTGGATCTGGATGTTCTCGGCGGTGGCGTGGAAGTACGCCTCAGAGCAGTACGCCTTGGCCAGCGACGCGGTCGAGGGCAGCTCGTCGTTCATCTCGCTGGCGCACCACATGCCGTAGTAGGCAGCCGACTTGGCGGACTCGACCTCGAGCAGCATGTCGGCGCACTTGTGCTTGATCGCCTGGAACGAACCGATCGGGCGGCCGAACTGCACGCGCACCTTGGCGTACTCGACGGCCATGTCGAGCACGAACTGGGCGCCGCCGACCTGCTCGGCGGCGAGGCTCACCGCAGCGAGGTCGAGCACGGTCTGCAGCACGTCCCAGCCCTTGCCGTCCTCGCCGATCAGCGTGGCGGGGACGTTGTCGAAGTCGAGCTTGGCCTGCTTGCGGGTCTGGTCCATCGTCGACAGCGAGGTCTTGGTGAGACCCGATGCGTTGCCATCGACGGCGAACAGGCTGACGCCGTTCGCGGTGCGGGCGGCGACGATGATCAGCGAGGCGACGTGGCCGTCGAGGACGAACGACTTCGTGCCCGACAGGGTGTAGCCGTCGCCCGACGGCGTGGCCTCCATCGTGATGCCGGACTCGTCCCACTTGCCCGACGGCTCGGTGAACGCAACCGTGGCGATCGTTTCACCCGAGGCGATACCGGGCAGGTACTGCTTCTTGGCGTCGTCGTCACCCGAGAGCAGGAGGGTGTTGCCGGCGAGCACAACGGTGGAGAAGAAGGGTGCACACAGCAGGGCGCGTCCCATCTCTTCGAGCACGATGCCGAGTTCGACGTAGCCATAACCCGATCCGCCGTATTCCTCGGGGATGTGCAGGCCCTGGAGGCCCATCTGCTCGCCCATCTGCGACCACACCGCCGGGTCGTAACCCTGCTCGGTCTCCATCTGCTCGCGCACGGCTTCCTCGCTGCTCTTTGCTTCGAGGAATGCCCGCACGGTCTTGCGCAGCTCTTCTTGCTCTTCGGTGAACGCAAAATTCATGACGGAGATCATGGACGGCGCCACTCGGCACCGTCGAATCGCAATGTGTACACTCGCGTACACATGAGCACCGCGAGCGATCCCGGCCTCGGCGTACGCGAGCTGCGCGCCGCGCTCCCCGAGGCGCTCGCCCGGGCCGAGGCGGGGGAACGAATGGTGGTCACCAGCAGGGGTCGACCGATCGCCCAGCTCGGTCCGCTCGATGCCGACGCACCAACGCTCGAACGGCTCATCGGCGCCGGTTCGATCGTGCCGCCTCGTCGTACCAGCGAGTTCCGTCCGCCCGAGCCCGTTGCGGTGTGGGCGGGGGTGCGTGTCGACCAGGCCCTCCGCGAGCTGCGCGGATGACGCTCGTGCTCGACACATCGGCGTTGCTGGCCATCACGATCGACGGTGGCGAGCGGTCGGTCGTGCTGGCGGCGCTCGAGGACGACCCGTTGTGGTCGGCGAGCGCGCTCGCGCTCACCGAGGCGCTGCCAGCGATCGGCCGGCTGAGCGACGAGTCGATCATCCGGCTCGATCTCGAAGACGCGGTGCGCCGGGTGTGGGACCACCTGCACGTGGTTCCGCTCGACCAGCGATGCCTGGACCGCGCCGCGGCGCTAGCCCGCGATCAACCGGTGCGTCTGACCGATGCGATCCACCTCGCTGCAGCGGAGCGGCTACCCGCTCCCCGTCGTCTCGTCACCTTCGACCCGGTGCAGATCCCCGTCGCCCTCGGGCTCGGGTTCGACGTGGTCAGCGCCTGACGTCGCCAGGTACATCACGCGGTTGCGCTGATCGACCTGCCACGCCACGCCGTTGGGGTTGTCGACTCGACGTACGTCGTCGAATCCGGCGAGTTCAATCATCCGCACCAGCTCGTCCTCGGTCGGCCAGAACGCATCTTCGTCGGACCACGCCGCCCAGACCATCGCGTCGCGTTCTTCGGTGCTGATGTCGTGGTCGAACTCGTGAAACAGCCGGCCGCGAAACGCATATCCCCCCGACATTCGCTCGACGTAGTTCGAACAGTTGTGGGTGACCGTGTCAGATGCAACGTGGGTATCGATCAAGAGCACCGATGGTTGGAGCGTCCGGATTCGCCGCAAGACGTCGAACGGATCGGCGAAGTGGTAGAGGATTCCGGTTGCCAGCACGGCATCCGCCGCGGGCTGCCGAGTGAGCTCATCCACGAGATCCGCATGGACGAATGACGCGCGCTCGGCTCTTGTCAGAGACTTCGCCAGCTCGCATCGCCGAATGCTGATCTCGCGTGCCTCGATACCGACGGCCTCGGCGCCGAGCGCGGCCAACGCGAGCGTGTATCCGCCTTCGAGACAACCGAGGTCGAGGACACGTCGATCGCGAACGGAACCGCCGCACGCATCAACAAGCACCTGAATACGAAGGTCGTCCGTCGGAGGAAGTGCCCCGGGATTCGTGCCGATGCCGGCGGCCAACTCGATGTTGTGTGCGGTGAACGGCAATAGGTCCCACCATCCGGATCGCACTTCGGCGCCGGGAGGCTCAGGCGGCGGCGCGACCGTCGAGCGCCCGAGCATGCCAAGACTGCGCCGCCCCCGATCAACCACAGTCTGCACGTGGTCACGCCAACTGCGAGTGGCCTCCATCTCGCCAGTCTCGCGCTTCACGCCCGCATCGCGTCCCTCTCAATCCGTCAACCACCTACGGTCTTGACGGAGATGCGCACGCTCCTCGCTCGTACTCTCGCTGCCCTCGACAGCGGACGTGTTCGGTCGATCGCGCCGATTGCTGCGGTCGTGCTGATCGCTGTGCCGCTGCTCGGACTGGTGCTCGTCACGCTGGCAGGGTTCGTCCCCGACCGCCCGATCCTCGATGAACTCGTCGACGGGATCAACGCCAACCGCATCCGCGCCGAGTTCATTCCCGTGTCCACATCGGGCCGATTCATGGACACGTGGACGGACTGCATCGGGCTCACGATCGGCATCGGTGACGATCCGGCCGCCGCGCGCTGGACCTCGGGGCTGCGCAGCCCGACCCTCGGCAACTGCGGTGGTGCAATTCCCCGAATCCTCGCCTGGGAAGAGGGCGAGGGCTTGTTCCGCCGGCACGAGTACTTCCGCTATTGGCACGGCTACGCAGTGATTCTGCGGCCGATGATCGCCACCGTCGGAATCGTTGGCACGCGGATCATCACGGGCTGGCTGCTCATCGGCATGATCGGCGGGTTCGGCTGGTCCGTCGCTCGGCGCCACGGACTGCTCGTTGCGCTCGCCCTGCTCGCCCCGATCGCGCTGACGACCGATCCGCTCGACCTCCCAGCGAGCCTGCCGCACGCATGGGGTTCGATTGCAGCGATCGGCTCGGCCTGGGGCGTCTACCTTGCGCTCGGCCGTACCGCGACGCTCGGGCGAGCGTTCGTGCTGACGATCCTCGCCGGGTCGACCTTCCTGTTCCTCGACATCTTGACGATCCCGCCAGGGGCATGGGCGCTCAGCGCCTTCGCAGTGGTTCTCGCCGCCAGCCGCCGCTTCGCCGGGCGGCAGCTGTTCGCCTTCGCCGGGGTCGGCACGGTCGGGTGGATCACCGGCTGGGCGTGGATGTGGATCTGCAAGTGGATCTTCGCCGTACCGATCTACGGCTTCTCGGCCGTGCGCGAACAGATCACCGACCAGGTCACCACTCGCCTCGATGGGGATGTCGGCTACATCGACCTCAGCCTGGGCGGCGGCGTGCGCTGGACCTGGAGTCGCTGGATCGACCATCCGCTCGCGCCAGCGGTACTCATCTCCATCGTTGCGCTGGTCACCGCCGTGTTGGTCGTCCGTTGGCGCCGCAGCGCGATCGAGGCCCAGTATCGGCGGCTCTGGGTATCGCGCCTGGCGCTCGCCGCGCCGATGCTCCTGGTTCCGTTGTGGTTCGAGGTCGTTCGTAATCACACGCAGGTGCACGGGTTCACATTCCGCTCTGTGCCATATGCGCTCGGCATCATCGCCGCGTCGCTCATCGTTGAACTCCCACGAGCCGAGTCGGCCGACAACAGCCAGCTCGCCAACGACCGGGCGATGGCCGAACCCTGACTATTCGAACTCGAGTCGGGCGACGAAGTGCAGTCCGCGCTCGAAGAACGGTTTGGCCAACGCGGGGTAGAGATCGAGATGATCGACTCGTTCCTCCTCTCGCACACCGGCGGCGCGCCAGAGGCGTGACCAGTCGGCCGCCGAGAGGTAGCGGCCGTCGCGGCCCACCCCGAACTGACGGTTGCCGACCCAGTCCATGAACGACAACGTGAGGTCGTCGAAGCGGCGCTCGCTGAGGTGATCCTTCACCACCAGGCCTCGGCGAGCAACGCGCAACGCCTCCTGCACCACTTGCGCGGGGCGCGGCGCGTGATGCAGCACGTCGACGAGCACCGCCCAGTCCACCGAGTCGGAGACGAACGGCAATCGGTCGCCGTCATACAACACTGATGGGACCGCGCACGTCTCCCGTTGCAGGACCTCGGCACCGACGACGCGATGCCCGAGCGCAGTGAGGTCAGCACCGATCTCGCCGTTCCCGCACCCGATGTCGAGCACGTTGGCCCCGGTGGGGAGCAGCGTGGCGATCGACGCCACCAGACGGCTGCGCCGCCGGTCGAACACCAACGACCGATGCACCGACTCGTGCACACGTGACGCCATACTCACTGATGACGCTCCGTTCGCCAAGTCCGGCGGAACACGCCCGCGCCGACCGACATGACGACGCAAGCTACTTCTACCGAGGACTCACCAACACCATTGACAACGATTGAGCTGTCGGTGGTCTTGCCCTGCCTGAACGAGGCCGAGACCCTGGCCACCTGCATTGATCGTGTCCACGGCGCGTGTGCCAACTCGTCGATCGACTACGAGGTGGTCGTCGCCGACAATGGCAGTACCGACGGCTCGATCGATATCGCCGAGGAGCACGGCGCACGAGTGGTCCACGTTCCGGTTCGCGGCTACGGCGCTGCACTCACCGCCGGCATCGAATCGGCGCATGGCACCTTGGTGATCATGGCCGACGCCGACGACAGCTACGCCTTGGAGAACCTCCAGCCATTCGTCGACGAGCTGCGCAACGGCGCTGACGTGGTCGTGGGCAACCGATTCGCTGGCGGAATCGAACCCGGTGCGATGCCGTGGTTGCACCGGTGGATCGGCAACCCAGTGCTGTCGTTCATCGGCCGGCGACTGTTCCGTATCGACATCGGCGACTTCCATTGCGGCATGCGCGGGTTCCGACGGCAGGCACTGATCGACCTCGACCTGAGCACGACGGGGATGGAATACGCCACCGAGATGATCGCCAAGGCGGCGCTCGCCAACCTCGACATCCGAGAGGTGCCAACCACGCTGCGACCCGACGGTCGCTCGCGCCAGCCCCACCTGCGCACGTGGCGTGACGGCTGGCGGCATTTACGGTTCATGATGCTGATGTCGCCGCGTTGGTTGTTCGGCATCCCGGGCATCGTGTTGACGGTGATCGGCCTGCTCGGCATGGCGGTGTTGCTCCCGGGCGCCGTCGACCTGGGTCCGATCGAACTCGATGTACACGCCCTGGTGTACGCCCATCTCGCGGTGATCATCGGATTCCAACTCATCGTGGTTGGCGTGTTGATGCGGCTCTACGCGGTTCGTAGCGGCTTGTTGCCGCCCACCATGAGTGGTGAGCGGATTCAGCGGGCGTTCGGCAGCGACCGCGGAGTCGTGATCGGCGTCGTACTGATCGTCGGCGGTGTTGCCGGCTCGGTGATCGCCGTGGCCAATTGGGGCTCCCAAGACTTCGGCGGACTCGATCCGTCCGACACGATGCGTATCGTGATCCCGTCGGTCACCGCGGTTGCGGTTGGTGCCCAGGCGCTACTCGGTTCGCTCGCGCTCGGCGTGATCGGCCTCGACCGACGCTGACGGCGGCACCCGTTCGACGACGCGATCCACGGCGAGCTCGCGCAGCGGCAGAACCGTCGTGGCCAACACGACGCCGAAGGCCAGTGGTAGCGACCGATAGGTGAACCAACTGTGCAGCTGGCTGTGGTTGCGCAGCAGTTCGAACCAGACCGGGACGATGAGCGACGCCGATCCGACAACGAGACGATCGGCGAATCGCAACTGCAGTTCGACGGCTCCGCGGCGGCGCCACCACACCGTACCCACGGCCACAAGACCGCCGACAACCACCCACGTCGTCAGCGGCTGCGCTGTCCACTCGTCGAGATTGCGCGACCACGAGTTGCCGAAGCCGAGATCGAACCCCTCTGGCGTGGTGCTCAGCCGGTTGTTCACCGTGAAGTCGATGATGTCGCGCACGCGCTCGAAGCCGAAGACCGGGATCGAGATCAGCCATTTCGTCACCCACGTCCAGGCGTAGCCGACGATCCACGACGCCGCCCCGAGCACCGTCAGTCCAACCAGGGGCCAGCCGGTGCGAGAACGGGCCGCAGCTGCGGCGACAACGAAGGTGCACAACGCCCACAGGCCAGGTGCGGTGGTCAACAGATCGAGCACCACCACGGCTCCGCCGGAGATCGCCGACACCGCGATCACGGGCCACGGTCGAACGGCACGGCTGAGGATGGCGTTGGCCAACCATGCCGTGGCGAGGCCGCCGAGCACGCCAAAGGCGTGCGGCAATGCGTAGGGCAGATCGACGAAGTCGCTCGTCAGCACGAACGGGACCAGGAGTAGTGCGGCGGTAGCAAGGCCGTGGGTGCGGGTGATCGATCGACCAAGGCCGAGCGCCGCGCCGGCGAGCGCAACCATCACCAACAGGCGCGTCGCGGGCAGACCGAGAAAGGCGACCGACGGGCGCAAGAACGCGGTGTAGCCGTGCCAGTAGCGGAAGTAATCGGTCTCCCGCTCGAGCGCACCTTCGCCGGTGATCCACGCTGCGAGCTGAGGGACTGCGAGTTCGCACTGCCACAACGTCTCCCCGGCGATCGCCGACGTAAACGGATTGCGACCGGCGACGTCTCCCAATCCAAGGGTAAGGCCGATGCAGTCGGTGAACCCATCGACCTGTCGAGCCAACAGTCCGGGTTCGTAGTTGACTGCGTCGAGCTGACCGTCGAGCGCAGCCTCGGCCAACGACTCGGCGACCAAACGATCGGGCACGAGCTCACCGACCATGATCAGCACGAACGCGGCAGCAGGCAGCGCGAGCGCCAGGAGCACGATGTTGCGGACGAGCGTCAAGCGTCTTGGCTCACCGACGCGGCCCGACGATGCCGCAGGCGCGTCGTCGGCAATCTCGTCGGAGTCGACGGCCACAGGCCGACGCTAGATCAACCGTCGCTCTGCAAGACTGCTTCGATGGGCGCGCCGACGAACACCCTGCACTGGTCGAACGCCGACGTCGAGGTGCACAGGCTGGTGGTCGGGCCGGTGGACAACAACGTGTTCGTGGTTCGTTGCACGGGCACCGGCGACGCGGTGTTGCTCGATGCTGCGAACGAGCACCAACAGTTGCTCGAGCTCTGCCAGCGGCTGAACGTCCGGCGCGTGCTCGAGACCCACGGCCATTGGGATCACATCCAGGCGGTGCCGGCGATGCGCGAAGCGGGCTATGAGGTTGCCGTGACGGCAGCCGACGCCCCCAAGCTCGACGAGGTCGGTTACGACGTGTTCCTCGACGACACCGAGGTGATCGAGATCGGCAAGTTGCGCCTGCACGCCATCCACAATCCCGGCCACACTCCCGGATCGATCTCGTTCCACATCGACGGCACACCACTGCTGTTCACCGGAGACACGCTGTTCCCGGGCGGTCCGGGCGCGACGCACTTCGACGACGGAGACTTCGACACCATTATCGAGTCGATCACGTCGAGGTTGTTCACGTTCCCCGACGACACGATCGTGCTGCCGGGCCATGGCGACGACACCACGATCGGCACCGAACGCCCACACCTCGACGAGTGGATCGAGCGCGGCTGGTAGCGCACCGCCGACCAACGATGCGTTACGACGAACGGCCGGTCGACGACACACCGGTACATACGGCCGACCTCCCACCGACTCCGGTGCGCGACCGCAACATTCCGGCAACTGCATGGGTCGAGGCGCCCGACGAGCTGCTGGCACTCGGCGCCGATCTGCTCGACTCGCCGGTCGCCGAGTACAAGCGTCGCATCGGTCCATGGCTCTTGTGGCGTGCCGGACCCGCCTCAGGCGCCGACGCTCGATACTGGGCGGCCCTCGGCGACGACCTCGACGTGGCGTTCACGCTGCGCCTGTTCCCCGACGGATCGGCGTCGGGTGTCGGCCCGAGTGGCACGGCCCACGACCGCTTCCGCGCGTGGAAAGAAGACCTGCGCGATCACGAGCGGTGAGCGAGACCCCGCAATGGATGGGTTTGGCTCACCGGTGACAGCCCGCGCGAGGCACCGGTGAGCGAAACCCGAGCATCTGCGGGTTTGGCTCACCGGTGACGAGGCGGGCGGCAGCCGTCGGTGGACCTACGCTGAGCGGGTGAGCGAGGAGTTCTTTCCCGGCATCGACACGATCCGTTACGAGGGGCCGGACAGCGACAACCCGCTGGCATTTCGCTGGTATGACGCGGACCGGGTCGTCGCCGGCACGACGATGGCGGACCACCTGCGCTTCGCCGTGTGCTACTGGCACACGTTTGCTTGGGACGGGTTCGACATCTTCGGCGCCGGCACGCTCGATCGGCCGTGGCACCCGACCCAGACGCCAGCGCGCGATCCGCTCGACGCAGCGCGCCACAAGATGGACGCGGCATTCGAGTTCTTCGCCAAGCTCGGCGCGCCCTTCTTCTGCTTTCACGACGTCGACATCGCTCCCCCGGGCGACACGTTCGCCGAGTCGTGTCGCAACCTCGACGAGATGGTCGATGCCGCCGCGGCGCACATGGAGCGCACCGGCGTCGGTTTGTTGTGGGGCACGGCCAACCTCTTCTCGCATCCCCGCTACCAGGCCGGCGCGGCGACGAACCCCGACCCCGACGTGTTCGCCTACGCCGCCGGCCAGGTCGCCCACTGCATGGATGCCACGCACCGACTCGGCGGCGCCAACTACGTCCTGTGGGGTGGCCGCGAAGGGTACGAGACCCTGCTCAACACCGATATGAGCCGCGAACTCGACCAGCTCGGTCGATTTCTCAACCTCGTCGTCGAGCACAAGTACGCGATCGATTTTCCGGGAACCATCCTCATCGAGCCCAAGCCATTCGAGCCGACCAAGCATCAATACGACTTCGACGTCGCCGCAGTCGATGGCTTTCTCCAGCGGTACGGACTCGCCGAGGAGGTCAAGGTGAACATCGAGGTCAACCACGCCACCCTGGCGGGCCACGACTTCGCCCACGAGATCGCCGCCGCTGTGCACGCAGGCATCTTCGGCTCGATCGATGCCAACGCTGGCGACGACCGCCTCGGCTGGGACGTCGACCGCTTCCCCGTGTCCGCCGAGCAGATGACGCTGGCGATGATCGAGCTGCTGCGCGCCGGCGGCTTCACCACCGGCGGATTGAACTTCGACGCCAAGTTGCGTCGTCAATCGATCGATCGCGCCGACCTGTTCCACGCCCACATCGGAGGCATGGACACGATGGCCAAAGCGCTGCTTGCAGCAGCGACGATCCTGGACGAGGGCGAACTCGACCAGCGGCGAACCGCCCGATACGCCGGCTGGAACGATGCCGGCGATCTGCTCGACGGCACGCGCTCGCTGGCCGAACTCCACCAACGGCTGCTCGATGGTGATGTCGAGCCCGCTCGTCACAGCGGTCACCAGGAAGCCCTGGAAAACCTGGTCGCCCGATCGCTTGACCGCGTCCGCTAGGCCAGCGCGGCCGCCCACACGCCGCACGAATTTGCACTATCGGCATAGTGATAATTGCCGTGACCAGCGCTAACCTCGACGCCGTGACCGAGGTGCTGTTTCGGATCGAAAACCTGCACGCTCGACCCGCCGCAGAGCCGGGCGAGGATGATCACGCCGAGATTCTGCGCGGTCTCGACCTCACGGTCCAGGCTGGCGAGATCCACGCGATCATGGGCCCCAACGGTTCGGGAAAGTCCACGCTCGGGGCGACGTTGATGGGTTCGCCGGAGTACGAGGTCACCGACGGAACCGTTGCGCTGCGCGGCGACGACATCACCGAGTGGGAACCCGACGATCGGGCCAAGGCTGGCGTGTTCCTCGCCTTCCAGTACCCCCAGGAGATCCCCGGGGTATCGGTGATTCAGTTTCTCCGCCAGGCGCTCTCCCAGCGGAAGGGCATCGACCTCTCCGTGCTCGAGCTCCGCTTGGCCACGATGGAGTGGATGAAACGACTCGGGATGGACTCGAGCTTCGTCGACCGGTACCTCAACGAGGGATTCTCCGGCGGCGAGAAGAAGCGCAACGAGATCATGCAGATGGCCATTCTCGAGCCAGAGGTGGCGATTCTCGACGAGACCGACTCAGGGCTCGACATCGATGCGCTGCGGATCGTTGCGCAGGGCATCCACGAGGTGCGCAACGACCGCCCCGAGATGGGTGTCGTGTTGATTACCCACTACCAACGCCTGCTCGACGAGGTCGCCCCGGACCACGTGCACATCCTGGTCGACGGCCGGATCGTCGTCAGCGGCGGGATGGAACTCGCCGAACAACTCGAACGCGATGGCTACGACGCGTTCCGCGCTGCGGCGACCTGATCGCCGATGAGCCTCGACGTCGCCACGATCCGCAAGGAGTTCCCGATCCTCGATCGGCAGATCGAAGGAACGCCGATCGTGTATCTCGACTCGGGCAACACGTCGCAGAAGCCGCGGTCGGTGATCGACGCGATGTCGCAGTTCCTCGAACGGTCGTACGCGCCGATCAACCGCAGCTCGTATCGCCTCGCCGGCGAAGCGACCGATGCCTACGAAGGCGCGCGCACGGCGGTGGCCGAGCTGATCAACGCGCCGTCGGCCGACGAGGTGGTGTTCACCAAGAACGCCACCGAGTCGATGAACCTCATCGCGCAGGCCTGGGGCCGCACCAATCTCGCAGCGGGCGACGTGGTGGTGCTCACCGAGATGGAGCATCACGCCAACATCGTCCCCTGGCAGATGCTCGCCGCCGAGCGCGGCGTCGAGCTGCGCTACGTGCCGCTCACCGACGACGGACAACTCGACCTCGCCCACCTCGACGAACTCCTCGACGGGGCCAAGGTGTTCTCGTTCACTGCGATGAGCAACGTGCTCGGAACGATTCCGCCAACAGCGCAGCTGTGCGCTGCGGCGCACGCGGTTGGCGCGCTTGCGGTGGTCGACGCCTGCCAATACGTGCCGCACAACCTCACCGATGTGCAGGCGTGGGGGGCCGATCTCGTGGCCTTCTCGAGCCACAAGATGTGCGGTCCGTCGGGCATCGGGATGTTGTGGGGGCGCGCCGAGTTGCTCGACTCCATGCCACCGTTCCTCGGCGGCGGCAACATGATCGAGACCGTCACCCTCGACGGCTTCACGACTGCTCCCGCGCCCGCCAAATTCGAAGCAGGCACACCGCCGATCACCGAGGCCATCGGGCTCCATGCAGCGATCGACTTCTTGCGCGATATCGGCCTCGCCGACATTCGCCGTCACGAGATGGAGCTCACCCGCTACGCCCTCGACACACTGAACGAGCGCTTCGGCGACGAGATCACGATCTTCGGGCCCGACAACGTGGAGATCCGGGGCGGCGTGTTGAGTTTCACCTTCCGCGATCTGCACCCGCACGATGTGAGCCAGGTGCTCGACGAACGCAATGTGTACGTGCGCGCCGGCCACCATTGCGCCAAGCCGCTGATGAAGACGCTCGGCGTCGGCGCCACCACACGCGCCAGCTTGTACCTGTACAACGACGAGTCCGACGTCGATGCGCTGGTAGAGGGCTTGGCGGGCGCCACCGATATCTTCGGTTTCTGACCACCGTCGGCCACAGCGAGACAGACATGCCCGGACTCGAAGACCTCTATCGCGAGATCATCCTCGATCACTACCGCACGCCGCGCAATCGCGGCGAGCTCGACTCACCTCCGGCGATCGAGACCAACGGCCACAACCCGCTGTGCGGTGATGAGATCACCCTCTACCTGATGGTCGACGCGGCGGAGAAGGGCGACGCAGCAACGGTCACCGACGTCAAGATCGGTGGCCAGGGGTGCTCGATCAGCCAGTCGTCGGCGTCGATGATGAGCCAAGCCGTGATCGGCAAGACGGTCGGCGAAGCACGTGCGCTCATTCGACGGTTCAAGTCGTTGATGTCAATCGAGGGCATCGAGCTGCAGCCCGGCGATGACGACATCGCACTCGGCGACCTCGAAGCACTGCAGGGCGTGGTCAAGTTCCCGGTACGCATCAAGTGCGCCGTGCTCAGCTGGAACACGCTCGCCGATGCCCTCGACCGGGCGACCTCCGACCGTCCGTCGGCGGACTGACTCACCGTGTCAGCCGGCGAGCATCAACCGACACGCCGTGGCGCGTCGCCGTTTCCCGAGGAGCATGCCGACGCCCGCGCTGACGCAGGGCGAGCGGTGCGCGACGTCGGCCACGCCCTCATCGGCCATCACGCCGACACGGCCACCATCGAGGCGCTGACCGCCGAGCTGCAACGCTGGGTCGCCACGTTGACCGAGGGTGAACGCCGCCAACGGGTGATCGAGCGGCCGACCGGCGACTGGGGCCCGGCTCCCAGCGACGGCCAGGAGATGTTCAGCTTCGACGAGCGTCCGATCTCCGGGCGATCATCGCCGCTCGGGGTCGATGCGCGCATCGTGCGCGACGGCGACGAAGTGGTGGCCTACATCACCCTCGATTCCGCCCACGAAGGCGCGCCGGGACGCAGCCACGGTGGTGTGACCGCAGCGTTGTTCGACGACGTGATGGGATTCGTGCTCACCGTCGAGCAGCAACCGGCGTTCACCGGCGAACTGGCCATTCGTTACGAAGCCGGCGTTCCCATTCATGAACCGTTGGAGTGTCGCGTACGGCTCGCCGGCCGGGAGCGCCGCAAGCTGTACGTCACCGGCGAACTCACCAGCACCGGAGCAGATCCGGTCGTCTACGCCCGCGCCCGCGGCACCTTCATCGCCATCGACGCGGCGGCCTTCAGGATCAATCCCGAAGCGTCAGCGGCGGGCGAGGTCGACGACGGCGCCACCTGACGCCGTCTCCAGCACGGCGGGCGCAAGAGCGAACACGTCGTGCCAGGTTCCCGCCGCGGCCCACACCTCGCCGTGTTGGAGTAGGTCCGGGTCGATGAATACACGAAGGCGGTTCGTATGGCCGAACGGCGGAACGCCGCCGATGGGAAACCCGGTAGCGGCACGCACGCGGTCGGCGTCGACCCGAGTGCACTCGGCGCCGCCAGCGGCTGCGGCAAGCTTCGCCTCGTCGAGCTGGTTGGCGCCGCTCACGTAGGCCAGCACCACCTCGTCGTCGACGGCAAAGATCAAGCACTTCACGATCTGGCCGACGTCGACGCCGATCGCCGCGGCAGCATCGTTGGCCGTCTTGGTGCCATCGGGAAACCGCCGGGTCGCGACGTCGACACCGAGCGCCCGGCCGGCGTCGATCACCCGTTGCACGTTGGGGTGGATGTCGTCAGCCCTGCTGCTCATCGTCGGGCACGGTAGCGGGCCCGCCCCGGGCAAGAATCAGCGCGCCGAGGAGCGCGCAACCGGCCGCTGCGAGATACGGGATGCGGTACGAACCGGCGACGTCGAACAACCACCCGATCAGCAGTGGTCCGCCGGCGGTGCCGACGACGGCGACGAACTGCGAGCGACTGAACAGTCGCGGGTAGTCGCGTACACCGAAGCGTTCGGCGATCAGCAGGGGCTGGAGCATCAGAATGTTGCCGACGGTGGCGCCGAAGATGACGATGGCCACGAAGATCATCCAGCGCGACTCGGCGATCGCCAGCAGCGCAAGCGCGACGCACTGCATGACGGCGAGCGCCACCGTGAACCCCATCATCGGTACGAGCTGCACGACGCGCCCGCCGATCAAGCGAGCGATCACCGACATCGCCGCCAGCACCGTGATCGCGAACTGCGCCGTCTCCGGAGTGGTGCGGTCCTCGACGAGCTTGACGAGCTGCTGGATCCCGCCCACCTGTGATCCGAGGGCGAAGATGTACCCGACGGTGACTGCGATGAAGAAGCGGCTGCGCACCGCCTCAGCGAACGGCGTCCCGGTGAGCGGCGGTGCGCTCTCCCCGACCGCGCGGCGGATACCGTCCGGCGCCCAACCGAGGGCCTCGGGATCGGGGCGGACGAGGATGAGCGTGACCGGCACGACGCCGATCACGTACAACAGACCGAGCCATTGCGTTCCGGCAGACCGACCGCGGTTGTCGAGGAGCCCCATTGCGATCGGGCTGATCAGGATCCCGACGACGGCCAGACCTGACGAGGATATCGAGAGGGCCACTTCCCGGCGAGCGTGGAACCAACGCG
>JBCCVW010000006.1:0-49194 GCA_039194665.1 Actinomycetota bacterium
GCCGGTGGCCCGGACGAATTGCGTCGTCCGGGCCACCGATCACGCGGCGATGGGCGGGGGGATCCTCGAGCCGACCGCTCGAGTGAGCCACTGACGAGTGGGCACGGCGAGCCCGGTCGCGACGGCGACGGCCAGCGCAGCCAACGGCAGCGCAATGATGGACACGGCGACGGCGGCCGTGAGGGCCACGACGAGTGCGAGGAACCACAGTCCCAGCAGCATGGCCGACATCGCCGACGGGCTCGCCGGAGTGAGGCGTGTGAGGAATGTCGGTGTAGATCTCATGCCAACGATCATGCCGATCGTCGACGCAGCGATCCATGGTGCCCACCGGCGCATCGTTGCGGGGGTTGGCCCTACCGTGGGCCGGCGGCGCTGACGATGCCGCGTTCTTGACCAACCCACCCACGTGTCAGCTCCCGACAGCGCCCTCCACCAGGGGGACCATCTGCTCTAGGGCATACAACGCCGACATCGTCGAGTTCAGCGAATAGGCGTTCGAGAGGTCGCCACCAACCACGATCGACCGGCCCTCGCCGACGGCGGGAACGTTCTGCCACACCGGGTCGTTCTCGATGTCCGCAACCTCGAACCCGATGGGGAACGCAACGATGAGGTCCGCGTCGAACACGTCGAGGTTCTCGGGTGATACCGTCGCGTAGAACCCTCCATCGGGTTCGAGCGCGGCGATCGCTGAGTTCTGAACGAACCCGAGGTTGCGGAAGAAGTCGAGCCGGCCCTCGCCCTCGACGTAGCCGCCCCACACGTCGCCGAAGCGGGTGGCGACCGAAACCGTCTGACCATCCCACTCGGGATGGGCGTCGCGCGCCGCAGTGAATTCAGTCTCGACCTCGTCGAGCAGCTGCTGGCCATCGTCGGGCAGGCCGAGCGCCTGTGAGATCAAGGTGACCTGCTGTTCTTGGGTCGTGAGGAACGCCTCGCCACCCACTGGGATCCCGATCGTGGGGGCAATCGCGGTGAGCACCTCGTGACTCTCGGCATCGCCCGCGGCCCGGACGTTCAAGATGAGATCTGGTTCCAGCGCGGCAATCGCCTCGAAGTTGACCTCGGTGACGTCGAGGATCTCTGGAGCCACGTCGTACATGCCCTCGGCCCACGGTCCGACGCCGGCGCCGCCGAAACCGAGCCAGTCGGCCGCACCGACTGGCTGAACGCCAAGTGCCAGCGCCGTCTCGGCGTCCCCCCAACCCAGTGCCACCACTCGCTCGGGCGCGGCGTCGACAACGACGTCACCAAAAGCAGTCGACACCGTGACCGGGAACGCCTCGGACTCGGCCTCGTCTGCCGCCTCGTTCTCGGGGGCATCTGTCGGCGGTGTGGTGTCGAGCGCTTCGGTGGCAGGTGCAGCGCCGTCATCCCCCTCATCGTCGCTGCAGGCCGCAACGAGGCAGACCACGAGTGCGGCGCCGCCGAGGCGGCGGAGGGTCGAACGTGAAGGCATCGGCATCCCTTTCATCATCAGTGAGGATGCCTGAACCGTACCGCGAGTATCGAATCAGGTCGAGGAACGCAAGGAAATGTGCCCTCAACAGGTACGTTGTCGTGAACCGTTTCCGATACTCAGGGTGTCGTAGTGCCTCCAGGAGTCTGATCGACGAGGGCGCAGAGCGCGGTGGCGGCGCGTTCGAACGCCACCGGTGAACGCTCCGACGGGTTGTTGAAGGCACGCTGCGCCAGTCCCTGCATCAGCGCCGCGAAGGCTGGTGCGAAGACATCGGCACCGAGCCGCGTCACCGTGGCCCCGGACGGCGAACGTCGCCCGGCAAACACCGTCGCCAACGCTGCGACATGGTGGCTCATCCGCTCGGCCTGGGCGTCGAAGAGCTCTGGATCACGGAGGGTCAACGACGCCACTTCGAGGGCAAACGCGTGCGCCGACATCGGCACGCGCAATCCGCTGAGCCGCGCCCACTCGCCAGCGAACGCGGCTGCTTGACCCTCGAGGTCGAGGGACGGATCGATCAATGCATCAAGTGACGGCCACCCGACGTCGACGTCTCCGGCTTCGATCAGCGCGACGAGCAGTTGCGCCTTGCCACCAAAGATCGAATAAATCGCGCCCTTCGTCAGTCCGACGCGTTCGGCGACCGTGTCGAGCAGGGTGTCGCGATACCCGTCTCGCATCATCAGCTCGCGCGCCGCATCGAGAAGGGCTGCGCGGTTGTGGGCCTTCTTGGCCGCGCGCCGGCCGATCGGTTCCGCCGCTTCCGACATCACGAGCGGCGACCCTATCCCCGAGCACGCCGCGGGCTGGTGCCCGCGAGCACGCCTGGCGCGATGAGGAGGTCGCGACGGATGTCAGTTGCGCGGCACCTCCGCCCACGGGACCTCACGGTCAACGCGCACGTCGCCAGGCAGACCGAGCACCCGCTCGCCGAGGATGTTCTTCATCACCTCGGTCGTGCCGCCTTCGATGGAGTTGGCGCGGCTGCGGAGAAATGCCTTCTGCAGGGTGTCGGCCCCCATTGCGGTCTCGGGGCGAACCATCTCGTAGCTGCCGTAGAGCAGGCCGTCGGCGCCGAGCAGGTTCATCACCTCGTCATAGATGTCCTTGTTCAAGTCGGCTGAAGCCATCTTGCCGATCGACCCCTCGGGGCCGGGATCGCCCGACTTGCGCATCTGATTCGCTCGGATGTTGGTCAGCCGCAGCACCTCGGCGCGGGCCCACAACTTCATCACGTCGTCTCGGGCGACCGAGGTCTTGTCCGCGTCGGGCAGATCGTTCCACACGTTGACCAGCGAGGCGATCGTGCCCGACCCCTTGGCCGGGATGGTGCCGCCGATCGACACGCGCTCGTTCATCAGCGTGGTCAACGACGCCCGCCAGCCATCACCGGGCTGGCCGAGCATCTCGTTGTGGGCGATGCGCGTATCGGAGAAGAACACCTCGTTGAACTCCGCCTCGCCCGTCATCTGGCGCAGCGGGCGGATCTCGACGGTCGGATCTTGCATGTCGACCACGAACGCGGTGAGGCCGGCGTGCTTCACCGCCTGTGGATCGGTGCGCACCACGAGCAAGCCCCACTTCGACAGGTGGGCGAGGGTGGTCCAGACCTTCTGCCCGTTGACGATCCACTCCTCACCGTCTTGCACCCCCGACGACGACAGGCCGGCGAAGTCCGATCCCGACCCGGGTTCGGAGAACAGCTGGCACCAGATCTCTTCGCCGGTGAACAGCGGCCGCAGGTAGCGCTGCTGCTGCTCGTCGGTGCCCCACGTGACGATCGTCGGCGCACACATGCCGTGGCCGATCGGGTTGCGGTACATCGGGTTGGGCGCGCCGGCGGCGTACACCCGCTCGTTGATCGTCTTTTGCAGCTTCGGCGACAGCCCAAGCCCGCCTTGCCCCTCGGGGAAGTGGACCCACGCCAGACCCTTGTCGTATTGCGCGCCGAGGAATTCCTTCGGCTCGGTGCGGTCGGGCGGAAACTCGGTGAGCAGTTCCTCGACGAGGTCGGCAACACGCTGCTCATCGGGGGACAGCGTCGTCTGTTCGATCACACTCATGGGCTCGACGGTACTGGCCTGACGAGCAGGGGCCGTAGTCGAACGACGGACGACCAGGCGATGGCCGAATCCGTGGGGTCCATGTCATTGACGCCACGGTGCGAAGCGGCGACGATCGAGCCATGAGCACCTCCGGCGCACCCTCCAGCACGCTGCGTCGCGTCGTAGTGGTCGCCTACCCGGGCGTGCAAGCCCTCGACGTGACCGGACCGTTCGAGGTGTTTGCGGGAGCGAATTCGTGGGCGTCCACGCAGTGCTACGACATCTCGGTGGTGTCGGTGGCGGGCGGGCCCGTCACGACCGAGAGCGGGCTGCGCATCGACTCTGGACCGCTCCCGGACCTGTCGGCCGATGCGCCGATCGACACCCTCGTCGTGGCCGGCGGTACCGGTGTGCACGACGCACGCGACGATGACGAACTCATCACCTGGCTCGGGGCCGCGGTCACCCGCAGCCGGCGGGTCGCCTCGGTGTGCTCCGGCGCATTCCTGCTCGGCGAACTCGGGTTGCTCGACGGTCGACGTGTCACCACCCACTGGGCGCGTGCCAGGCGTTTGGCCCAGACGTTCCCAGCGGCGATCGTCGATCCGGAACCGATCCATCTCCACGACGGTGTGTGGACCTCGGCGGGTGTCACGGCCGGCATCGATCTGGCCCTCGCCCTCGTGACCGACGACCACGGCGCCGCCTGTGCGCAAACGATTGCGCAGTGGCTCGTGATGTTCGTGCGGCGACCAGGCGGTCAAAGCCAGTTTGCCGCGCCGGTGTGGACCCCGATGCCAGACCATGACGGGGTCCGCCGAGCGCTCGACGAGATCAACGCCGATCCATCGCGACGCCACTCGATGCACGATCTCGCCACGGTCGCTGCGATGAGCCCACGGCACTTCTCGCGGGTGTTCACCCGCGAGGTCGGCTGCGCACCCGGACGCTACGTCGAGCTGCGGCGCGTCGACGCTGCGCGCGGCCACCTCGAGCAGACCACTGACAACGTCGAAGCGATCGCCGAGCGCTGCGGCTTCGGCTCGAGCGAGACGATGCGCCGGGCCTTCGTCCGCCAGGTCGGTGTGGCGCCGGCGAGCTACCGCCAGCGATTTGCCCACGCGCCATGAGCGCAGTTCTCACACTCAGGCAGTTCTCACACTCAGGCAGTTCTCACACTCAGGCAGTTCTCACACTCAGGAAGGAATCACCACGATGACCAACTACGGATTGCTGCTGTTCGACGACGCCGAGGAGCTCGATTTCGTCGGGCCGTGGGAGGTGCTCACCGCCTCGGCGATGGTGCTCGCGGGCAACGGCGACGAGAACCACCACGTGAGCATGGTCGCCGAACACGCCGACCCGGTGCGCTGCGCCAAGGGGATGGTCGTCGTGCCCCAGCACACCTTCGATGATCACCCCACGTACGACGTCGTGCTGGTCCCAGGCGGAATGGGCACACGGGCGCAGGTCAAGAACGAACGTGTTCTCGAGTGGCTCGCCGCCGCTGCTCCGACCGCGACCTGGATGACCAGTGTCTGTACCGGCTCGCTGTTGCTCGTCGCCTCCGGCGTGGCCGCCGGCAAGCGCGTCGCCACACACTGGGGCTTCGAGGACACGCTGGCCGAGCGCGGTGACTGCACGGTCGTGCGCGATGCCCGCTGGGTACGCGACGGCAACGTCGTGTCGAGCCAAGGGGTCTCGGCCGGCATTGACATGGCGCTGTGGCTCATCGGCCAGCTGCACGACCCGAGCCACGCCCGGACCGTTCAGCGCTACATCCAGTACGACCCGGCGCCGCCCTATCAGGCCGACGTCTGATACCACCACCGCCGATACCGCCACTGTGGCGGCGGTCGGCGTCAGTTGAACACGGCGGTGGCGGCGCGGATCTCGGCGTCTTCACGGGCGGCGATTTCGGGAATCATCGCTCGGAGATCCATCACGATCCCCAACCGCAACGCGTCGTCGCGCTCCGCCAGCGTTGCCCGCAGGTTGTTCAGCATGCGGATCACGATGTGACGAGGTGGCGTCGGTTCCAGATAGGCCGCGCGCCACGACATCCGGCCGCCGGTGACCTGCGCGAACAGCTGCCGAACCCCGTCGCGGTCGATGGTCTCAGCAGTGTGGAACGGATCGTAGAACTGCTCGCCGTCGGCGGCACCCACCAGGAAGTGCGCTGGTAACCCGACACCGACGAGCTCGACGCCAATCCGGCGGGCCACTTCGATCATCACGACCGCCAGGGTGATCGGGATGCCTCGACGACGAGCGATCACCTGATCGAGACACGAGTTGCGCCACGACCGGTAGTCGGCACGATCGCCGGTGAACCCGAGTTCTGCGCACAGGTAGCGGGCGACACCGTCGGGGGTCGGGGTGGGACACGAGCCAGCGAGAGCGTCGAGCGCAGCCAACCACTCGATCGGATCGAGTCCCGGTTGCAGCGCGCCGGCGATGGCGATTGCCGCTTCGTCGAGGGGCGGATCGGCTTGCGCATCCGACATCAAGGCGGCGAACGCGGTTGGACCCATCACGGCACGGTACCGCTCGGCTACGTTCCGGCAGCATGTACCCCGGCGCGCATACTGCTGCACACCCCGACAAGCCCGCAGTGATCATGGGATCGTCTGGCTTCACACAGACCTTCGGCGAGCTCGACGCTGCGGCCAACCGGTTGAGTCATCTGCTGCGCCGTGCGGGCCTCCGGCCCGGCGACCACGTGGCGATCTGTATGGAGAACCACGATCGGTACATGGAAGTGGTGTGGGGCTGCCACTACGCCGGCCTGGTGTACACGTGTGCGTCGTCGCGCCTGCAGACCAGCGAGCTGGCGTACATCATCAACGATTGCGGCGCCAAGGCGTTCATCACCTCCAAGTACAAGGCAGAGCAGGCCGTGGAACTGCTCGACCAGATGCCCGACGTCGAGCTGCGCCTGATGCTCGACGATGCGATCGACGGCTACGACAGTTACGAGCACGCCGTCGCCGAGCAGCCGAGCACACCGCTCGACGAGGAGCGCCAGGCCGGACTCGACATGTTGTACTCATCGGGCACCACCGGTCGACCGAAGGGCATCACCCGGCCGTTCCCCGGTGAGCCGCTCGAGACCACCGGCGGCCCGATCGTGGGCCTGTTGCAGTTCCTGTTCGCCTTCGACGATTCAAAGACCTACCTCTCCCCCGCTCCGCTGTATCACGCAGCGCCGTTGCGCTTTTGCCTCGCCGTGCACTCGATCGGGGCCACGCTCGTGGTGATGGAGCAATTCGACGCCGAGGAGTATCTACGGCTCGTCGACGAGCACAAGGCGACACACAGCCAAGTGGTGCCGACGATGTTCGTGCGCATGCTCAAGCTGCCCGACGAGGCCAGGAGTCGGTACGACGTGTCGTCGCTCGAAGCGGTGATTCACGCCGCGGCGCCATGTCCGGTTCCGGTGAAGAAGCAGATGATCGAATGGTTCGGGCCGATCATCCACGAGTACTACGCCGGTAGCGAAGGCAACGGGTTCGTCTATTGCAACTCCGAGCAGTGGCTGGCCCACGAGGGCACGGTAGGGCAAGCGGTCACCGGTATCTTGCACATCGTCGACGACGACGGCGAAGAGGTCCCCACCGGGACCCCCGGCACGGTGTTCTTCGAAAGCGAAGCGGAGTTCGAGTACCACAACGACCCGGAGAAGACGGCTGCGTCGCGCCATCCAAAGGGCTGGACCACCTTGGGCGACGTCGGCTTCCTCGACGCCGACGGGTTCTTGTACCTCACGGACCGCAAGGCGTACATGATCATCACCGGCGGCGTGAACGTGTATCCGCAGGAGGCGGAGAACCTGCTCGTTACCCACCCCAAAGTGATCGACGTCGCCGTGTTCGGCGTGCCGAACGACGAGTTCGGCGAGGAGGTCAAAGCCGTCGTGCAACCGCGCGAGATGCCCGCCGACGACGAGGCCGCCACCGCGCTCGCAGGCGAACTCATACAGTTCTGTCGTTCGGAGCTGGCCGACGTGAAATGTCCGCGCTCGATCGACTTCCGCGAGGAACTTCCCCGGCACCCGACCGGCAAGCTGTACAAGCGGCTGCTCAAGGACGAGTACTGGAAGGCTGCGGGCAGAGCGATTTGACGCGGGTCGTATGACGGCGCACCATCCGTTCCTCGACCATCCGGGTCCGATCGCCTTTGCCCATCGCGGCGGCACGTCGGTCGCCCCAGAGAACACGATGCCGGCGTTCGAGTACGCAGTGTCCCTCGGCTATCGCTACCTCGAGACCGACGTGCACCGCACGCTCGATGGCGAGCTCGTGGCGTTCCACGACGCCGATCTGATGCGCACATGCGGGATCGATCGACGCATCGCCGACATGACCGCAACCGAGGTCGCAGAGGTGCGCGTCAGCGGAACGGCGCCGATTCCGACGATGCGTGAGCTCCTTCAGCGTTGGCCCGAGCACCGGTTCAACATCGACTGCAAGGCCGACGACGCAGTCGACCCGCTCGCCACACTTCTCGACGAAACGAATGCGCTCGACCGGGTGTGCATCGGCGCGTTCAGCGACGCGCGGCTGGGACGTCTGCGCCGCCGTTACGGCAGTCGACTGCTGACCGCGATGGGACCGCGTGAGATCGCCCTGCTGCGGCTACTGCGCTGGTGGCGCGGCAGCGGCCCGCGCGCCGCGCAAGTACCGGTGCGCGGCAGCGACGACGGCCTGTTGCGTCACCTCGTCGTCACGACCGGCCGACTCATCGGTGACGCACATCATCGGGCATTCCCCGTGCATGTGTGGACGATCAACGACGCGGGTGAGATGCACCGCTTGCTCGACCTCGGCGTGGACGGGATCATGACCGACCGACCGGAGATGTTGCGCGAGGTACTCGACGACCGCGGAGAATGGGTGTCGTGAGCGAGACCTTCGAAGCGCCGCACAGCACGATCCGCGCCCCGCGCCACCTCGTGGCCACTGCCGATCACCTGGCGACCAGCGCCGGCAACGAGATGTTCGATCGTGGCGGCAATGCCGTCGACGCCGCAATTGCGGCCAATGCGGCGATCGCGGTGACCGGTCCGCACCTGTGCGGCATGGGCGGCGACCTCTTTGCTCTCGTGTATGTCGATGGGGAGGTCACCGCGCTCAACTCCTCGGGCGCGGCGGGCAGCGGGAGTGACGCTGCCCAGCTGCGTGCCGAGGGCCATACGACCATGCCGTTCCGCGGCGACGTCCGGACCGTGACCGTGCCTGGGTGCATCGACGGTTGGATCGCTCTTCACGATCGTTTCGGGTCACTGCCGCTCGCTGAGATCCTCGAACCGGCGCAGCGCCTCGCTGCCGATGGCTTTCCGGCGAGCCCACTGCTCGTCGGCTCGATCCATCGACTGGACCCGGCGGGCCGAGAACAACTTTCTGAGCTGGTCGACCAGGCGACCCGACCCGGTGCACGTGTTCGGCGACCGGGCGCAGCGTTGGCGCTCGCGGCGGTCGCGGCCGGCGGACGGGACGCGTTCTACCGAGGCGCGTTCGGCGAGGGGTTGCTCGAACTCGGCAACGGGGTGTTCGCCGAGGCCGACCTGGAGGTCTCGTCGGCCGACTGGGTGCAGCCGCTGTCGACCGACGCATTCGGCGTGACACTGCACACGATCGGACCGAACTCTCAGGGGTATCTCACGTTGGCCCCGGCTCGGCTCGTCGACCGCCTCGACCTACCGACCGCACCACACGATCCACAGTGGGCCCACCTGTTGATCGAGGCAGCCATCGCGGCTGGCCGTGACCGTCCCGATCAGCTGCACGAACGCGCCGACGGCAACGCCCTCCTGGCGGAGATCGATGGGCGCCTGGACGAGATCGACCCGCGACATGCATCTGGCCGCCATCTCCATAGCACCGATGGCGACACGACCTACCTCTGCACCGCCGGGTTTGCCCCTGACGGATCGCCGATGGCCGTGTCGTTGATCCAGTCCAACGCATCGGGATTCGGTAGCCATTTGGTCGAACCGACCACGGCGATCAACCTGCACAATCGGGGTCTCGGCTTCAACCTGATCGAGGGACACCCCGCCGAACTCGGCCCCGGACGGCGTCCACCACACACCCTCGCCCCTGCGTTGGCCACCCGCGGCGACGAGCTGGCCGCCGTGTTCGGCACGATGGGCGGTGACGCCCAGCCACAGATCCTGCTGCAGATCGCCGCCCGGTTGTTCCACCACGGGCAGTCGCCAGGTCAGGCCATCCGCGCTGGCCGCTGGGCACTGCGTGGTGCCGACACCGGCTTCGACACGTGGACCAGCCCGGGACGCCCGCTCGTCGACGTCGAGGGCCACGCCAGCGAGGAGTGGATGCAGGGGCTCACGACGCTGGGTCATCACCCGCATCACGCGCTGCCGTGGGACGTGGGCTTCGGTCACGCACATGCGATCACGCTCGAACGCGACGCGATGTTCGCCGGCGCGGCCGACCCCCGCACGCGCATCGGCTCGTGCGCCGGCGGCTAGTCGAGTGACAGCGGGGGTCAGACCCCCGCTGTCACATGCTCGCCAGGTCGAGCAGCACGTCGAGCAACACCGCGGTGCCGGCCTCGAGGTGTTCAGGTTTGGTGTACTCGGCGATGTTGTGGCTCAGCCCGTCCACGCTCGGAACGAAGATCATCGAGCTCGGACAGATGCGCGCCAGCATCTGCGCATCATGGCCGGCCCCGCTCACCATGCGACGGTGTGAGTAGCCGAGCCGCTCGGCGCTGCTGGCGATCCGCTCGACCATGCTCGGGTCGAACCGCACCGAGCCGAAGCTGGCGAGTGATCGGGTCGCGATCTCGACCTGCTCGGCGACCGCCAATTCCTCGAGGTAGGTGGTGAGCAACGCATCGGCGGCCGCCAACTGCGCGTCGTCGGTGTGGCGCATATCAACGGTGAGTGTCGCCCGCGCCGGCACCACGTTGACGAGATTCGGAACCAACTCGACTCGGCCGACCGTGGCCACCAGTGGCGGGCCGATGCGCCGCGTGAGGTCACGGACGAACGTGGCGATCGCCCCGGCGGCGAACCCTGGATCACGGCGCATGGCCATCGGCGTCGTCCCAGCGTGTGCCGACCGACCGACGATCGACACCTCCGTCCACGAGATGCCCTGCACGTCGGTCACCACACCGATCTCGATGCCTTCGGCCTCGAGCACCGGACCTTGCTCGATGTGGAGCTCGACGAAGGCGTGCGGCGGCTGCAGCGGTGGGCACGGTCCGGGTCCGGCGTACCCGATGCGCCCGAGCTCGTCGCCGATCGTCGCCTGGTTGTCGACGGCCTCGATCGCCAGCGCCGCCTCCAGCGGCATCCCACCGGCGTACACCAGGCTGCCCAGCATGTCGGGCGGAAACCGCGAACCTTCTTCATCGGTGAACACCGCCACCGCCAGCGGCCGCTCCGTGACGATGTCGGCATCGTTCAGTGCCTCGATCACCTCCAGACCGGCAAGTACGCCGAGCGTGCCGTCGAACCGACCGCCGGTACCCACCGTGTCGATATGCGAGCCGGTCATGACCGGGGCCAGGTCCGCCCCACGCCCGGCGCGTACGCCGACGATGTTGCCGATCCGGTCGATCGTCACGTCGAGGTCGAGTGCGCGCATCCAATCGACGACGAGGTCGCGCCCAGCTCGGTCCTCGTCGGTCAACGCCAATCGAGCGTTGCCCCACTCGCCGTTCGGCCCGTCGATGCGACCGATTTCGGCCAGCGCATCGAGGCGTTGTCCCAACCGGCTGACGTCGATCGTGGCGACCGTCACAGGACGCTCACCTGGCGCACCCGCTCGTTGTCAGGGTTCTCACGTGGTTCTTCTCGTTCTCACCGGGTTCTCACCGCCATCGCGGGCCGGAATGCCGGACGCTCGCCTACGGTTGTACCTACTCGACGTCCCATCGTCGTCACGATCATCTCATCTGCGATGGGGCCCGACGAAAGGATGTTGTTGCACCGATGAACACCGGGTCGCTCAGTTTGGGGCGTTATGCCGGAATCCCGGTGCGCGCGCACTGGAGCATGGCCTTCATCGCTGCCGTGCTCGGCCTCAGCTGGACCGCTGATCTCGGGCTGTTGAGCGGTGTGATCTTCACGTTTCTGTTCTTCGGCTCGATCCTTGCGCACGAATTCGGTCACGCGCTGGTCGCTCGGCGATACGGCGTGAACACCGAATCGATCGACCTCTGGGCGTTGGGTGGCGTCGCTCGGCTCGACCGAGAGCCTCCGACTCCACGCGCCGACGGCCTGATCGCCATTGCAGGCCCCGCTGTCAGCGCAGTGCTGGCAATCGTGCTCATGCCGGCTGGTGTTGCACTCACCAGCGATCTGCTCTTCGGAATCGGATTCTTGAACGCTCTTCTGGCCGTGTTCAACATGTTGCCGGGCGCGCCGCTCGACGGTGGCCGAGTCGTGCGGGCGATCCGGTGGGCGCGTACTGGAGACAAGTACCGGGCGATGCGCGACGCCGGCCAGGCCGGGCGCCTCCTCGGCTGGAGCATGGTCATCTTCGCCGTCTGGCTGACATTCACCGGAGTGGTGTCCGTCGTCTTCGCGCTGCTCCTCGTTGCCTCGGGTATGTTCATCACACTGAATGCACGCGCCGAGATCATGGCGTCGTACATGCGCCAGCAGCTCGACGGCGTGAAGGTCCGCGACCTCACGTGGTTCGGCGTAGCGCAAGCCGGAGCCGACATGGACGCTGACTCGATGTTGTGGCAACGCCAGCGGCTGGGCAATGCTGGCGCCGTGGCGATCGTCGGCGACGACGGCGAACTGGACGGGCTCGTGCTCGAGGATCAGATGTGGGCGGTCCCGGCCGAGCAGCGCGGCATGGTCATGCTGACCCAGCTGATGACCCCGTTCAGCAAGACCGCGAAGGCGGGCCCGGATGAAGACCTCGCGGCCGTACTCCCCCGCCTCAACCCGCTGCGCCCTGTGGTCACCGTGTGGAACGACGACGAACAACTCACCGGCATCGTGCCTCCGTCGGCGCTCAAAGAACGCCTCACCCGCGCCCAGCAGGCGGCGTTGTCAGGCTGATCTCCGACATCAGGCGGACATCGGGTGTCCGCCCTAACGACCTAGGCGTCGCGGACCGCCCACTCCCGCTTGGCCACCGGTGGTTGATCGCTCCACGGGAAGTTGATCCACAGGTCGGTACGTCGCCACACGTAGTCGCACTTCACGAGCGAGCGCGGCTTTTCGTACAGCACACCGGTGCGCACTTCGCCGACCTTGCCGGCACAGAACGCTTGCACCGACTGCAAAGTGTGCCCGGTATCGGCCACATCGTCGACGATCAGGATCCGAGCATCGCCCATGTCGACGAAGTCGGGCGCCGGCGGCAGTATGTGGGGCACCTCGAGCCGCTCGTCGACACCCGTGTAGAACTCGACGTTCATCGTGTAGACGTTCTTCACCGAGAGCGCATAGCCGATCGACCCGCCGATCAGTAGCCCACCACGGGCGATGGCCAGCACCATGTCTGGCTCGTAGCCGTCGTCGACGACCATCTGAGCGACATCCCGGGAGGCCTCGCCGAACATGTTCCAGGTCATGATCTCGCGTTCGTCCGACATCGCTTGGCAACCTAGCTCGCGGGCTCGGCCGGGGCGGTGGTCGCCGGCAGGCAGATGTCGGCGGGCCGTACCGGTACACGGTCGAGCGGGCGGCCGACACCGTCGACCTGGTGCAACGCGTCGCGAATCGCCGCCACGATCGCCGGTGTCGACGAGATCGTCGGTGGCTCGCCGACCCCTTTGGCGCCCAACGGTGCCAGCGGATCGGGTTGTTCGATCAGCGTGGCCACCACGTCGGGCATGTCGAGGAACGTGGGCAGCAAGTAGTCGGTGAAGTTCCCGTTGCGGATCACGCCATCGGTTTGAATGATCTCCTCCATCACCGCCAGACCGAGGCCCTGGGCAATCCCACCTTCGATCTGTCCGGTGATCGACAGTGGGTTGAGCGCCCGGCCAACGTCCTGGGCGGTGGCGAGCTGGACGACTTTGACCAAACCGAGCTCGGGATCGACATCGACCACTGCGCGGTGGGCGACGAAGACGAACCCGACGTGACAGTCGCCTTGTCCGTTTTCATCGAGCGGCTCAGTGGCCGGATGGCGGTATTCGACCGTTTCGTCGATGTCCACCCCGGCGCTGGCATCGGCCACCGCGATCCGCCAGCCGGTCACTTCGTCGAGCACGTCGGTGCCATCGATCACCAGACCGCCGGGATCGACGCCGTGCTGCTCGGCGACGTGCAGGAACAAGCGATCGCGCACTGCACGGCACGCCGCCGCGACGGCGCCGCCGCTCATCCACGTCTGCCGCGATGCGGACGTAGAACCCGCTGAGCCGATCTGGGTGTCGATTCGGCCGAGTACCACCTCGTCGACGCCGAGCACCGAGCGAGCGATCTGTCCGGCGAGCGTCACAAACCCCTGCCCGACCTCGACGGTGGCGAACTTCAAGGTGGCCACGCCGTCGCCCAACCGGCAACGGGCCGTGGCATAGTCGTCGAACCCAGCCGAGTACATCAGGTTCTTGATCGACACACCCCAGCCGATACCGCGGACCACGTCAGGTGTGGTCGTGGTGCGGCCCGCTCCGCCCGGCAGCTTCATCACATCGGTGCTGCCATCAGCACGAAGGTGCCCTCCGACCGGCTCGTCGGGCAGCGGCAGGGCCGCCGTCTCGCGTAAACACTCCTCGACGGGCGCCACGTTTTGCACCACCTGACCGGTCAGGGTCCGATCGCCAGTACGCATCGCGTTGCGCAGACGAATCTCCCACGGGTCGAGGTCGCAGGCGAGCGCCAGCTTGTCCATCTGTGACTCGTGCGCGAAGCACGCCTGCACCACACCGAAGCCACGCATCGCGCCGCAGGGGAGGTGGTTGGTGCGCACCGCATGCCCGTCGATGACGGCATTCGGGCAGCGGTACGGACCGGCTGCTTGTGTCACCGCGTTGAGCAGCACCGCTTCCGATGTCGATGCATAGGCACCGCCATCGAACACCATCCGCGACTCGACCTTGACCAGCTCGCCGTCAGCGGTGGCGTGATGGCGCATCCAGATCGTTGCGGGATGCCGGTGAACATGGCCGAGGAAGCTCTCGGCACGGTCGTAGGCCATGCGTACCGGACGCCCGAGCCGCAGCGCGAGCAGGCTGGTGTGGATCTGCAAGCTGATGTCTTCGCGTGCGCCGAACGCGCCGCCCACACCGCCGAGGACCAAGCGGATCGCCTCGGGGTCGAGCCCGAGACAGTCGGCCATCTGCCGCCGGTCTTCGTGCATCCACTGAGTGGCCACGTAGACCTCGAGGCTCCGTCCGCCGGGATCAGGGACCGCCAGCGCCGCCTCGAGACCGAGGAAGGCCTGATCCTGCATGCCGATCCCGTACGTGCCCTCGACCACCACGTCGCCGGTGGCTTCAGCGTCGCCGTGGAGTATTGGCTGCGACGAGATCACGTTGCCGTCGGGGTGGATCGGGGCGGTCGCCGGATCGAGCGCTGCCTCGGGGTCGAGCAGCGGGGTGAGCTCCTCGTACTCGACGTCGATGGCCGCCAGCGCGCGGCGGCACGTTTCGGGATCGTCTGCGGCGACGGCGGCGATCGGCTCGCCGACATACCGCACGATGTCGGTGGCGAACACCGGTTGGTCCGCAACGATTAACCCGTAGGTCAGCCGGCCCGGCACGTCGTCGGCGGTGATCACGGCCTGCACCCCAGGGGTCTGCCACGCGCCACTCAGGTCGATCGACAGGATGCGGGCGTACGGGTGCGGTGAGCGCAGCGTGCCTCCGAACAGACAGCCATCGGCGGTCAGGTCGGACGAGAACTCGAAGGTGCCCTGCGTTTTGGCATCGCCGTCGGGGCGCAGCACCGAGTCGCCGAGCGTGCCTGCGCGCACGCCGCTGGGGGCATCGAGCACCGTCATCGGCGCCGCTCCACCACGACCCGCTCGACCGCCTCGAGAATGCGCCCGTAACCCGTACAACGACAGAGGTTCCCGGCCAACGCCTCGCGTACTTCACTCTCGGTCAGACCATCGGTGTCGGACTCGCCGTGCACCGGGCCGTCGCTGTCGATCAGCGCGTGAACGGCCATGATCAGGCCCGGCGTACAGAAGCCACACTGCACTGCGCCGGTCTCGACGAAGGCCCGTTGCACGTCGCTCGGCGCGCCGCCGGGCGCGAGACCCTCCACCGTCGTGATCGTCTGCCCTCGCGCGCTCGCCGCCATGACCAAACACGCACACACGAGCCCACCGTCGATCAGCACGCTGCACGAACCGCACTCCCCCTGCTCACACGCACCCTTGGTCCCGAGCAGACCGAGCCGATCGCGCAACACGTCGAGCAAGCTCTCGCCCGGCCACGAGTCGCGCACGTCGTGGTCGACTCCGTTGACGCGTAGCGTGTAGTGCTCGCTCATGCCGCGCGCTCCGCGTCGGCGACGAGACCGCGGGTCACCAGCCGCCGGGCGAGGACGCCGACGGCATGTCGCCGGTATGCCGCACTCGCTCGGTGGTCGTCGATCGGCTGCGCTGCCGCCGAGGTCGCACTGGCCAGGTCATCGAGCGCCGCGGGGTCGACGCGCTGCTCATCCCAGTCGATGGCGGCGGCCAACGCTGCTTCGGCCGTCGTCGCGCGCAGCACCGTGGGGCCGACCGAGCCGAGGGCGATGGCGACCGTACGCTGCTTGGTGTCGAGGACCACACAGGTCGACGCAATGGCGATGACCATCGCGTTGCGCACTCCTACCTTGGCGTATCCCTGCCATCCATCGATCACCGGCATGGTGACCGACACGATCAGTTCGTCGGCGGCGACGGCGTGCTGTTTGGGCCCGAGCATCAACTCGCCAACTGGCACCCAGCGCCGCCCACCGACCGAGGCCACCTCGACCGTCGCCCCCAGCGCCGCCAGCACCGGCAGTCCATCACCCGCCGGGGAGCACGTTCCGATGTTGCCGCCGAGCGTCCCGGCATTGCGGATCTGCGGCGAGCCGACGGTGCGCGCCGCCTCGGCGAGCGCAGGGAGCATCCCGGCGAGCGGCTCGTCGAGCATCTCGGTGTAGGTCACACCGGCGCCGATCGTGACCGTCTGCGCCGTTGGATCGTGACGCCACGAGCGCAGCTCGGCGATGCGGTTGACCACCACCACGTCAGCGTCCGGAGACGGGCGCAACGCGCCGTCGTTGACCTCGACCATCATGTCGGTTCCGCCGGCCAAAACGATCGAACCAGGACGTTCAGCCAAACGCTCGACGGCATCGTCGACGCCGCTCGCCACGTGCACCGCCATCACCGAACTGTACCAACGGCGCCGTGGTGCGTGCTGACTCGTCGACCAGTCATCGCGGCGATACCGTCGCTGCGATCCACCCCAGGGTGCCCGCCCCGATGACTCGTCGTACGCCGCTCGCAGTTGTGTTCACATGCGCCCTGGTTCTCGCCGCCTGCGCTGGTTCTGGCGACGACGACGGTGCGCCGGCGACAACCGCCCGCGACGGTGCCGACGAGACGACCGACCCGCCGCCCGACGGCACCGCGACGACCCAGCCGGCGGCGCCGACCCAGCCCATTCCCGGCGGCACGCTGCGATACGCGGCCGGCGCCGTCGGCGCCTCGCTCGATCCGACCAGCACCGAGTTCACCGCCGCCGAGCGGACGATCGTGAACTCGGTGTTCGACACCCTGACCGCCATCGACACCGACGGACGGCCGGTGCCATACCTCGCCGAGTCGCTGACGCCGGTTGGCGGGGACCTCGCCGTCTGGCAGCTGACGCTGCGGCCGGGAGTCACCTTCCACGACGGCACGCCGCTCGACGCGGCCGCCGTCGTCGCCAACTTCGAAGCGCAGCGCAACGATCCCACGATCGGTGTCGTCATCCGGGCCGACTACGTTTCCGATCAGCCGGTGACCATCATCGACGAGCGCACCGTCGAGTACCGCCTCCTCGATCCGAGTGGTGCCTTCCCCGCGCGGCTTGCCGGCCAGGAAGGGATGGTCGCGTCGGCCTCGTGGCTGGAGGCCACCGTCGGCGACCCGGCGTTACGTGGCCGACCGGTCGGCACCGGGCCCTACACGTTCGCCGATCGCACGGACCGATTCATCCGCGTCGACCGCAACCCGACGTGGTGGGGTGGTGATGTGTACATGGACGCGATCGAGTTCATCGACGACGAGGCAGTCGCACTCGACGCGGTGGCGCTGCTCGACGCCGGCGAGCTCGACGGGCTGCAGACCGCCCGCCGCGACGAGCTCGATCGACTCGCCGCCCTCGACGGCGCCCAAACGACGACCGATGTCGCCGACGAGGTAGCGCTGGTCATGTTGAACACCGCCAGCCCGCCGTTCGACGACCCAGTGGTCCGTCGCGCCCTCACCTTGGCAACACCGCTCGACGCGGTCCGGCAGGCCCTCGGCGGCGAACGGGTCGTGCCCGCCACCCAACGATTCGCTCCCGACAGCCCGTACTTCGATCCTCGACTCGAGCAGCTCGGCGATGCGCCCGAGGACGCACGCACGCTGCTCTTCGCCACGTGCATCGAATCACCCGACCGCTGCGTCGACGGACGCATCGGTGTCGAGCTGCAGTATCCCGTCGAGACCACGCCACAGCCGGCGATCGATGCACTCGTCGATGGATGGAGCAGCGTCGGGTTCGACGTCGCTGTGCAACCGCTGAGCGCAGCTGAGCACCAGTCGCAGACCGCATTTGGCGAGTTCAACGCCACCCTGTGGCGCCAGTTCGGTGCCGTCGACCCGTCCGTCGACAACGCCGTGCTGCTGTGCCGCAACATCGCTGACGTTTCGCTCAACTGGACCCGGATATGCGATCTCGCCCGCGACGCCGAGCTGCTCGAAGCACAACGCTCGGACGGGCCGAACGAACGCGCCCCCGCCTATCAGGCGGTCAGCGCGCGGATCGCCGCTTCGAACGCGTACGTATTCCTGACCCACGACGAATGGGCCTACGCCTTCGGGCCCAACGTTGGTGGGATTTGTGAACGAACGGCCCCCGCCGGTGCGGTGCTCGCCTGCACGTCGCCCACCGGCGGAACCTGGCTGTCGCAGCTGTGGTTCACGGGGTGACCGATCCATGCAGCGCTGAGCGCGATGATGGCCACCCGATGGTGACCACCGCTGGCGCCGAACCCGAGGCAGACGACACGACGCCGTCGAACGAGAGCACCGAGTGGGTGCGCGCCCTGGTGGTCGGGCTGGCGGCGTACGTCGTGTCGCGACTCTGCGTGCTGGCCGGGGCGGCGGTGCGCTCTGCACAATTGGTCGTGGACGCTCGAGAGGATGGCGAGCCCGAGCCCGGTGCGCTGTCGACTATCGCCGAAGTCCTCACGTCGTGGGACGGGGAGTGGTACCTCACCATCGTCCGCGACGGGTACCCCGACGCCATTCCACCGGAGATCACCTACGACCAGATCGAAGCGCGAGCTGCGTTCTTTCCGGTGTATCCGTGGCTGGTGCGCTCGGCCGATCTGGTGATTCCGGGCGGCGACACGATCGCCGCACTGTCGGTCAACTTCGTCCTCGGGGCGCTGTCGGTGGTGCTCGTCGGCATGATTGCCCGCCACCTGTACTCCATTGGTGTCGCGGCCCGGGCGATGACCCTGTACGCCATCTTCCCCGGCAGCTTCGTGTTGTCATTCGCCTACGCCGAGGCGACGATGATCGTGCTGTCGGCGGTATGCATGCTGCTGTTACTCGACCGCCGCTGGCTCCTGGCGGGCTTGGTGGCGTTGGCCGCCACCGCCGCCCGACCGAACGGTCTGGCGATCGTGGCGGCGTGTGCGGTCGCCGCGTTCATCGCCATTCGCGACCGGCGCGACTGGACGGCGCTGCTCGCGGTGATCCCGGCTCCTTTCGGGTTCATCTTCTTCCAGTGGTACGTCGATCAGGCCGCCGGCGAGTCCGGAGCATGGTTCCGAGTGCAGTCCGAAGCTTGGTCCGAGGGCACCAGTTTCGGTTTGACCGCGTTCACCAACACCGTCGAATTCGTCAGGGCACCGTTCGGCTCGCCGGCCAACGCGCTCACCGCGTTGTCGCTGGTCGCCCTCGTGGGAATGGCGTTCTGCGCCTTGCGTGTGCGATTGGCTGCGCCGCTCCTCGCATTCAGCGCCGTGGTCATCGTCTTGATGCTGATCCCCGAGACCGTCACGGCCCGGCCGCGTTTCTTGTTCACCGCGTTCCCCCTGTTCATCGCCGTCGCCGCGTGGTGGCCACAACCGGAGGCCAGCGGAGACCATCATCGAGCCTCGTGGGATCGCGCCGGCTGGGACTTCGTGCTCGTCATCGGCGGAGCAGGCCTCGTAGCACTGACCACCTTGTACGCAGTCTTCGCGGCGATCCCGTAGCACCATGACCGAGCCCGTGACCGGATCGCCGGCGGCCGGGTCTCGCTGGCGAGATCGGTTCGGGCTGATCGTGCTCGCGGTGCTGGCGTATCTCCCGGCGTTGGCCAGCTCCCCGGGGCGAATGCCGGCCGACACCAAGCTCTACCTGTACCTCGACCCCGGTGGATTGGTCAGCCGGTCGACGTCGACCTTCGAGGCCGAGCAGTTCGCCGGATGGGTCCCGCACCAACAGATCACCTACCTGTGGCCCTCGGGACCGTGGTATTGGATATTCGACACGATCGGTGTGCCCGATTGGGTCGCCCATCGACTGTGGATCGGCACGATCATGTTCGCCGCCGGCGCAGGGGCGCGCTGGGCGGCTCGTCAACTCGGGATCGGCCCGGTCGCCGCACTCGCCGGGGCCGCGCTCTACCAATGCAGCCCGTACCTGCTGGCCTACGTGTCGCGCACATCGCTCCTGTTGTTGCCCTGGGCCGGTCTGGGATGGATCGTCGGGTTGACGATTCGCGCCACGGCGCGGTCGCGCCTCGCGGCTCGTTCCGAGCAGGCGAAGCACGACGACTCAGACGCTGCCGAGCCGCACCCCAACGATCATGAGCCGGATCGTGATGACACCGGCGACGTCGAACCACACGAGTCGAGTGCCACCGGGCGGCCGCGGTGGCGCGACCGCCTCACCCCGTGGCGCGAACCGGCACTCATCGCGCTCATCGTTGCGACGGTCGGCAACGGGAACGCCACCGCCCTTGCGTTGATCATCCCCGGGCCCGTGTTGTGGTTGGTGCACGTGGCTGCGGCCCGGGGCATCCGCTGGCGGGCAGCCGCGGCGATTGCGCTGCGCATCGGAGCGGCCTGTCTTGTCGTCTCGGCCTGGTGGGTCGGGATGCTCGTGGTGCAGTCCCGGGTGGGTGCTCCGGTCCTCGCCTATTCCGAGACGCTGCGCGACGTCAGCCGCAACTCGACGGGTTCGGAGGTGCTGCGCGGGCTGGGCTACTGGCTCTTCTATCAACGCGACGTCGCCGGTCCGACCACCTCGGCCTCGTTCGACTTCTTGGTCAGCGGCCGGTCAATCGCCATCAGCTATTTCGTCGCACTGATCGGTTTGGTGGGTCTGGTCGTTACTCGATGGTCACATCGACGCTTCGCGGCACTGTTGGTGGCGGTTGGTGCGTTGCTCGCGGTTGGTGTGCATCCGATCGACGGGCCATCTCCGCTGGCGGCGTTGGTGGTCGGTGACGAAGAGTCGACGCTGGCGGTCGCCCTGCGCAGTAGCACACGGGCCACTCCCCTGTTGGTGTTGGGGTTGGCGCTCGGCGCGGCCGCGCTGGTCGCCGCGCTGCCCGGACGAGTGCGCGGGCTCGGTGCGGGGATCGGGTGGCGACCGATCGCCGCTGGCGCCGTCGTCGTGTTGGTGGTGATCAACCTGCCGTCGTTGTGGCGGGCCGAGCTCGTCGACCCGGCCATCGATCGTGATTCGGCCCCACCGGCCGCGTGGCAACGAGCGGCCGACGACCTCAACGCGTCGCCCGAACCTTCTGGCGGCGGACGCGTCCTCCAGCTCCCCGGCGCCGAGTTCGGTGCGTTCCGCTGGGGGTACACCGTCGACCAACCGTTAGTGGCGCTGGTCGACCGTCCGCTGGTCACACGGGATCTCCTGCCGCTCGGATCTGGCCCGGCGATGGACCTGCTGTACGCCCTCGACGATCGATTCCAGGCGGGCTGGGCTGAACCCGAAACCGTGGCCCCCGTTGCCCGACTTTTTGGAACCGACACGATCTGGGCAGTCAACGACGCCGCCTTCGAGCGTTTTCGAACGGCGCGCCCCGAAGTCGTCTCTGCGCTGCTCGCCGATCCCGCCGCCGGCCTCGGCACGCCCCGATCCTTCGGGGAGCCGATCGCCAACCGGGGCGAGATCGCCACGCTCGACGAGATCGAGATCGGCAACCCGCTGGTCGGCACAGCGCTGGCGCCAGTGGAGTTGTTTTCCGTCGAGGGGGTCGACGGCGTCGTCAGAGGCGCCGGCGGCGCACAAATGTTGTCGGGTTCCGGCGATGGGATCATCGATGCGGCTGCGGCCGGCATGCTCGTCGCCGATGCGGTGATCCGGTACACGTTGAGCCTGTCGGGTGACGAACTCGCAGCGGCCATCGCCGAGGCCGGTGCCCTGGTGGTCACCGATTCGAACCGCGATCGAGCGCATCACTGGCGTGGGTCCCAGGACGTCCACGGGCACACAGAACCCGGCGGCAACACCGACGACGTGCTCGACCCGACGGCCGCCGATCAACGACTCCCTCCCTTCGACGGCAGCGACTCCGACCAACAGACCATCGCGATCCAGGAGGGTCCGGTCACGGCAATCGCCTCGGCCTACGGCGAACCCTTCGCGTACCGACCCGAGGACCGTGCCGTGATGGCCATCGATGGCAACCCCTCGACCGCCTGGGTCGTTGGCGACCACGGCGAGCCCGTCGGGCAGCGGGTGCGTCTGACTGTCGACCCGGATCTGGATCCCGCGGCGGCACCCACTGCGATCTCGGTGCGGCAGGTCGCGCCTCCTCGCGGAGGGCGGGTGATCGATCGCATCACACTCACGGTCGACGGCGCCGACGAAAGTCAGGTCGACCTCGACGAATCATCGTGGTCGGCGACCGGTCAACAGATCGCCACACCGCCGCTACTCGGCGGAACGCAACTCGAAATACGTATTGACGACGTCACCATCGGCGATCCGGCACGGGTGGCATCGCGCGATGGGGTTGGATTCGTCGAGTTCGACCTCGGGCTCGGTCCAACCACCGAGTGGATCCGGCCCCCGATCGACGGCCTCGAGCAGCTCGACGAGTCCCCGGTGGCATTCGTACTCACACGGCTGCGCACCGACCCACTCGACGTGTGGCGCACGGACCCGGAGCCCGATCTCCAGCGGCAACTGCAGCTACCCCGTACCGTCGACGGCGATGTTGAGCTGACCGTACGCGCTGACGCCCGAGCGAGTGACGACGTCTTGGCCGATCTGTTCGGCGACGGCAGCACCGATCGCCCGGCGAGCGATTCGGTGGCCATTGCCAATCGTCGCCTCGCCGGTTCGATCGCAGCACGCGGTGCAGCGGCAACCGACGGCAACCCTACGACCGCCTGGATCACTCCATTCGACGGGGCGACCGGTGCGGCACTACGCATCGACGGGGTGGCACCGATGGACGAGTTCCTCGTTCGCCAACCATCCGGTGAGTTCTCCACGATCACCCGTTTGGTCGTCGGCGACGACCGTGACACTGCCCACGTGGTCGACGTACCGCCAGCGGACGATGCCGGCGTGAGCGTGGTGACGTTGCCAGCGAGCGTCGAGGGGGTCGTGACGGTCGCGATCGACGCAGTCGAGCCGGCGACCACCATCGATCGCCGGTACGGCGACGAGCGAACGCTCCCGGCGGCCATCGCGGAGCTCTCGGCGAGCGCGATCGGTGTACGCCAACCGGCCACCGACACAGCCGAACGCATCCACTGGGACTGCACCCGACCAGCGCTGCTCGACGTTGATGGCTCCGCCGTCCACGTCGAGTTCCGCGCCGACGCAGCAGAGCTGGCCGGCGGAGCCGACGCAGCCGCCACGCCGTGCGACCCGATCGAACTCGCCGCAGGGACGAGACGAATAGCGTCGGCCAATCGTGCCGCCACCGGCGTCACCGTCGATCGCATCGTGATCGACGAGCCTGGTGTGCCCGTTCTCGACCAACCACCGCCGCCCGAGGTGATGGTGACCGACGATGGCACCCGACGACGCATCGTCGAGGTCGGCCCGTGCCCCGACGGCTGCTGGCTGGTGCTCGGCGAGGGTTACAACACCGCGTGGGCCGCCTCGATCGACGGCGAGCGACTGGATGGCCCACAGCTCGTCGATGGCGGGTTCAACGGCTGGCTACTCCCCCCGTCGACCGACGCTGTCACCGTGACCCTCCGGTGGACCATGCAGTGGCCAGTTACCTTCGGGCTGGCCGTGTCTGCGGTCGGCGTGGGCATCGCCGCGGCCGTTGTGCTGGTCACGCTGCGAGTGCCGTCGGTGCCGTTTGCTTCACGCCCGCGGCTGGTGCGTTCCGACGCGCCACGTCGCCGCAGCCGATGGCGCGGACCGACGCTGGTGGCGGCATGCGCACTCGTGATCTCACCCTTGGCTGGCGTGGCAGCTCTCGCCGTGTGGGGGCTCGGGGTCGGCCGACGGTGGCGCCGCGGGTTCGAAGTCGTCGGCTGGCTCGCCGCATCGATGACGGCCGTGTGGGTGTACTGGATCGAACGCCGCGATGCCCCGTTCCCCAACGCCGGATGGACCACTGCGTTCGACCACCTCAACGCATTGGCCTTGTTCGCCGTCGTGGCGATCGCCGTGGGTGCGTGGTTCGGCCCAGACGACGGGCGCGCTCCCGATCCACCGCGTTGACCGGGCCAGCACAACGACTCCTAGGATTCCTCGGCGATGGCGGACAGACGCCTGACGTATCTCCCGGCACTCGATGGACTGCGCGCGCTCGCAGTGACGGCTGTCGTGGCCTACCACCTGGGATTCGGATGGGCGTCGGGTGGATTCCTCGGCGTCGACCTGTTCTTCGTGATCTCCGGCTACCTGATCACCACGCTGCTCCTCCTCGAGCGAGCGGCGGACGGGCGCATCTCGCTGCGCACGTTCTGGCTGCGGCGGTTCCGCCGGTTGGTGCCGCCCCTCGTGGTGATGGTCGCCGCCGTCATCGTCGCCACCCGGGTGTGGGGCGTCCCCGAACAGTGGACATCGATACGTGGCGACGCGATCGGCGCACTCACCTATGTAGCCAACTGGTGGTTCATCATCGGCGGTGAGAGCTACTTCGACACCTTGCTCGGCCCAAGCCCGCTGCGCCACACCTGGTCGCTGGCCATCGAAGAGCAGTGGTACGTGTTCTGGCCGCTGGTGGTCGCCGGGCTCCTCGCATGGCGCTTCGGACGGCGGTTTGCCCCGTTGATCCTCCTCGTTGCGGCCGTGGCGTCAGCGCTGTGGATGGCGGTGCTGTACGACCCCGCCGATCCGTCGCGCGTGTATTTCGGAACCGACACACGGGCCCAGCAGCTATTGATCGGCGCGGCGTTGGCCTGGCTGCTCCACCGCCGCCGGGCGGTCGCCGATCACGGCGCCGAACGGCGGTCGCTCGGCGTCGTTCCGCTGGTCGGGCTGCTCGCGTTCGTCGCCGTCGTGGTGACCGTCGACGATCTCGACGGCTGGCTGTATCGCGGCGGGTTCCTCGCCGTGTCGATCGTCGCTGCCGTGATCGTCGCTGCCGTGTCGCGTCCGGTCGTGCCGGCCTCACTGCGCTGGCTCCAGGCGGCGCCACTGGTGTGGGTCGGCGTCCGGTCATATGGGATCTACCTGTGGCACTGGCCGGTCATCGTGTTCGTCGGCCCGCCGATGGGCATCGAGTGGTCCCGCGGGCCGCTCGTGGCGCTGCAGCTGGCGCTGACCTTGCTGCTCACCGAACTGAGCCTGTGGCTGGTGGAGCGTCCCGCCCGTTATGGCCAGTGGCGGCCGTCCAATCTCGTCGCCGGATGGTCCGTCGGTGCGATCGCCGCGGTGTTTCTCGCGCTCGTCGTGCTCGTCCCACCGGTCGGCCGCCAACAGCTGGCCGTCAACGCCCTCGAGCCCGACTTGGCGGCCATCGCCGATCTCGCGCCCGTCACCGCCGCTCCGCCCACCAGTCCTTCGACCTCGGCAACCACCGCAGCCCCGCCATCCACGGACGAACCAGCGGCTGACGACATCGCGCCGCCAGCGGAAGCGTCACCACCAGCCTCGACCGGACCGCCATCTGCATCATCGTCGCCGCCAGCTTCGACCACGACCACCACGACGCCACCAGGTCCCCGCCGACTGCTGCTCGCTGGCGACTCGACGGCGATCACCGTGGCCGTTCATCAGGGCAAGGAGAGCGTGCCTGGGTGGTACTGGGAAACCGCCGCGCGGCTCGGCTGCAGCGTGACCGACGGTGTCACCGTCGATGTCGGCAGCGACCGAGCGTCTCCGACACCAGACGAATGTGCCAGCTGGACCGACGTGTGGAGCGCGGCTCACTCGGCGCTGCAGCCCGACGTCGGCGTGTTGATGAGTGGGCCGTGGGAAGTGCTCGACCACCGCGTCGACGGTGTCGACATCCGCTTTCCGTCCGCTGAGTGGGACCAGCATGTGCGTGCCGGGATCGAGCATGCGGTGTCGATCCTCGGCGCCGGCGACACCCAGGTGGCCCTCCTCACCTTGCCGTGCATGGAGCAACCCGCTGCCGGACCCGGACAGGTGACGACAGAGGCACGCAACGATCCAGCGCGTGTTGCGGGATACAACGAACAACTCGCCACCGTCGCCGCCGCGAACGAGCACGTCGAGGTGCTCGACCTCGCATCGGTGTTGTGTCCCAACGGCACGCCGATCGAGGCCGCTACGGGTACCGACATTCGTTACGACGGTGTGCACGTCACGCCGGCCGGATCCGACGTGGTGACGGCCTGGCTGTTCGAGGAGCTCGACCGCCTTACTCGCTGAACGAGTGCATCGATGGCCACCGCCGCGCCGAGCACGACGGCGATTTCGGCGGGGATCCGGAACCTCGGAATCCCGTAGAACGCGAGGATCACGACCACGCTCACCCCAGCGGTCACCAGGACCGGCCAGCGCCGCTGCGTGCTCGGCCAGCGCCACCAGCCGTACGCCGCCAGCGGCGCGAGAAGCCAGTATTGCCACAGCCCCACGCGGCTCGCCCACGGCTCGCGTCCTTCGTTGGTGTTGAACTCGATCATCGTCTCGGTGTCCCACACGCTGAGCCCGCGGCCGAGCCGCGCCGCGAGCACGGCGGGCACCCGATCGAGGTTGTCACCGATGTAGTCGAAGGCCGCGTCGCGGTAGCGCTGCGAGCGCTGCGACTGGTCGAGTCCCGCTGGGACGTCGACCAGATCGGCGCAGTTCAAGTCCCAAAAGCCGATGCCAGGTCCCCGATACGTCGTCGGGCAGTTGGCCCCGATGAGCGTCAACCCGTCCTGGGTGGACATCAGCGTGGTCTCTTCGAATCGCACCAGGTTGCGGCCAATCCACGGTGCGATGACCACCACTGCCGCAGCTCCGGCGAGCAGCACGTGCTGCAGTCGACGGGTGGTCGGCACCGGATCGCCCTCGCCGGACCGATCGATCAACGCCATCGGCACCACCACGAACGGCCCGAGCAACAGCAACTCGGCGCGCGCCAGCCCCGCAAGCCCGACCAATGCCCCACCGATCACCGCCAGCCACGCCGTTCGCCGCATGTCGTACACGTAGACGGCCAGCAACACGGCGACCACCCCAGCTGCGGCAAAGGTCTCCGACATCATCAACCCATCGTTCATCCACAGATTGGCGTACACGGCGGCGATTCCGGCGGCGAAGAGTGCGATCCAGCGGTCGAACAACCAGCGGGCGAGCACCCCCACGCCGGCGACGACCGCGGTGCCGTACACCGCCATCGCCAATCGCTGTGCGAGGTACGGATCGGTGTTCGACCACGACACCGGAGCAAGCGCCACCGCGGTCAGCGGCGCATGGTCGGCGGCGTATTCTCCGGGAATGAACGGCTCGTTGAACCCGCTGCCGTTGGCGATCGTGACAGCCTGCGCCGAATAGTAGATCTGGTCACCGACGACCGGCTCGTCGTACTTGGCGACCAACACGTACAGCACCCGCCATGCCCCGGCAGCGACAACGATGAGCACAAACCACCAGCGAAAGGTGGTGCGGCTCATCGACCGCGTAGACGGGCGCCAATCGCCGAGTACTTGACGATGCAGATCAGCGCCCGTACGCCATCGCGCCAGCCGATCTTCTTGCCATCGGCGTACGTGCGGCCCGAGTACGAGATCCCCACCTCGTAGATGCGTAACCGGCGCCGGGCCAGCTTGGCGGTCACCTCCGGCTCGAAGCCGAACCGATCCTCTTCGATCTCGATCGACTGGATCACCTCGCGGCGAAACGCCTTATAGCACGTCTCCATGTCGGTCAGGTTGAGATCGGTGAACATGTTCGACAGCGTCGTCAGGAAGCGGTTGCCGAGGCTGTGCCAGAAGTACAACACCCGATGCGGGCGGCTCGACACGAACCGCGAGCCGTAGACGACATCGGCGACGCCCTGTTCGAGCGGGCCCAGCAGCTCGCCGTACTCGGCGGGGTCGTACTCGAGGTCGGCGTCCTGGACGATGGCGTAGTCGCTGGTCACCTCGGCGAACCCTGTGCGCAACGCGGCGCCCTTGCCCTGGTTGTGTTCGTGGAAAATCACGCGCACGCGTGGTTGGTCGATCGCGGCGAGGATCTCGCGGGTGCCGTCGGTAGAGCCATCATCGACCACCACGATCTCAGCGACCCACGGGGAGGCCAGCACGCGCGTGAGGAGCTCGTGCACGGTCGCCGCCTCGTCGTAGCAGGGAACGACCACCGAAAGACAGAGCCGGGGGGTCATGGAGATCGGACGATAGCCCGCAGTACCGTCTGCGGCGATGAATCGCCGGGCCGACCGCGCGGTCGCGGCGGTCCTCGCCGCGGTGTCGTACCTTCCGATCCTGCTCACCGCGCCGGGACGGGTGAGCGCGGATACCAAGACGTACCTCACCGTCGACCCGGCGCGTCTGCTGTCGGGCGCGTGGTCGATGTGGGATCCCTCCGTTGGCGCCGGCACGGTCCCCCACCAGAACATCGGCTACCTGTTTCCGCTCGGGCCGTACTACTGGCTGCTCGAACGATTGGCTGCGCCCGACTGGCTTGCGCAACGGCTCGTGTGGGGCACGCTCGTGTTCGCTGCGGCGTACGGCACCTACCGGCTGTGCCGCTGGCTGCGCTGGCAACCCAGCGCGGCATTGATCGCCGCCCTCGCCTACGGCTTCAGTCCGTACCTGCTGAGTTACCTCGCTCGCTTGTCGATCATCCTGTTCCCGTGGGCCGCGCTGCCGTGGCTGATCTTGCTCGTCGCGTTGGCCGCCCGAACACGCCGCTGGTGGCCGGCGGCGACGTTCGCATTGGTGGTCGTGACGGTGGGCAGCGTGAACGCCACCGCGCTCGTCCTCGTGGGCCTGGGTCCGGTGGTGTGGTTGGCGACCGACGTGGTCGCCCGCCGTGTGGCGTGGCAAGCGGCGCTCATCGCCGCGGCGCGCATCGGAGCGTTGAGCCTGGCCGTATCGGTGTGGTGGATCGTCGCCCTGCGCGTCCAGAGCGCGTACGGCCTCCCGATCCTCGAGTACACCGAGACCTATCAGACCGTCGGTACGGCGAGCACGCCCACCGAGATACTGCGCGGCCTGGGGTACTGGTTCTTCTACGGCGGTGATCGTCTCGATCCGTGGGTACAACCGTCGGCCGCCTACATCGACCAACCGCTGCTGATCGCCCTCGGCTTTGCGCTGGCGGCGATCTCCCTCCTCGGTCTTCTACGCGCCGTGAACGCCCGGGGACATGCGGTCGTGCTGCTGCTCGTCGGGCTGGTGGTCAGCGTCGGCGCCGCGCCACTCGGCGACTCGTCGGTGTACGGCGCGCTGTTTGAGACGTTCGCCACCGAGACCACTGCGGGACTTGCATTGCGCTCGACGCCGCGCGCCGCTCCACTGGTGATCCTGGCACTGGCGATGGGGCTCGGTGCGGCCAGTCAGTGGCGCCCGACGGGCGCCGCTGCGGAGCGGGCGCCACTGCTCCGGGCAGCGGGAGTGCTTCCCGTCGCGCTCGTCATCGCGCTGACCATCCAGATGTTCCCGTGGTTCAGCGGCTCGGCGACGTCTGATTCGATCCTCCGCGATGAGACGCTGCCCGCACACGTCAGCGATCTCGCCGAGTGGCTCGATGCCACGGGCACGGGTCGGGTGTATGAGGTTCCGGGTGCCGACTTCGGAAACTATCGGTGGGGTGGCACCGTCGATCCTGTGCTCCCGGGGCTCATCGATCGGCCGTACCTGGCACGCGAGTTGGTGCCCCAGGGAGGCGCCGCGACCGCTGACCTCTTGGGTGCCATCGAACGACGCCTGTCCGACGGGTGGCTCGAGCCGCAGGTGCTGCCCACCTTGGCCGCCTTGTTCGCCGTGGAGACGATCGTCGCCCGCAACGACCTGGAACACGAGCGTTACCGGCTGGCCCGCCCTGGACCGCTGTGGACCGATCTCAGCACGGCGTTGGGCGAGCCGGCATACGTCGGGCCATCGACCACGGACGTCACCGAGATCCCGCTGCTCGACGAGCTGACCTTCGCCCGACCGGACGCTGCCGAGGAGTTTCCGGTCGTCGCCGCGTTCGACCTCGGTGCGGCCGCCCGAGTCCGCGCAGTCGACGCGTCAGCGCCCACGATCGTGGCCGGCAACGCTGAAGCGCTCGTCGACCTGGCCGCGCTCGGCGCACTCGACATCGATCACCCGGTGCTCTACGCCGCAACGCTCCACGACCTGGCGCTCGCCGGTGAACTCGACGCAGCGATGCTCGGCACCGATCCCCGCTGGGTGGTGTCGGATACCAACCGCAAGGAGGGTCGGCGGTGGTCCACCATCGGCTCGAATCTCGGTGCCCTCGAGTCGGCTGGCGACCTGGTTCTCGACGACGACCCGCGCGATGCGCGGCTGGCGATGTTCGAGTCGCTCGAGGGCCAACAGACCATCGCCGCCCATCGCGGCGACATCGCCGACGTGCGGGCGAGCTACTACGGCAGCCCGGTGGTGTACACCGCCGAGGACGCTCCGTGGTTCGCCATCGACGGTGATCCCACCACCGCGTGGCGCGCCGGCGTGTTCGAGGCACCGGAGGGACTCACCTGGGAGGTCGACCTACGCGAGCCGGCCGCAACCGATCAGCTCACGCTGCTGCAGCCCATCACCGGGGCGACAGGCCGCTTCATCACCGAGATCCGGGTGACCCTCGATCCCGAGCGGGCCAACAGCACGTCGTTCGATGTTGCCCTCGACGACACGTCACGCAGCGTCCCGGGCCAGACGATCGTGCTGCCCAGAGCCGACTACTCGGCGTTGCGGATCGAAGTGCTCGCCGACAACCTGGGCAACCTGGGGTCGTACGTCGGGCAGCCCGGTGTCGGGTTCGCCGAGGTGTCGATCCCCAGCGCCGCTGGCGGACCGCTCATCGACGACCGGGTGGTCGTGGTCCCCGACCTTGCAAACAACGCCGCATGGGATGGCACGGGGGCGCTCAGCTATGTGTTCACCCGACAGCGCATCGATCCGGCGACCCCGAACCGCACTGCCCCTGAACGTCGGATGGTGCGCGAGTTCGCCGTGCCCGACGACCTGACGTTCGAGATGGTCGGTCAAGTCCGACTTGACGCGGCAGCTGGTGATGCGGCGCTGGCCACCGCCCTCGGAGAGGCGCCGGTGGCCGTCGCCGACCGGCGGCTTCCGGGCGTTCCGGCCGCGCGGGGCGCGGCGGCCACCGACGACGATCCGACGACGGCCTGGCGGACACCGTTCGACGGTGCGGTTGGCGCGGAACTCGCGCTCGCCGCAACCGGAACGGCCAGTGCAGCCACCATCACGTTTCTCGCCGACGCGCAACATTCGACGCCGCGTGTCATCACTGTGTCCGGTGCCGACGATCGGGCGGCGACCGTCGAGCTGCGCGATGGCGTGCGCAACCCCGACGGCTCGGTGACAGCGACGGTTCCACTTCCCGATCTCACCGGGCCGTGGGTGCTACGCATCGACGAGGTCATCGAGGTGACCACACCGAACTACTTCTCGAGCGTGCCCCAAGTGCTGCCGGTCGGCATCGTGCAAGTCGATCTCGATGCGGCCGACATCGACGGGGATCAGCCGGCGTCGATCGATCTCGGTCCTCCGACCGACCCTGCCGCCGCGATTGATCCACGGTGCCGCGATGACCTCCTGCTCCTCGACGGCGAGCCGCTCCCTGTACGCATCACGGGCACCACCGGCGCGGCCCTCAGTCGTTCGGCGCTCGACGTGACCGCTTGTGAGTCGCTGACGCTCACCGCCGGAGTCCACCGTCTCGACGCCCTCCCTGGTTCGGGATTCGATGTCGACCGACTCCTGTTCGCCGAGCCGGTACTAGCGCGCGACGTCGCAGAGTCGATCGCCATCTCGGTGCTCGACGACAGCGCAACGAATGTCCGCACCGAGGTCGGACCGAGCCCGACCCCCAGTTGGATCGTACTCACCGAGAGCTGGAACGAAGGATGGACCGCACGGCTCGACGGTGACGATCTCGGCACCCCCGTGTTGATCGACGGTTTCGCCAACGGGTGGTTGATCCCGGCGGCGGACACCACACGGGTCATCGAGCTGGAGTGGACGCCACAACGCACCGTGACGATCGCCCTGTGGTTCTCCGTGATCGCTGGGGTGGGCGTTGTCGCGCTGCTCGTGGCATCGCGTTGGCGAGGCCGTGACGAGCGCGTGCGCTGGCAGCCGAGCGATCGGTGGCGCTGGCCGCCTGCCTCCGCCACCGCATGGGGGACCGCAACCTGCGTCGCGGCGCTCGTGTTACTGCTCGTTGGCGGTCTCGCGCCAGCCGTGGCGGTCGTGGCGATTGCCCTCACCCGGATGCGGTGGTTTGCTCCGGCCGTGATCGTCGGGACGATGACGGTGGTCACCGTCGGTGTGGCCGCCGATCAATTGATCAATGGGTATCCGCCAGGACCCGACTGGCCGAGCCGTTTCGCCTGGACGGCGCCATACGCCTGGACCGCAGTCGCCGTCGTGGTCGCGGCACTGCTCCGCCGGCCGGAGATGCCCGTCATCGACGACACCGACCGGTAGCGTCGCCGTCCGTGCGCACGTTGATCATCGTGCCGACCCACGACGAGGCGGCGAACATCGAGACGATCCTCGATCGCCTCGCCGATGCGGTTCCCGAGGCCGACGTGATGGTCATCGACGACGCCTCGACCGATGGCACGCGCGAGTTGGTACGGGCACGAATGGCCGACGATGACCGCCTGCAACTGGTGACGCGCGAGGTCAAGTCGGGCCTGGGCGACGCCTACTGTGACGCGTTCCGCCGTGGCCTCGACGCCGGCTACGACGCACTCGTGGAGATCGACGCCGATCTGTCCCACGACCCGGCCGTGCTGCCCACCATGCTCGCCGTCGCCGAACGAGGCATCGATCTGGTGATCGGGTCGCGCTACGTGCCGGGCGGCTCGGTCATCGGCTGGCCGCGCCGGCGCACCTGGCTGTCGCGGTGGGGCAACCGGTACGCAGCGATCGCCCTCGGACTTGCCGTGAACGACGCCACAGCCGGCTACCGGGTGTACCGGGCCAGCGCATTGCGGAGGATCGGCCTCGATGGCGTGCAGGCAGACGGCTACGGATTCCAGGTGGAGATGACGTATCGAGCCGTGCGTGCCGGCATGAGCGTCGTCGAGGTTCCCATCGTGTTCCGCGATCGTGTCGCCGGGTCATCGAAGATGCATCAGTCGATCGTGATCGAAGCGTTTCGCCTCGTCACCTGGTGGGGCCTGCGCGACGCGTTCTCGCTGCGCCGCCGCGATCGCGCCTACCGCACCCCCACCGAGCCGTAGCGAGGCCGTGATGTCGGGCCTTCGCAGGCGTCGGCGAGACGGGCGGCCTGACGGGCAGCGACGGCGGTCCATGACAGGCCGGCTGCGTGCTCGAGCGCCGCTCGGCCCATGCGCCCGCGACCCTCGTCGTCGGCGAGCATGTCGGCGATCGCCGTGCCCATCGCCGCCGGGTCGTCGACGAGCACGCCGGTGACACCGTCGATTGCCGCCCCGCGGTGGCCTGCGATGTCGGTGGCCACGCACGGGGTACCGCACGCGCCGCCTTCGGTGAGCGACATGCCCCAACCCTCCGCGTACGACGCGCTGACGACCAACCAGGCGGCTTGATACGCCGCAAGCAACTCGTCATCGGGTACCCGCCCTCGCAGTCGAACCCACTCGGCGGCGTCGCGGTCGGCCACCCATCGCTCGAGCTCGGCGCGGTCGGGACCGTCGCCAATCACGTCGACACGCAGCTCGGGATGCCGACCACGAGCAACGGCGAGCTGTTCCAGCGCCAGCCGCTGTCGCTTCACGGGCGCGAGTCGTCCCACCACAATGACCCGCGGCGTACGGCTGCGTTGCGCTTCATCTGCTGCGTATCGCTCGTCGACTCCCGGCGGGATGACCGCCAGGTGCTCTTTGGGAATGCCGATCTCCACGATCTCATCCTTCGACGACTGCGACAGCGTGTTCACGAGCACGCGCCGGTACGCCCGAGGCGCCAACCGGGTCTCGTTCCACCGGCCGAGCGTGGCGATCGGCTCCGGCACCGCGTCGGCCCACATCTCGCGGTGCACGTGATGGAGCCACACGATCGATCGCTGCGGACCCCACAATGGACTGAACCACGGCACGCCGTTCCAGATCTCGATCGTTGCGACATCGAGCGGTCGACGGCCCCGGAGGCGGCGGTTGAGCTGCGCCGCGATCACCCGTGCGAAGACATCGAAGCGACCACCGCGTTGCGTGACGTGGTACCCGTGACGGTCGAACTCGCGGCCGACGTCGATCGTCGAGGTGCGATGGTCAATCTCGACGAGATCGGTGGCTGTCCAGCGGGTGAAGATCTCGTCGGCATGGAGCTCTGACCCACCCGCCTCGGGATCGTCGAGGTCGCGCCAAGCAAACGACTCGATACGCCGCACGCCCGTTGCGCGCAGCCGCGTCAGCGCGGCGACGAGATCGTCGGCGCCACTCATCGGCGCACACCGTTCACCGGTCGAGGCGGCGCCACACCGTGTCGGGGGCGAAGCGCAACACACCGAACACGCCTCGCAGCACCCCTGGCGCCCACACCACCGATTTGCCGCGGCGCAGACCGCTGACGACTGCGTCGGCGACGTCACTGGGGTCGATCGTGAACGGCACCTCATCGAGCCCATCGGTCATCGCGCTGCGCACGAAGCCCGGACGGACCGTGAGCACGCGGGCGCCGCTTCCGTGTAGTGCGTGGTTGAGGCCGGTGGCGAACGCATCTTGGCCGGCCTTGGTCGCCCCGTACACGAAGTTCGAGGCACGGGTACGCACACCGGCCACGCTCGACAGTACGACGAGCACCCCGTGGCCCTGTCGCCGCAGTTGCTCGGCGACCGCCAGTCCCGAACTCACCGCGCCGGCGGTGTTGACAGCGACGAGCTCCGCCGCAGTCGCTGGGTCGTCGGACGCGTCCGTCCCGAGTTGGCCGAAGGCTTGGACGACGACATCGAGATCGCCGGCGGCATCGACCGCAGTAGCGACGACATCTCGATGCGTCGCTGGTTCGCCGGCCTCGAATTCGATCGTCGTGACGGTGACGTCGTCGGGCAGCTCGGGCAGTTGCGGGTCGAGGGAACGCCCGGCGAGCACCACGTGACGCAGCGCTGGCGACGCCAACGCTTCGACGATCGCTCGGGCGATATCGCTCGACCCGCCGAGCACCAACACGGTCTGCGGTTGCTGTACGGCGTTGTTCACGCCACCTCCTCATCGAGTAGCCCGAGACGTCGGGCCTGATCACTGATCCAGTAGCCATCGGGGTCGACTGCTCGACGCGCGGCTTGCCACTCGGCCAGCCGCGGGTAACCGGCGCGTACCATCGCCGGCGTGGCGTGGGCGTCTTTGGCCAAGTAGTGCCGTCCGCCAGCATCGAGTACGACGTCGTCGAGGGTGCGCAACAGATCGGCGAGCCCGGAGGCACCGGCGGGGACATCGAGCGTCAACGTCCACCCCGACGTGGGAAAGCTGAGCATTGCGGCGTTGGCCGGTCCGAAGCGCTTGAGCACCGCGAGAAAGCTCGCGTGGCCGGAGGCGACGACTCGTTCGATGATGAGCCGCAAGGAATCGACCCGGTCGTCGGGCACGACGAATTGGTATTGCAGAAACCCCGACCCGCCGTACAGCCGGTTCCAGCTGCCGACCATGTCGAGGGGGTGGAAGAAGCCGGTGATCGACTCCGGTGCGGTGTGGTCGCGGGGTGCCTTGCGGTACCACAGCTCGTTGAAGGCACGCACTGCGGGCCGGCTGAGCACGTTGGGACCGCCCGGTGGCACGTCGAGGAGTGCGGGTGGGGAGAAGGCCAGCGGGTCACGCCGAGCCTTCGGCGGAAGGTCGTCGAGTCGCGCGTGGTCGGCGCGGGTCAACACTGCTCGTCCGAGCGAGCGACCGGTGGCGAGGAGGTCGACCCATGCCACGGAGTAGCGCTGGTCGTCGACCGCCATCGTGTCGATGAGTGCATCGAGGTTGGCCACCCGCTGGGTACGCACCAGGCACCGACTGGTCTCGATCGGGATCAGATCAAACGTGGCGTCGACGATCAGGCCGGTGAGGCCCATTCCACCAATGGTCGCCCACCATACGGCGCCGTCGGCCGGGCTGATCGACCGCAGGGCACCTGCGGCAGTGAGCAGCGTGAGCCGACGGCAATGCGCGCCGAACGTGCCGTCGACGTGGTGGTTCTTGCCGTGGATGTCGCTGGCGATCGCCCCACCGACCGTGATGAACCGTGTGCCCGGGGTCACCGGCACGAAGAATCCGGTAGGAACGATTGTGCGCAAGAGGTCGTCGAAGCTCACACCGGCGTCGACGGTGGCGGTTCCGGCGCGCTCGTCCAGCGTGATCGGCGTCCGGCCTGGGAGCAGCCGCAGCACGGCGCCGCCACCGTTTTGTGCCGGGTCGCCATACGAACGACCCAAACCACGCGGGATCGCGCCGCGCCCGAGGTCGCTGGGCAGTACCGAATCGGGTGTGGAGCGCACCGTGTCGCCGTCGAGCACGACGACTCGACCGACCGAGGGTGCGGTGCGGCCCCAGCCGGTCAGGGTTGCCATCGTTGCATCGGCCTCGGTGGCCGGCATCAGATCGTCTCCCGCATCGCCACGGGCCCCACAGCAGAACAACCCCGGTGCATCAGTACGGCCACTCCGGGGCCTCCCGTCCAGTGCGCTCCATCGCTCGGCCGAGGCCGCACAACAACGCAGCCTTCACGGCAACGTTGCGCACGAACCACGGGAGCTGGGCCGCCTGCCGCGCCGCGTTGCTCCAACGGTCGGTGGCAGCGAGGTCGGCGCAGTAGATCGCCAGCGATCTCGAGCGGCCGACATAACGAAACCGTCCGCCCGCCAACAGCTCGCGAATGATGGCGGCGGTCACTCCGACCGATGAGAACGAGTCGTGGATCAGCAGGGTGCCACCGTCGGCGACGCGCTCGCCCCACGAGGCGATGTCGGCCCGCGCGGGAGCGTACCGGTGCGCACCGTCGACGTACAGCACATCGATCGGTCCGTCGACGTGGGCGTGGGCATCGTTGGAGAACACCCGGAGGTGTTCGACGCGTTCGGCGACCCCGGCGGCAGCGAGGTTGGCCAAGAACGCCGCGTGGTCGTCGTTGGCCTCGTCGGCGTATCCGTCGATTTCCTGGGGTCCCCGATCGTTGCCGGCGTGGGGGTCGATGGCGTAGATGCGGGCGTCATTCGGCGCAGCGCTGGCCAACACGATCGTCGATCGACCTCGAAAGCTGCCGATCTCCACGATCGTGCCCCCGTCGGGACACGCCACAGCGGCGTCGTAGAGCGCCGCGGCCTGGCCGTCGGTCATCCATCCGTCGACGTCGGCGACGCGTTGGCACACGGTGTCGAGATCGGGGCGTTCGGCAATCGACATGGCTGGCCAGGCTATGCCGCCGCACATCGCTTACACGGTGCACGCCGGCCACGCGGGCGTGCACCGTGCGCACTCAGGCCGAATACACGGCGATGCCGTAGATCACGAGCCAACAGAGTCCGAGCAACTGCAAGGTGCGGTCGCTGGCGAACACTTCCTCTGGCGCGGCGCCATCACCGTTCTCCAAAACGAGCAGGTAGCGAAACAGCGCCGCGAGCATCGGCACGATCGACAACTCGTAGAACGGCCAGTCCGAGGTGCTCAACGTGCCTGTCTCGAACGCCCACACGCAGTAGCTGATCAGCGCTCCAGCCATGCTGACCGCCAACAAAATCCGCAGGTAGCCCGTCGAATACACCGCGAGCGTCGCCCGCACGTCGGCCTCGGCCCCGACCTCGTTGAGCTCGGCGTACCGCTTGCCGACCACGATGAACAACGACCCGAACGTGACGCACAACACGAACCACCGGGACATCGGCACGTCGACCGCCACCGCACCCGCCGCGGCCCGCAATACGAACCCACTGGCAATGGCGATCACATCGAGCACCGCGACATGCTTCAGCCACACCGTGTATGCCAGCTGCAGCGCCAGATACACCGCAATCACCGCCGGCGTCTGCCACCGACCGGTCGTGGCGGTCAGCCCCAACGCCACCACCGCCAAAACCGGTACCGCCGCCCGGGCCACCGGAATCGGCAGGTCTCCCGACGCGATCGGCCGCCGGCGCTTCGTCGGATGACGGCGGTCGGCCTCCACATCGAGCAGGTCGTTCCACAGATAGGTCGCGCTCGCCGCGCAACAGAACGCCACGAACGTGACCACCGTCAACCACAACTCGTGCCACTGATCCAACACGCCGGCCGCACCGGGGGCGGCGAACACCAACACGTTCTTCAGCCACTGCTTCGGCCTGCTGGCGCGGAGCAATGCGACCGGCATCGACATCGTCGACGGGCGAGGCGGAGCGGAAGTCACCAACGCAGCACGGTAGCGGCGACCATTGGGGTCACTTCGTGACCCACCGTGCCTCGTCGGCGTCAGCCAACATCTCCCGGTCGCCCACCGAGTCTCCGTACGCGGTGAGATGGACCGCGCTGCGGCCCAGGTGGTGCTGATCGAGCCATTCGTGCAGTCTGCGCACCTTCTCTGGTCCGCGGCAATTTGCGCCGACCAGCTGGCCGGTGAAGCGACCGTCCGATCCGATCGCCAGCTCGGTGGCGAGAACGTCGTCGACCTCCAATGCGGCGGCGAGCGGCCTGAGGTAGACGGCGTACGACGCCGAAACCAGCACCGTTGTGGCGTGATCGGCTTGGTGACGGCGGAGCTCGGCGAGAGTGTCGCCGCGCAGCCAACCCGCTGCCACGTTCGCGGCGAAGTCGCTGGCGATCGCTTCGACTGGGGCCACCGCGCGCCCGGTAAAGGCGGCCCTCGTCGCCTCCGCTTTGAGGGCGTCGCGATCGCGACGCACGGCAGCCGGAATCGTCGCCCGTCCGGCCAGCGTCAACCGCCAGAACATCGTTGGCAGCCCGGCCACCCGGCGGAGGAACGGCACGACGCAGTCGCGTGTCGTCAAGGTGCCGTCGACGTCGAACGCGGCGACGCGCGTCGAGCTCATCGATGACGTGCCGGCAGCGCGGCCAACATGTCCCAATACTCCGGCCAGCTCTTTGAGACGACACCCGGATCGACGACCTCGACACCATCGACCACCAGCCCGAGCAGCGCCAGCGACATCGCCACTCGGTGATCGTGATAGGTCTCGAACCGCGCCGCCGTCAGGAGGTCACGTGGACGGATCGTCAATCCGTCGTCGTCCACTGTCACATCGGCACCGGCACGATTCAGTTCGGTCGCCAGGTCTCCCAACCGGTCGCTCTCTTTGGCACGGATGAACCCGACACCGCGAATGTGTGTGGGGGTCACCGCCTGGGTGGCGACAACTGCGAGTGTGGGCACCAGATCGGAGACGTCGGCCATGTCGACGTCGATCCCCCGCAGTGGCGTGTCTCGACGGCGCATCACGACCGTGTCGTGGCTGCCGTGTGTCACGACACAACCCATCGCCTCGAGCAGGTCGACGAATCTGCGATCGCCCTGCTGCGACCCTGACCCGAGACCGCGGACAACGACCGCGCCGCCGACGATCGCCGCAGCCGCCAACGGGTAACTCGCCGAGGACGCATCCGCTTCGACCTCGTAGGTCCGTGCGCCGTACACGTCGGATGCCACGGCAATGCGGCGGCCCTCGACATCGACGTCGAGAACGCCGAACGCCGCCATCACCGATCGAGTCAGCTCCAGGTACGGCCGTGACACCGGGTCAGTCGACAACCACATCTTGACGCCGCCAGGCACATACGGGCCGATCAGCATGAGCGCCGACACGTACTGACTCGACACGTCGCCCGGCATGACGATGGCGTCAGCGCCACGCAGCGGGCCGTGCACGGTCACGGGGAGGTGCCCGGCGCGTTCTCCTGGAACGACCTCAGCCCCTAAGGCATGCAGCGACTCGTGCAGCGGGCCCATGGGCCGGGCGCGTAACGGCGGGTCACCATCGATGGTGGTCGGACTGGGGACCAGCGCTGCCAGCGCCGTCAGGAAGCGCGAGGTGGTGCCGGCGAGTTTGGTCGACAGCGTTCGTTCCGCACTGGCGAACTCGCCGCCCAGCCCGATCACGTCGGTGACCAGGACGCCGTCGATCTCGTGAGTGGCAATACCGCAGCCGAGCCGCTCCAAACCCTCGAGCATCACCGCCGTGTCATCGCCCGGCGCGATACCCCTGATCTCACTCGTACCGTCGGCCAGCGCGGCGCACACCAGCGCCCGATTGGCGACGCTCTTCGACGGCGGCACGCGCACGTCGGCAATGATCGGACCTTCGGCCGTGCGGACCCGGGCGACGTCGCTCATGACAGCGGGTGTACCGCCGGGCGGAAGCCACGGGCGAGGAGCCCACCGCGGAAGCGCTCGCTTGCGCTCTGGTCGACGAGCACGACGGCGACGCCGAGGTTGCGTTCAGCCTCGTGCACCACTTCGAAGCTGGCGATGTTCACCTCGAGTTCGGCGGCCAGGGTGAACACCTCGGCCGCCGCGCCGGCGCGGTCGGGGATCGGAATGCGCACCTCGGCGAGCTCCTCGGGGTGGAGGACGCGTGCAGGCAGATTGGCGCGCGCTTGGCGGGCATCGCGCAGCCGTTGTTCGAGCGCTTCGCGGTCGTCGGTTTCGACCACCGTGCGCAACGCGCTCAGGCGGTCGATCAGTTCCGACAGGGCGGCGACGATCGCATCACTGTTCTGAGCGCAGATATCGAGCCAGATGTCGGGCGGACCGCTCGCAACGCGCGTCATGTCGCGGAACCCGCCCGCGGCAAGCCGCAGCAACGCCGGATGCTCCTCGGCGCGATGCGTCGCCACGCCCATCAACGACGCTGCGGTGAGATGCGGTACATGGCTCACCACGGCTACGAGCCGATCGTGCGCCTCGGGCGCCAGCCCGACGACCTCAGCACCGAGGGAGCGGATCACCGCGGACGCGGTGGCGATCGTGTCGTCGCTGGTGGCGTCATCGGGTGTGATCACCCACACTGCGCCGCTGAACAGCTCCGCGACCGCTCCGTCGAGACCATCGACCTCGCTCCCGGCCATCGGATGGCCGCCGATGAACCGCTGGTCGCTCGCCGCAGCAACGATCGGCGCTTTCACGCTGCCGACATCGGTGACCACACCAGAGGTTGCCCCGAGCGCTCGCTCGACTGCGTCTGCGCTGGCCATCACGGGGGTGGCCACGAACGTGATTTCGGCATCCGGGTCGAGCCCGAGCTCATCGACGACGTCGCGGGTGAGCGCCTCTTTGGCTGTGGTCTCGTCGGTGTCGTCACCGCTGACCACCCATCCCTGGGCGCGGAGCGCCAGAGCAATCGAGCCGCCGATCAGGCCGAGGCCGATCACGTTGGCACGCCGCGAGTCGCTCACGGTTCGGGAGCGTACCCCCACGGCAGTGACTGCACCCGGGTGTTGTTGCTACGACGGCGGCGCCTGCAGCGCCACTGCCTCGAGCAAGCTGCGCCACTCTTCGACACGCAACTCGCGGTACTTCCCCGGCGCCAGTCGGCGGTCGCTGAGCGGGCCGATACGCGTGCGTACCAGTCGGCGTACTGGATGACCGATGGCCTCGCACATCCGTCGCACCTGACGGTTGCGGCCTTCGTGGATCGTGATCCGCAGGACTCCGGGTTCGGGCTGGCTGACCTTGGCCGGCGCGGTGACGCCGTCGTCGAGTTCGACCCCATCGCGCAGCGTGCGCAGCGCCCCTGCGGCGACGCGTCCGCCCGCCACCTCGGCCAGATACTCCTTGTCGAGACCGTGCGACGGATGAGCGACCCGGTTGGCCAACTCCCCATCGTTGGTCAGCAGTAGGAGGCCCTCGGTCTCGGCATCGAGACGACCAACCGAGAACACCCGCGGCGAGGAGGGCAGTAGGTCGAGCACCGTGCGCCGACCATGGGTGTCCTTGCTGGTCGTGATCACCCCACTCGGTTTGTTCAACAGGTAGTACACCCGGTCGGGGCGCACACCGATCGGCGCCCCATCGACCTCGATGCGATCGCGGTCGGCGTGCACGCGTCGGCCGAGCGCCGCGATCTCACCGTTCACGGTGACGCGCCCGCCGGCGATCAAGTCTTCACACACGCGCCGGCTGCCAAGACCGGTCTGCGCCAGCACCTTTTGCAGTCGTTCACCGCGGTCGTCGTCGCCTCCCAACTGCTCCCACAGCGGGGGTTCGACGGCGGGGGGCGTCACGAGTACATCAGGCCGGCGGTGCGTCGACGTCGATCGACGGGGTGATCCGCAGCCCGTCTTCGAGGGCTTCGACCACCTCGGGTCCGGGAATGAACTCGGCGATCGGCGGCAGATCGTCGAGCGAGCGCAGACCCAACCGTTCGAGGAATGTCGGCGTCGTTCCGTACAGGATCGCTTGGCCGGGACCCTCGTCGCGGCCAAGCTCGGCCACGTAGCCACGGGCCTGCAAGGTTCGCAGCACACCATCGGGGTCGACGCCACGAATCGCCGCGACCTGGGCGCGCGAGATCGGCTGCTTGTAGGCGATGATCGCCAGCGTTTCCAGCGCCGCGCCGGACAGACGGGCGCGCTGGTCGTACAGCAGGAAACGCTCGACCCACGGTGCGTGATCGGCGACGGTCTGGAACCGTACGCCACCGGCAACGTGCACCAGCTCGAAACCGCGCCCATCGCGCCGATACGCCTCGGCGAGTTCGTCGCAGCAGGCGTCGACCTCGTCGATGGGCCGCTCGAGCAGCTGGGCGAGCAGTTCGGTGGGCACCGGATCGTGGGCGACGAGCACGATCGACTCGATCACGGCGCCGAGCGCGGGTTCAGGTGCGTCGGTCATGTCGATCAGCCCTCGTACGTGTCGACGAGCACGGCGCTGCGGTCGAACTCGTCGTCGGCAATCCAGGTGATGGCGATGTCGCCGAACCGCTCGGTTTGGTCGAGCTCAACAGCGCCCTGTTTGAACAATTCGAGGACTGCGAGGAAGCGCACGATCACTTCGATGCGGTCCACGAGCGCATCGGTGAGGCGGCGAAACGAGATCCGCCCGGCGCGCGGTAGCTCGTCGACCAATTCGGCGACCGCGTCGGCGACGGTGACGGTGATCGGCGTGACGTGATGCAGATCGACGACGGGGACGGACGGTGGCGTCAGGGCGCGGATCGCAGCGTTGCGTAGCCGGGTCAGGCTCGTGCCTTCGAGTAGGTCGGGAGCGATGCCATCGAAGCGCTCGTCGGGGCCGACCTGGCGAGGGAAGCTGAGGTCGGCGTCGTCGGCGAGCGAGGCGAACACACCAGCGACGTCTTTGAAGGTCTTGGCTTCGAGCAAGCGGGCGAGCAGGAGGTCGCGCTCCTCCCACAGGGCCAGCTCCTCGTCGAGGTCGACATCGCCCTGATCGGGCAGGAGGCGGCGAGCCTTCAGTTCCACGAGTGTTGCGGCGATCAACACGAACCCGGTGGCCACGTCGAGGTCGAGCTGCTGCATCCGTTCGATCTCGACCAGATAGGCATCGACGATGGTCACCAGGTTGATCTCATAGATGTCGACCTGCTCGGCGAGGATCAACTGCAACAGTAAGTCAAAGGGCCCCTCGTACACGGGGGTGGCGACGTCGACGGCCATTGCCGTCAAACTACCGGGCCGGACCGGCGCGATCGGGGTATCGTCACCCGCCCATGAGCGCTCCCTCCCCACCGCGGGTGCTGTCGTGTATGCAGCCCACCGGCGACGTCCATCTCGGCAACTACCTCGGAGCGTTGCGCAATTGGGCCCTGGGACAGGACGACCATGACGCGTTCCACGGCATCGTCGACCTGCACGCTCTCACGGTGATCGAGGAGCCCGGGATCATTGGCACCCAAACCGTCGAGTTGGCGGCGATGCTCTTCGCCATCGGTCTCGACCCCGAGCGGGCAACGGTGTTCGTGCAGAGCCACATCCCCGAGCACAACCAGCTCGGGTGGATCATGGAGTGCACGATCTCGTACGGCGAGCTGTCACGAATGACCCAGTTCAAGGACAAGACCGCCAAGCGCCAGCAACAGTTCATCTCCGGAGGGCTGTTCACCTATCCCGCGCTGCAAGCCGCCGACATCGTGCTCTACGACGCGAACGAAGTGCCGATCGGCGACGACCAGCGACAGCACGTGGAGATCACCCGCGATGCGGCGATCCGCTTCAATCACCGCTTCGGCGACACGTTCGTGGTGCCCGAGGCGGTCACCCCCGACGCGGGGGCACGGGTGATGAGCCTGCAGGACCCCTCGTCGAAGATGTCGAAGTCCGACGACTCCGACGCCGGCTGCGTGTATCTGATCGACGAGCCAGGCGTAGTGCTGAAGAAGTTCAAACGCGCCGTGACGGACTCGGACACCGGCGCCGACGCGGTCCGCTACGACCGTGAGGCGAAGCCGGGAGTTGCCAACCTGCTGGAGATCAACGCTGCCGTCACCGGTCGCTCCCCGTCCGCAGTGGCCGACGAGTACGAGCAGTACGGCCGACTCAAAGTGGACACCGGCGAAGCGGTCGTCGCCACCCTCGACCCGATTCGGGCGCGCTACCTCGAGTTGATCGACGACCGCGGCGAGCTGGCCCGGTTGTTGCGGGTGGGTGCCGACAAAGCTCGTGAGGTCGCCTCGGCCACTCTCGAGCGTGCGCAGCGGGCCATCGGCATGCTGCCCGCCTGAATCGTCGGGTCGTTACACCTCAGGCGTGGTCGGAGGCCTGGAGATCGGGGTAGGCGTCGCCGTGACCGGCGATCAACTCGACGGTCGCCGGATCGGAGCCTCGTGCCTGCGCAAGCGCTGCACCGATCGCTTCGTGGTCGTAGTAGGCGCGAAACCGCGGCGTGATCGGTCCGACCACTGTGGCTGCGACCCGCTGCAGCGTCCCCAGATCGCACTCGATCTTGCCCACGTCGTGGAGCAGCGCGCCGGCGATCTCGGCCTGGGTGGCGCCTGAGCGTCGCGCCACGAAACGCCTGGCCACGGCCACGGAGTGCCGGCGATCGCGGTTGTCGAGCTGGACCCACAGTCGGCGCTCGGCCCTCCGCAGATGCCGATCGACCCACACTTCATCATCGACCGACGGCGGCGTTGGCGGCAGCGAAGTGACGAAGCGGGCCGCAAGGTGCCAGGCCTTGAGCGGCGCGCGCAGCAGCAGCGACTCGGTCATCACGCCGTGGCTCGCGGATGTGCAGCGCGGTACACGTCGAAGAGCCGCTCTTGGCTCACCCGGGTGTACACCTGCGTTGTCGAGATGGATGCGTGTCCGAGCATCTCCTGCACGATACGCAGATCGGCGCCGTGGTCGAGCAGATGGGTTGCGCACGAGTGGCGCAACGAGTGCGGCGACAACTCGCTCGTCAGTCCGGCGCGCTGCGCACGCTGTTTGACGATGTTCCAGGCTGCCTGCCGAGTGAGCCGGCCGCCGCGCTGGTTGAGGAACACCGCGTCGGCATCGTCACGCCGGCGCCACCGATCGGGAACAAATGCCAGCCGGCCATCGGTGGAGAACCAGCCGTCGAGGGCCGTGGCCGCCGATCCCCCGTAGGGAACGATGCGTTCTTTGCTCCCCTTGCCGAACAAACGCACCAACCGCTGATCGGTGTCGAGATCGCCGATCGAGAGTCCCACCGCCTCGGAGATCCGTGCGCCGGTCGCATACAACAGCTCGAGCAGCGCGAGATCACGCCGACCGGGCGGATCGCTCGGTGATGTCGCCGCGAGCAGCCGCTCGACCTCATCCTCGGTCAGCGGCTTGGGGAGCCCCGCAGGCACCCGAACACCTTCGAGATCCACCGTCGGATCGTCGTGGCGGTGTCCTTCCACCGCCAGGAAGCGGTGGAGCATGCGCACCGCAGCGAGTTGCCGGGCGATTGTCGAAGTCGCCAGACCATCGTGCCGACGGGCGTCGACGAACTCCACCAGCGTGGCGCGGTCGACGTCCATGATCGAGCGGTGACGCGCAGCCAGCCAGGACACGTATCCCCGGAGATCTCGGCGGTAGGCCGCCAGGGTGTTCGCCGAACGGCCCTTCTCAGCCAACATCCACGCCAGAAACTCCTCGACCTCGAGCGGGAGTTCGACCGTGGCGTTCACGGTGCGCGCACGGTGCGCTGGTCGCCGTCGCCGGCGTGGAGGGCGCGCTCGGCAAGCAACAGTCCGGCGACCGACTTGGCGTCGGCGATCTCGCCGGACACCACCATGGCGACGGCATCGGCGAGCGGCATCCGCATGAGCTCCATGTATTCCTCTTCGGGGCCCTGGCGATCATCGGCCACCTCGGAACAGTCGGTGGCAATGAAGATCGTGGTCACCGAGTCCGTCATCCCCGGTGACGGATAGATCTCGGTCAGCAACTGCATCGTCTCCGCGGCGAGCCCCACTTCTTCGGCCAGTTCGCGATGGGCCACCGCCTCGGGTGACTCTCCGGCGATGTCACGCATCCCCGCAGGGATCTCGATCACGTTGCGCTCGTACGGCGGGCGGTACTGCGACACGAGGACAACAAACGGGTTGCCTTCGGCGTCGAACAGCACCGGCACGATGCCGACCGCTCCCGGCGAGCGGACGATGTCACGGGTGAACGGTTCTCCGGTGGGTCCCTCGAACTCTGCCACGGCCACGTGCCAGACATAGCCCTGGTGGACCACCGACTCGCCGCGCCGGCGGAATCCGGTCACGTCAGCGGAGCGTTGATCGTGCGCGGTGCGTCGGACATCGCGCCCGCAGCGTCTCCATTTGCCGACGCCGCCGTCGCCGGATCGGTCGCGGTGTCGACCGTCGCGGTGTTGACGGCCCCGCCGACTCCGCTGCGTCGACGGGCCAGTGCGGCGCCGACGAACTCGCGGAACAGCGGGTGTGGCCGGTCGGGCCGGCTCTTGAACTCCGGATGTGCCTGGGTGCCCACCCAGAACGGGTGGCCGGGGAGCTCGATGAACTCGACCAGCCGGTTGTCGGGCGAGGTCCCGGAACACCACAGGCCGCCCGCTTCGAGCTGCGTCCGATACTGCTCATTGAACTCGTAGCGATGGCGATGCCGCTCGCTGACCACCGGCTCGCCGTATGCCTCGGCGACCTGCGAACCGGCAGCGAGTACGGCGTAGTAGGCACCGAGGCGCATCGTGCCGCCCTTGTCTTCGATCCCCCGTTGTTCGAGCATCAGATCGATCACCGGATGGTGGGTGGTCGGATCGAACTCGGTCGAGTTGGCATCTCCGAGGCCAACGACGTCGCGGGCGAACTCGATCGTCATCGCTTGCAGTCCGAGGCACAACCCAAGGCAGGGCACGCCCTCCTCGCGGGCGTAGCGGGCAGCGGCGATCTTGCCCTCGACCCCGCGATAGCCGAATCCACCCGGGATGACGATGCCGTCGAGTTGGCCGAGCTGGCCGTCGGCGAGCAGGCCCTCGACGTGTTCGGACTGGATCCATTCGATCTCGGCCGCTGCGCCGTGATGGAACCCCGCATGCTTGATGCTCTCAACCACGCTCAGGTACGCATCGGGGAGCTCGATGTACTTCCCGATCAGGCCGATGCGCACCGGCTCGACCGCGGCGTCGACCGTGGCCACGAGGTCTTCCCAGGGACCAAGGTCGGGTTGAGCGTCGATGCGCAACACGTCGCACACGTAGTCGTCGAGACCCTCTTCGTGCAGGATCAGCGGCAGCTCGTAGATGTTCTTCGCATCGGCTGCGTTGACCACCGCGCGTGCTTCGACGTCGCACAAGTTGGAGATCTTGCGCTTCAACTCGTCCGAGAGCGGCGCTTCGCTGCGACACACGATGGCGTCGGGTTGGATACCGCGACTGCGCAGCTCGGTCACGCTGTGCTGAGTCGGCTTGGTCTTCTGCTCCCCCGACGGCCCGATGAACGGCACCAACGTCACGTGGAGGTAACACACGTTGTCGCGTCCCACCAGGTTGCGGAACTGCCGAATCGCCTCGAGGAACGGCAGGATCTCGATATCGCCGACCGTGCCGCCGACCTCGGTGATCACGACATCGACGTCGTGCCGTGCGACGCGCTCGACTCGCCGTTTGATTTCGTCGGTGATGTGCGGAATCACCTGGACCGTCTTGCCGAGGTAGTCCCCGCGCCGCTCGGCGGCCAACACGGTTTGATAGATCGAACCGGTCGTGGCGTTGGAGTTGCGCGAGAGGTTCTCGTCGATGAACCGCTCGTAGTGGCCGAGGTCGAGATCGGTCTCGCCGCCGTCATCGGTGACGAACACCTCGCCGTGCTCGAACGGGTTCATCGTGCCGGGGTCGATGTTGATGTAGGGATCGAGCTTCTGCAGCGTGACCCGCAGGCCACGCGCCTTGAGCAGCCGCCCGAGCGACGAGGCGGTGAGCCCCTTGCCGAGAGAACTGGCCACACCTCCGGTGACGAAGATGTGCTTGGTCGCCGTGGCGGCGGACCCGTCGCTGGGGGGTGGGAGGGTCATCGCAGGGCCTCGCTCAGGGTGCACTCGATCGACAGCACGACGGGATCTCACCATACCGCGGTCGCGGCGCCGACCGGGGAACCGGTCACGACAGCAGTTCGCGGGCGTGCGATCGAGCCGACTCGCTCGCTGTACCCGACAGCATGCGGGCGATCTCCTCGACGCGCGATTCGGCGTCGAGTTCGCCCGCCGTGGCGAAGGTGTGCCCGTGCTCGATGCGCTTGGCCACCCCCACCTGATGGTCGGCGACCGCGGCGACCTGGGCGAGGTGGGTGACGACGAGCACCTGGTGGTGATCGGCGAGCGCGCGCAAGGCCTCGGCGACCGACTGGGCTGCGGCGCCGCCGATTCCCGCGTCGACCTCGTCGAACACCAGCGTGCCCGGCGGTTCGTCGCCATCGATCGACAACACCAGGCGCAGCGCCAGCATGACGCGCGCCAGCTCGCCGCCCGACGCAACCTTGGCGAGGGGCAGCGGTGGCGCTCCCGGGTTGGCGGCCAGCAGGAACTCCACGTGATCGCCGGGGTGATCGTGATCGTCCCGACCGACGCGGATCTCGAGCTGGGCATTGGGCATCGCCAGATCGGCCAAAC